>NZ_JBHUGY010000027.1:0-335449 GCF_042682105.1 Mesorhizobium calcicola
CCAAGGGCGAAAAGCCCGGCCGCAAGGGGCTGTTTTCGAGCGAGAAGACGACCCAGGAATTCTTCATCAACACCGACGACCTGGAAGCCGCGCGCCAAGGCGTGTCCAGCTACGAAAACCATGCGCTGATCCCGCACGAAGCCTACCAGGCGCTCTACGCCGCCGGCGAAGCACAGAAGGTCTTTGCCGGCTACAAGGTCCACATCCTGTCCAACGGACAGGTCATCTCAGATGTCTGACCGTCACACCACGGAGCACACTTCATGGACACCGGCCTGACCACCATTCCGGAAGCTTCGATCGAAAAGCACCGCGCCACCGCGCAGAGCTTCATCACCCGCATCGTCGTGCTGGAAGACCCGTCGCGTGAATCAGGCACGGCGCTTGCCGGCACCAACCGCCGCTTCGTCTCGACCGTCTCGGTCGGCTCGGTGCGCCGCACGCGTGAGGTCGAGCTGTCGAAAACCGTCGGCGCCATCCATCCCGACGACCAGTTGCTGACCATCCCGCAGCACACGCTGTTGTTCCGCGCCCGGCGTGGCACGGCAATTGCGCTGGCCATATCGGACGTCTTTGCCGAAGGTTCGGACCTCGAAAGCCTGCAGGCCAGGAACACCCGCGCCCCGCTCGAAGGCGACGAGGCGTCCACCTTCAAGAAGCTCTTGTCGGCCTCGGCCTACATCTCGGCCTTCAGCCTCGCTTCCTATCTGTTCCAGCTGATCGACAGCGACGGCGAGGCACCCAACGACATGCCCGAGCCAGACTTCCTGTTCGACACGCCCCAGGATGCGGTGAAATCGATCCTCGCCGGCCTCGATAAGGCGATATCGGGCTCGTCCGACGATACCGACCTGACGACCAGGGCACGCGCCTTCGCGCGCGTCGCCATCGACGGGCTGCTGGCGCGCAAGGGCCGCTTCGACGGCATTGGCCCGTTCGAGAACGCCCATATCCGTATCGATTCGGACGACTTCACCCTCGACGGTTTCGACGTCGCGCCCGGCAAGCGCTCGAAGCCACTGGTGATGACCTTCAAGAAGCCGGAAGAGGTGGTCGGCAACCACATCGCCAAATACCAGTCGGTCAAGCTCGCCAGGATGCTGATGGCCTACGACTTCGAGCGGGAGCTGAACCCTTTCGTCGAACTCGGCGGCTTCCTGTTCACCTTCATCGGCGACGGCGCGCCCGGCACCGGCAAGACGACGCTGATCCAGATGATCGCCGGTCTCGTCAACGGCTACTGCCAGGTCGCCGGCTATCCCTTCGCCTACGAGAATTTCGGCGTCGACCAGATCTCGTCCTACCAGGGCAAATCGGGCCAGAACTGCCGCCAGTTCATCAACAATGTGCTCAATCCGCGTGTCATCGGCTTCGGCACCATCGACGACATCGACCAGGTGGCGGCGCGCCGTTCAGACGACCGCGCCTCGGCCGGCCAGCAGGAGATCACCGGCGTTTTGATGGATGCCTTCGCCGGCGCCGGCACCGTGGTGCGCGGCAACTGCGCATTCGGCATGTTCTCCAACTATCCCGAAAATGTCGACGATGCGCTGCGCCAGCGTGCCGGCGCCCGTTGGCTGGTCGACGGACCGCAGACCCGCGACGACTACATCGACATCTTCGTGCTGCTTGCCGGCAAGAACCACAAGATCCCGCTCGGCGACCACGATCTCTACGCCGCGCAGGAAATCCAGCGCGCCGTGACCGAGGCCTATGAGGAGCACGAGAAGCCGCAGGAAGACGGCCTGATGAAGGTCTACGAGCGCTACATGAAGGAGAACGGCGCGCCGAAATCGATGGCCGATATCGGCACCTATCTGCATCTGATCAAGGATGCCGAGCCGCGCTTCACCGGCCGCGCCATCAAGAACGTCACCGACGCCATCAAGATGCGCGCCATGGACATTGAGCTTCCCGACGACTGGTTCGAGAAGCCGGAAGCCTTCATGCACAAGAGTTATGACGAGAAGAAAGCCATGATCGAGGAACTGCGCGGGCCGTTCTCGATGGACATGGTCATGCAGGAGATCAACCGCTACGCCGACAGCGAGTTCCGCTATTCCGACAAGTCCGACGACGCCGCGGTGGAAAAACTGCTGCGCGACGCACGCCTGCGCGAACGGGCGGCGCGCGAGATGGAGGAGATGAAGAAGAAGGGGCTGTGGAATGCGTAATGTTCCGACCTCTGCAAAAGCTCGTCGTCAACGAACAGGCTGCAATCACAACGCTGAAGGCCGAGGCGCAAACGGTGACGCCCCCCTCTCCCCGTTCTTCACGGGGAGGGGGGCGTCAGCGTTGACGCTTTCCAGGCAAAGCCACTCGGAACTTTCCGCATGACCGCCAAGAAACCCGACCTTTTGCGCGACAATGAGCTGATCTATGGCCGGTTGCTGACGGTCGACGAGCCGCACCTGATCCAGCGCTACAACAAGGCGCTGGCCGCGTTCGGCTTGAAGCCCACCAAACTGAAGGGCTTCCAGATCGACCGCACCGGCTTTTCGCCCGAAGTGGCCGAGGAATGTGACGACTACGATTATCTCGACCCCAACGAGGTCAATCGCCGCTTCATCATCCTGACGCCGTCGCAGATCGACCTGCCGGTGGTGCACACCGCCTTCTCCAACACCTCGCAGCTGATGTTCGAGTTCATGTCCAAGAACCAGCGCGCCATCGACGCGCTGACCATCAAGGACGTCATCTACGGCGAGATCGAGGATTCCGTTCCCAAGGTCAACGACATCGAGGACCTGCTGTCGATCAGCCAGGTGGAGTTCAAGGTGCTGTCGGCCGAGGACGTGCTGGGCAAGGCCGCCGAGCTCGGCAAGCTGGTCGACCGGCTGAAGCAGGAGCCCGACGCCTGGCGCGACAACGCCATGCTGACGCGCATGGTGGAACTGGCGAAGGTCTGCGGCGACATCCGCGAGAACGCGCTGGTGCCCGACCAGGTGATCTTCCGCCACAATGCCTACTGGACCAGCCATTTCGGCGGTCTTTACGTGTTCGTCGACCCGGACATGACGACGGTGATCAGCGATCCGTCAGCACCCGGCTTCCGCCGCTCGCGCCCGTGGCAGGTCAGCTATCTCTCGATCAACGATGCCGACAAGGTGTTCAAGTTCCTCGCCACCACCGGCCGCATCGAGCTGCCGCGCGCCTCCTGGATCGAGGCCTCGGGCTATCTCGAGCACCGCGCCGAAATGGTGGTGCGCGCGCTGATCCGCGACGCCGAGCCCGACCGCAACCTGACCGATGTCGACAAGGTCTGGCTGCAGACCTGGATCCAGAGCCATGCCGACCTGATGACCCGGGACGGCAATTTTCCCTTCCTCAACGCCGCCAAGCGCGAGATCGCCCAGCTCGGCCACCTCAAGATCGAGGATGTGTTCCCGCAGCAGCGCTTCCTGGTCATCCGCGCCAAATCAGATCACCCCGACGCCTGGCTGACCAATCGGCTGATCTCGGATTTCGTGCCGTCGGACTTCGTCTCGCGTTACGTCTTCAACAAGCAGGGCTTCTACAAGGACTATGACGGCTTCAGCGACGCCTGGCGATCGCATGTTGTGGACGTTCTAAAAACCACATATTTGAAGGACAAGGTGGCGTTCCGCACACGCCTCTATGGCCTGACTGACTAGAACGAAATGAACCGTCATTTCGTTCTAACTTATTGTTTTAGCGTGTGATGCTACCCAAAAAGTCTGCAACTTTTTGGCATCATGCTGAGGGGGTGACATCGCCATGCTTGATCCGATCGTGAACTTCTTCACCCGGATTTTCCAGTGGATCGGCCGTGGTATCGGCCTCTTGATCGGCGTCATCCTGTGGCCGTTCCTATGGGCTGGGCGCTGGTATACGCAGCGCGGCTGGATCCTCAAGGCGGTGGTCGGTGTGGCCTTGCTGGTGCTGATCGGCCTCTATGCCAACTTCTTCTACGCCACCCAGTGGTGGAACAATTTCAACCCGAACTATCCCGACACCTACACGTTCGAGAAGCGCAACGTCTCCGCCGGCGAACAGGTTACCGCCGGCGCCGGCACTGATACCGCCAAGACCTGCGGCAACTCCGGTATTGCCCAGATCGCCGCTGACTTGACCGACTTCAACGTTAACCAGAATGCCTGGATCTCGTCGATGATCCTCTACAAGCTCGGCCTGTTCGGCATCGACTGGGACCACACGCCGTGGATGGACAACAAGGCTTCGTTCCAGCGCGGCATCAACCAGGCGGTGCGGCGCACCGCGACCGAACTCGCCGACAATCTCGGCCGCGTTCGCACCACCTCGCAGATCGACAGCGATCTGCAGAATGCCCGCGGCAATCTGCAGTTCGACGAGGAGACCTGGTATTTCGGCCTCAACCCGTTCGGCCCCAAGACGCCGACGCCAAGCTATTACCGCGACGCGGTGCGCATGCTGCGTTCCTTCAACGCTCGCCTCGCCACCTGCCAGGCGACCTTCGACGCCCGCGCCGACAATCTGAAGCAGTATATCGACCGCATCTCATCCGACATCGGCTCAACCTCGGCGATCCTCAAGGAACGCGCCGAGAACCACAACAATGGCTGGTTCGACTTCCGCGCCGACGACCGTTTCTGGTTCGCCTATGGCCAGCTCTACGGCTATTACGGCCTGATGAAGGGTGCCCAGGCCGACTTCGAGGACGTCATCAAGGAAAAGCATCTGCAGAACCTGTGGGACACGATGGACTCGCAGTTCGTCTCGGCGCTGAAGATCCAGCCCTTCATCATCGCCAATGGCCGCGAGGACGGCTGGATCATGCCGACGCATCTGACGACGATGGGCTTCTATGTGCTCAGGGTGCGCTCGAACATGGTCGAAATCAGCAACGTGCTGACGCAGTAAACGCCGTTCAGCTCAGGGCATGGCGCCCAAAAGTGGTCCCGGTTTTGGGACAACAACAAAGACCTGAAGCGCATCGCCTGAGTCCGATCGAACGCGATGCGCTTTGGCCAGACGATGGCGAATTTGCGCCGTCGCCTCTGTCGCATTCCGTGCATTGTGCGGCTGTTTTGAGACGGCGGAACGGCGCGTCCTCTGGCTTCTATACGGCGCGCAACGGAGCCGGAAAGAACCCGAGAACAGGTCGGCCGGTCCGCAGAGGAATTTTCTCTAGAGGAAACATAGTTGCATGCAAGTTGACGCCGCGGCAGCGACAGGGTTAGAACATGCCCGCGCCCGGTTCCAACCTGCCTGCCAGTGAGATCAAACCCGTCCCCTCCACAGTCCAATCCAGAGGAAAGCCGTCATGGCCGAAGTGAAGTCCGACATCGAGATCGCGCGCGGCGCCAAGAAGAAGCAGATCCAGGAGATCGGCCAGAAGATCGGCATTCCGACCGAACACCTCTTGCCCTACGGCCACGACAAGGCCAAGATTTCCGCCGAGTTCATCAAGTCGGTGAAGGGCAACAAGGACGGCAGGCTGATCCTCGTCACCGCCATCAACCCGACGCCCGCCGGCGAAGGCAAGACGACGACCACCGTCGGCCTCGGCGACGGACTGAACCGCATCGGCAAGAAGGCGATCGTCTGCATCCGCGAGGCTTCGCTCGGTCCGAACTTCGGCGTCAAGGGCGGTGCAGCCGGCGGCGGCTACGCACAGGTCGTGCCGATGGAGGACATGAACCTCCACTTCACCGGCGACTTCCACGCCATCACCACGGCGCACAACCTTTTGTCGGCGCTGATCGACAACCACATTTACTGGGGCAATGAGCTCGGCATCGACACCCGCCGCGTCGTCTGGCGCCGCGTCATGGACATGAACGACCGCGCGCTGCGCGAGATGATCTGTTCGCTCGGCGGCGTCGCCAACGGCTTTCCGCGCGAGGGCGGCTTCGACATCACCGTCGCCTCGGAAGTCATGGCCATCCTGTGCCTGTCGACCGACCTCAAGGACCTCGAGAAGCGCCTCGGCGACATCATCGTCGCCTATCGCCGTGACAAGTCGCCGGTCTATGCCCGCGACCTCAAGGCCGACGGCGCCATGGCCGTGCTGTTGAAGGACGCCATGCAGCCGAACCTGGTGCAGACTCTGGAAAACAACCCGGCCTTCGTGCATGGCGGCCCGTTCGCCAACATCGCGCATGGCTGCAACTCGGTCGTCGCCACCACGACGGCGCTCAAGCTTGCCGACTATGTCGTCACCGAAGCCGGCTTCGGCGCCGATCTCGGCGCGGAAAAGTTCTTCGACATCAAGTGCCGCAAGGCTGGCCTGAAGCCGGCGGCGGCCGTCATCGTCGCCACCGTGCGCGCCATGAAGATGAACGGCGGCGTCAAGAAGGAAGACCTCGGCAAGGAAAACATCGAGGCGGTGAAGAAGGGCTGCGCCAACCTTGGCCGCCACATCGAGAACATCCGCCAGTTCGGCGTGCCGGCGGTGGTGGCGATCAACCACTTCTATTCCGACACCGACGCCGAGATCCAGGCGATGAAGGACTATGTCGCTTCGATGGGCGAAGAGGCGATCCTGTGCAAGCACTGGGCCAACGGCTCGGCCGGCATCGAGGAACTCGCCAACAAGGTGGTGGCGCTGGCCGAATCCGGCGCCTCGCAGTTCGCACCGCTCTACCCCGATGCGATGCCGTTGTTCGAGAAGATCAACACCATCGTCCAGCGCATTTATCGCGGCTCGGAAGCGATCGCCGACAAGTCGGTGCGCGACCAGTTGCACGCCTGGGAGCAAGCCGGCTACGGCCACCTGCCGGTCTGCATGGCCAAGACGCAGTATTCGTTCTCGACCGACCCGAACCTGCGCGGCGCGCCGACCGGCCACACCGTGCCGGTGCGCGAGGTCAGGCTGTCGGCTGGTGCCGGCTTCGTCGTCATCATCTGCGGCGAGGTCATGACCATGCCCGGCCTGCCCAAGGCGCCGTCCTCAGAGAAGATCTTCCTCAACGAGATGGGCCAGATCGAAGGCCTGTTCTGAGAATTTCAAGATCGTTGCGAGACTTGAAAGGGCGGCTACTGGCCGCCCTTTCTGCTTTCCGAGGACAAACCTGGCTACGCGGCGCTGCGCGCCAGCGCCCGCTGGTTGGACGTATAGATCGTGTCGCGCTCGGGCAGCACGCCCGTCTTCAGGCACTCGATCCATTCGCCGGTCTTGAGCACCGCCGCGAAGCGCGACTGCAAGATGATCGTCACCACACGGTGGATCTCCTCGGCCGAGGCGTAGCCGGCGCTGTTGGCATAGGGCAGCGAGCCGGTGGCGTCGGACAGGAACTCGACGGCGAAGCCCATATGCACGGCGTGGATGATGGTCGACAGGTCGCAATTATGCGTCATGTAGCCGACGACCGTGATCGTATCGATGGCGTTAGCGCGCAGCCAGTCTTCGAGATCGGTGCCGGTGAAGGCACTTGGCATGGTCTTTTCGACATAGTGGTCGCGGCTTCGCCTCGCTATCTCGGGATGCAGTTCGGCGCCATGGCTGCCCTTGGCGAAAACTGGCGATGTCTCGGGTGCCAGTTGCTTGATCACCACCACCTTGACGCCGGCGGCGGCGGCCGCATCCATGGCCTGGGCCACATTGACGACGCTGTCGCGGAACGGCGGATGCTTGATCGCGAGATTGCCGCCATCATAATCGTTCTGGACGTCGACGACGATGAGAGCGCGGCGCGGTGCGGTTTTGACTGGGTCGGACATGATGTTTTCCTTTCCGGCTTGAATGCGATGGGCCGAAAATAGGTGGGTCGCCAAACGACCGAAAGTGTCCCGATTGACATCATTCGAAAGAATTGGGACAATTCACTTTCACTTGCTGGAAGCACCATGACCGATCCGATCGTTGCCGTCCTGGCCTTCGCCGGCATCAGCCCATTCCATCTCTCCGTGCCATGCCTGGTGTTCGGCGAGGACAGGACGGCGCTTGGGCTGCCGCGCTTCGAGTTCCGCATCTGCGCGGTCAAGGCCGGCCCGATCCACACCGAAGCCGGACTGACGGTTGCCGCGCCGCATGGGCTCGAAGGGTTCGACGGCGCCGACATCGTCATCATCCCAAGCTGGCATCATCTCGGCGAGGCGCCTGCGCCAGTGTTGATGGAGGCGCTACGCAGAGCACACGGGCATGGCACGTTGATTGTCGGCCTGTGCCTCGGAACCTTTGCCATTGCGGCGGCCGGGCTGCTGTCAGGCCGTCGCGCCGCGACGCACTGGGCCTATTCCGAGCGGCTGCAAGAACTCCATCCCGACATCGCCGTCGATGCCACGGTGCTCTATGTCGACAATGGCGATGTCGTGACATCGGCCGGCGTCGCGGCCGGCCTCGACTGTTGCCTCCACATCGTGCGCGCCCGCTACGGTGCGGAAGCAGCACTCCGGCTCGCCCGCCAGATCGTGCTTTCGCCGCATCGGCAAGGCGGGCAGGCGCAGTTCATCGAGCATCCGGTGGCAAAAAGTGCTGCCGCCGACCGGTTCACCCAGGCGCTCGACGCGGTTCGCGCGACGCTTGGCGAGGCGCACAGCCTGGACCGCGTTGCCGAAGCCGCCGGCCTGACACGGCGCACCTTCACCCGCCGCTTTCAGAAATCGATCGGCAGCAGTTTCGGCGATTGGCTGACCAGCCAGCGGATCGAACTGGCGCAACGGTTGCTGGAAGCGACCGAGAAGTCGATGGACATGGTGGCCTTCGAAGCCGGCTTCGGCAGCGCCACGTCGCTGCGCCAGCATTTTTCGGCGCGTCTCAAGACGTCGCCGGCGCAATACCGGCG
Organism: Mesorhizobium calcicola; assembly: GCF_042682105.1. Taxonomy (NCBI): domain Bacteria; kingdom Pseudomonadati; phylum Pseudomonadota; class Alphaproteobacteria; order Hyphomicrobiales; family Phyllobacteriaceae; genus Mesorhizobium; species Mesorhizobium calcicola. Next base: position 8,730 of record NZ_JBHUGY010000027.1, read on the forward strand.
TGAGTTCTCCAGGCGGGCCGATCAGGACGAACCAATGGCACACGCCTGATGATAGAGAACGGCCAAAGGCGCCGCATCACTGCGGCGCCTTGGGTATTCCCTGATCCAGACAGTCATGCGACGTCTTCCGACGATGGCGCGCGTTTGCGGCCGGTCAGCATGGCGCGAACCAGATTCTCATGATGCCGCAGGCTGGCCAGCAGTACGCCGCCGACATGAAGCCCAACGAGCACGAGAATTCCATTGCCCAGAATCTTGTGCGTGTCCTCCACCCAGGCCACGCCCCACCAGGCATCGGTGGTCTGCATCCAGCCGGTAAGCGCAATTCCCGCCACGCAGGCCAGAAGCGCCAGCACCATCGCGCCGCCGGCAGGGTTGTGGCCGAGATAGCGCCTTTCGAGACCCTGCGCCACATCGGCTATGTACAAGCTCACCGTGCGCGGCCCACGTACGAACTGACGGAAGCGTGTGTATCCCGATCCCGCCAGCCCGGCGATCAGCCGTGAGGCTATCAAGACCCCCGCACTGTAACCGGCCAGTTCATGCACCTTCATGATTTCGCCGGAAGAAAGCCACGCCACCGCAACGCACAGGACCAGCGACCAGTGAAAGAGGCGGACGTAAGGGCTCCAGACCTTGACCAATTGTTCCCGTGTCGACTCGACCGAGGTTTCCCGTGTCGAAACGGTGGCGTTCATGGCGATCAACCGTCGTCGGAATCGGCGCCGACCGACTCGAGCGTCTTGGGATTGAACACGGCTTCCAGCTTCTTGCCGTTGGCATCGAGGGCCTTGGCTTCATAGCAGCCGTTTTCCGTCTTGATGCTGCGGACCTTCCAGCCCTCGCTTTCAAGCTTCTTCTGCAGCGCTTCACGCGGCTGCCACTGGTCGGTCGGCACATCGCATTTGTCGGCAGCGAAAGCCGGTCCGGCAACAGCCATCACCAGCGCGGTCAGGATCAAAGTCTTCATCTTGTTTTCTCCATCGGCCAATTCCGATGTCGCGGACCCTGACCGTGAAACCTGACAGCAGCCTGAACGCGTATCGGATCGTTCAAAAGCCGCAGTTGGCTTTCATTCAGGTTCCTGTCAGCCTTGTTGCGCATGGAGACGGCGTGTTGCTGAACACGGAGGCAAGGTGCGCGTTCTGCTTATCGAAGACGACCCCGTGCTGGGCGAGGCGGTGCGCGATCATATCGCCGCCGACGGCCATGCCGTGGACTGGAGCACGACGCTTGGCGATGCCGGCGATCACCTGCATGTCGTCTCCTATGAACTCGTCCTGCTCGACCTGCATCTGCCTGATGGCAAGGGGCTCGAATTCCTGAAAGCGCTGCGCCGTGAAGGCACCGACACGCCAGTCATCATCCTGACCGCGCGCGACCAGCTCTCCGACCGGATAGAAGGGCTGAATTCCGGAGCGGACGACTATCTGGTCAAGCCGTTCGATCTCGGCGAACTATCCGCGCGCCTTGCCGCGGTCGCGCGCCGCTATGCAGGGAACCCCAATCCCTTGATCCGGCTCGGGCCGGTTGAAATCGACCAGGCCGCCCGCCGAGTCGTCGTGAACGGCAGGGAGGCCATTCTGACGTCCCGCGAATGGGCGGTGCTGGAGCAATTTTTGCGCCGGCCCGGCATGACCGTCGGCAAGAACCAGATCGAGGATGCGCTCTATGCCTTCGGCGCGGAGATCGAAAGCAACACCGTCGAAGTCTATGTCAGCCGGCTGCGCAAGAAAATCGGGCGCGAGGCCCTCACGACCGTAAGAGGGCTAGGCTACCGCCTGGCATTCCCATGAGGTTCTTCGACAGCCTTGCCGGTCGCCTCGTTGCCTCGCTGATCCTGGTCACGGTCGCCTTCGGGCTGGTCGCAGCCGGCACGGGAAGCATTACCCTGCATCGTGAAATCAACGAAGCCATGGACAGTTCCATGCAGGAAGCGGCCCGCCGGCTGCTGCCGCTGGTCATCGACGATCTTTTCGAGCGCGAGGTTTCGCAATCGCCGCGCAGGCTGGCAGAGGCCGTTTCGGACAATGGCGGTGGTCGCCTCATCTTCCAGGTGCGGGACGGCGGCGGCCGTGTTCTCATACACTCCTACAATGCTCCCGCGGAGCCGCTCACGGCTGAACTCGCACAGGGCTTTTCGGAGGCCGCCGGCTGGCGCATTTACACCGAGCCGGCGGTCAGCGGCACGGTTTTCATCCAGGTCGCCGAGCTCGATTCACGACGCAATGAGGAGACGCTCGAAGCCGCCACTGGCTTCCTGATACCGATGGTCATCCTCATTCCGTTGAGCGCGCTTGTCGCCTGGCTGACCCTGGCGCGTTTCCTGAGGCCGATTTCGACACTACGCGGCGAGATCAGCGCCCGTCACGGTGACAACCTCGCTCCGATCCGCACAGAAGACCTGCCCTCGGAACTTGCCGCCATTGCAAAGTCGGTCAACAGCCTGATGTGGCGCCTCAATATGGCGCTCGACGCCGAAAGAGAATTCACCGCCAATGCCGCGCATGAATTGCGCACGCCGATCGCCGGCGCGCTGGCCCAGACGGAGCGTCTGATTGCCGAAGCTCCCGACGAGGCCTCGCGAAAACGCCCCCGCCAGATCAAGCGTGCCCTCTCCGACCTCGCCGACCTGTCGGAAAAGCTGATGCAGCTGGCGCGAGCCGATGCCGGAGTAGCGGTCGCCGGCAAGTCAGCCGATCTTGCCGCGGTCGCGGCATTGGTGGTCGAAGACTTTGAACAGCACAGCGAAAACAAGGGCCGCCTACGCCTCGAGATGCCGGTGAAAGGCAAGGCGCTGGCCGCGATCGACACCGATGCACTGGCCATCGTCCTGCGCAACCTTGTCGAGAATGCCTTGCGGCATGGCCCCGAAGGTGGAGAGGTTGTCGTGCGCATCGACGAAGACGCCCGACTTGACGTGATCAACCAAGGCCCGGTGGTTCCAGCCCCAGGCAGCCTGATCAAGCGGTTCGAACGCGGCGCAACGCGCGCCGAGGGATCGGGCCTCGGGTTGGCAATCGTCAGCCGGATCCTGCAACAGATCGATGCGACGCTGGTTCTGAACTCGCCGGCATCCGGCCGGCAAGACGGCTTTGAAGCGACGATCCGGTTTCCCCCGCGTAGCGTCAGCCGCGCTTGACCGCCCGCGCCGGATTGCCGACCACCGTGGCGTTGTCAGGCACGTCGCGCGTCACCACCGCGCCGGCGCCGACGATGGCGCCCTCGCCGATGCTGACGCCGCCAAGGATGATCGCACTACCGCCGATCCAGGCATAGGCGCCGATCTCGACCGGCTTGGCGATCTCCAGTCCCGCTTGCCGCCCGGCGGCCTCCTGGTGATGCTCGGCGCAGTAGATCTGCACATTGGGGCCGAGCAGCGTTCCCCTGCCGATGCGCACGCTTGCCGTGTCGAGGATGGTGCAACCGGCATTGAGAAAGACGCCGTCACCAAGAAAGATGTTGAAGCCATAGGCGCAGTGGAACGGCGCCTCGATGCGGGCGCCCTCGCCCACACCGCCGAGCAGTGCTTTCAAGCCCGGCCCGAGGTTTCCGCGCTGCCGGGGCGGCAGGCAATTGTGCTCGAACACCGCGTCGCGCGCCGTGACGCGCAAGGCTTCCAGTTCGCCGTCGAGGCAGGTGTACCATTTGCCGGCCGCCATCTTCGCGCGCTCGCTTTCCGTCATGACGGCGTCTCCCTGTGAGGTCCTTGCCAAAGCACACTTGCAATGGACGGGAAAGTGCCAGCGTCTCGGCAACACCGGGCGCAAGAATCCGTCCCGATTTTGCGGGGTCATGTGCTGGTCAAATGCCCGGCCTATGCTAGCCTGCCCCTTGCTGGACGTCCGTCCGGCGATGAGGGGATCGACCATGCTGTATATTCTAGCACTTCTGATCGGCGTCATTGCCGGTCTTCGCGCCATGACCGCGCCCGCCGCCGTCGCCTGGGGCGCTTATCTCGGCTGGCTGCCGGTCGCCGGCACATGGGCCAGCTTCATGAGCCACTGGGCCGCTGTCGGCATCTTCACCATCCTGGCCATCGCCGAGCTGGTCACCGACCAGCTGCCGTCGACGCCGAGCCGCAAAGTGCCGCAGCAATTCGGCGCCCGCATCATCATTGGCGCCTTCACCGGCGCCGTGATCGGCGCGACCGGCGGCGCCACCATCGGCGGCCTGATCGCCGGCGCCATCGGCGCTGTCATCGGCACGCTCGGCGGTGCTGAAGCACGTGGCAGGCTGGCGGCCGCGTTCGGCAAGGATCCGCCCGCCGCCTTCATCGAAGACGCGGTGGCAATCATCGGTGGCCTGCTGATCGTAGCGGCGGTGGCATGACGGCGAAAACCTTCGACGCCATCATCATCGGCGCCGGACAGGCCGGCCCTCCGCTGGCCGGTCGGCTGAACGCGGCCGGCATGAGCGTGGCGCTGATCGAGCGCAAGCTGGTCGGCGGCACCTGCGTCAACACCGGCTGCATGCCGACCAAGACCATGGTCGCCAGCGCCTATGCCGCGCACCTCGCCCGCCGCGCCGCCGACTATGGCGTGACGCTCAGCGGCCCCGTCGGCGTCGACTACAAAGCGATCAAGGCGCGCAAGGACAAGGTGTCGAACGACGCCCGCGCCGGGCTCGAAACCTGGATCGCCGGCATGGACAAATGCACGCTCTATCGCGGCCATGCGCGCTTCGAATCCGCCAACACGGTGCGCGTCGGCGATGAGCTTCTGACCGCCGGGAAGATCTTCCTCAACACCGGCGGCCGCGCCTCGGTGCCGGACCTGCCGGGCATCCACGACATCGACTATCTGACCAACTCTTCGATGATGGATCTCGACGTGCTGCCGCGCCATCTCATCGTCGTCGGCGGCAGCTACATCTCGCTCGAATTCGCGCAGATGTTCCGCCGCTTCGGCTCGGAAGTCACCATTATCGAAAAGAGCCCGCGCCTGACCGGCCGCGAGGACGAGGATGTCTCGGCCGCCATCCTGTCGATCCTCGAAAACGAAGGCATTACAGTCCATCTCGGCTCCGACGACATCGCTTTCGCCAAACAGGGTGACGACATTGCCGTGACCTTTTCCGCCGGCAAACCTCCAGCGGTCGGCTCGCATGTGCTGCTGGCACTCGGGCGCACACCCAACACCGACGATCTCGGCCTCGACAGGGCCGGCGTCGAGGTCGACCGGCGCGGCTTCGTCACCGTCGACGACCAGCTGCGCACCAGCGTGCCCGGCATCTGGGCGATGGGTGACTGCAACGGCAAGGGCGCCTTCACCCACACCTCCTACAACGACCATGAGATCGTCGCCGCCAACCTGCTCGACGATGACCCGCGCAAGGTCAGCGACCGCATCGAAGCCTACGCGCTCTACATCGACCCGCCGCTCGGCCGCTGCGGCATGACCGAGGCCGCGGTGAAGAAATCCGGCCGCCGCGCATTGGTCGGCCAGCGGCCGATGACCCGCGTCGGCCGCGCCGTCGAAAAGGGTGAGACACAAGGCTTCATGAAGATCCTCGTCGACGCCGACACCAGGGAGATCCTCGGCTGTTCGGTGCTTGGCCCGGGTGGCGACGAGGCGGTGCACAGCGTGCTCGACCTGATGTACGCCAAGGCGCCCGTCGACACGCTGGCGCGTGCCGTGCACATCCACCCCAATGTCTCGGAACTGCTGCCCACCATCGCCCAGGAGCTGAAGCCGCTGGCGTGAGGCACTCGAGCCAAGCTCTCGACAATATGCATTGCTGCATTGCAGCAATGCATATTGCCCGTAGCACGGCTCCGCGTTCATTCTGGAATTGAACCGATTCAGTCTGGACGTTCCATGCCCTTGCCGATCCTTGCGCTTGCCATCGCGTCCTTCTGCATCGGCACCACCGAATTCGTCATCATGGGCCTGCTGCCGGAGGTCGCCGCCGACCTCGGCGTGTCCATCCCTTCGGCGGGCCTGCTGGTCACCGGCTATGCGCTGGGCGTCGTCTTCGGCGCGCCAATCGTGGCGATGGCCACCGCGCATCTGCCGCGCAAGCCGGTGCTGGTCGGTCTCGCCGCGCTGTTCGTCGTCGGCAATCTGTTTTGCGCCATCGCACCCAACTACTGGATGCTGATGGCCGCGCGCGTCTTCACCGCCTTCGGCCACGGCGCGTTCTTCGGCATCGGCTCGGTCGTTGCCGCCAGCCTGGTGCCGCGCAACAAGCGCGCCAGCGCCATCGCGCTGATGTTCGCCGGGCTGACGCTGGCCAACATCCTTGGCGTGCCCGCCGGCACCGCGCTTGGCGAAACCTTCGGCTGGCGCGCCACCTTCCTGGCCGTGGTCGGCATCGGCCTGATCTCGGTCGCTTGCATCGCCTGGCTGGTGCCATCCGACGTCACCGAACCGAGCGGTGGCGGTCTGCGTGGCGAGCTGCGCGTGCTGGGCAAGCTGCAGGTCTGGCTGGCGATGCTGATCGCCGCCCTTGCCTCGGCCAGCCTGTTTGCCGTCTTCACCTACATTAAGCCCTATCTGACCGACGTCTCCGGCCTGTCCACTTCAGCCGTCACCTGGGTGCTGCTGCTGTTCGGCGCCGGCATGACCATCGGCAACATCATCGGCGGCAGGCTGGCCGACTGGAAATTGATGCCGACCGTCATCGGCACGCTGCTGTTGCTGGCGCTCCTGTTTGTCGGCTTCATGCAGTTTGGCGCTATCGCCAGCGTCGCCATCAGCATCGTCTTCCTGTGGGGCCTGTTGATCTTCGTCGTCGTGCCGCCGCTGCAGATCCGCGTCGTCGAGGCGGCTTCCGAAGGGCCGAACCTCGCCGCCACGCTGAACCAGGGCGCCTTCAATGTCGGCAATGCCGGCGGCGCCTGGATCGGCGGCGCAGCCCTTTCCGCGGGCGTTTCCTATGCCAACCTGCCGCTGGTCGGCGCGGCATTGGCGCTGCTTGCGGTCATCGTCGCGGTGCTGTCGCAGACGCTGGATCGGCGCACGCCTGTCGTCGCTGTTCAGGCTCCGGCAGAATAACCGCTTGCGCCCATAGCGCGGCAAGCTGGACCAATCGACATCGGCCCCTTCGGATTGCATGTCCTGTCGGTCTTGATGGAGGAAAGTCATGCAGAAATCGATCGAGCGCATCGCCGGCGAAAGCGAAGGTGTTTCCTACGAATTTCCGCTGTTTAGCTTGGCCGGAACCGACAAGGCGGCTCCGTCAGCCTATCTGCAGGCGGCGCTCCACGCCGGTGAATTGCCGGGCGTCGTCGCCATCGACGCGCTGGTGCCGATGCTGGTCAAGGCAGAAGCCGAAGGCCGCATCAAGGGCGACATCACCATCGTGCCCTGGGCCAACCCGATCGGCCGGGCGCAATATCATTTCGGCGAGCATCAGGGCCGCTTCCATCTCGGCACCCGCACCAATTTCAATCGCGACTTTCCGCTGCTTGCCGCACCCGACGCTGCACTCTTGCCCGACACCACCCTTGGCACCGTCGACCAGCGGCTGAAGACCCGGCTGGTGCAGCTGTCGCTCGGCCACGACATCGTGCTCGACCTGCACTGCGACGACGAGGGCCTCGCCTATCTCTATGTCCACACCAGCCTGTGGCCGGCGATGGCCGACTGTGCCGCCGCCATGGGCGTCGATGCGGTCATGCTGTGGAGCGAGGACACCGACGGCACGTTCGAGGGCGCCTCGATCATGCCCTACCAGAACGTTCCCGACGACGTGGCGAAACTCGACCGTCGCGTCGTCACCACGGTCGAATATCGCGGCATACTCGATATCGACAGCGCCTTGGCCGCTGCCGACGCCGAAGGCCTCTACCGGCTGCTGGTGGCGCGCGGCGTGATCGCCGATACCACCCTGCCCGCACCCGGTCCTTTCACTGGCGTCGTGGCACCGTTGGAAAACATCGAGATGATGCCGGCGCCCCGGGCGGGTGCCGTGCTTTACGACGTGAAGCCCGGCGACCGCGTCGCCAAGGGCGCGCGGCTCGCCACCATCGTCCACGCACCGGGTGAAACCGATGGCCGCACCGAAGTCCTCGCGCCGCAGGACGGCATCATCCTGACCCGCCGCTCGCGCCGCATCATCCGCGCCGGCGAGGATCTTTTGAAATTGGTCGGCGACAGCAAAAGCGCCGACGCGCGGTCGGGGACACTGGAAGACTGAGTGCAGACCTTAAATCGCAAAGCTCAAGGGCGTGTTGAGATTAGGTCAGGCCGAGTCGAAAATGGTGGGTTCCGAGAACCGGAGCGGAGCGTACGTAAAGTACGTGAGCACCGGAAGCGCAGGAAACCGCCATTTGCAGGCCGGCATCACCTGAATATCAGAATGCCCTATCCCGAAATGGCCTGCCGCGCCTTCGCCTCGAGCCATTCGGCCATCTGCCGGTATGGCACCGGGCCGTGGCTGATGCGGGCGACGCCGAGTTCCGCCAGCCGCTGGCGCGGCGGCACATGCGCCAGCGCGATGATGTTGACCGGCAGCGCAATTGCCTTGCAGAGCGCCTCGATCAAGCCCTCATCGCCAAGGCCCGGCGCAAAGAAGCCGTTCGCTCCGGCCTTTTCAAAGGCATGCGCCCGTTCGATCGCCTGGTCGAGCAACGCCTTGTCGTGCGCATCCGGTTTCGCCTTGAGGAAGATGTCGGTGCGGGCGTTGAGGAAGGCCGGGATGCCCGAGGCCTTGACCGCCGCCGCCGCGGCTTCGATCCGCTTCACCTGCACCGCGATGTCGTGCAGGCCGGTGCCGCCGACGATCTGATCCTCGAAATTGAAGCCGATGGCGCCGGCCTGCACGGCACGCGTCACGGTGCGGGCGACGGTTTCCGGATCGACGCCGTAGCCACCCTCGAGATCCATGGTCACCGGCAAATCGACGGCAGCGACGATACGCTTGATGTTGTCGAGCGCCAGCTCCAGCGGGATTTTCTCGCCATCGGCATATCCAAAGGCAGCCGCCACCGGCCAACTCCCCGTGGCGATCGCCTTGGCCCCTGCTTTCTCGACGATCTTCGCCGAGCCCGGATCCCAGGCATTGTAGAGAACGATCGGGTTTCCCTTCACGTGGAGGGAATGGAACGTCCGTGCGCGGTCGATCTGCTCGGTCATTGAGGTCTATCCCGTGTTGCTGTTGTTGGATGCCAAGGTAGACGGCACCGCCGGCTCTGGCGATGTGCCATGACTTGCGGAAGCGACAGCCACTGAACAGACTTTTCAAACCTGTTGCGCATCCGGTTTTTCGCAGCTATGGATTTCGCCATGAACATGCGTTCGACCAAGACCATTTGGTGGTGGGCCTGCTGACAGCGGCCTGTTCGAACGCGTACGCGTGAAAATAGAGGGTGGCCGCAACGGAATGTCCGGGCGGCCATTTGTTTTTTCAAGCCATTCCCGGGTCCGTTGCCCCAAGAAGCTGATGGAGACGGCAATGACGATGAAGGTTCTGGAGAACGGGGCGGAAAGTTTCGTGACGGCGGGTGGCATCACCATCACCCGCGAGCGCCACGACCGGCCCTATGCGGGCGCCATCGACGCCTACGTCGACGGGCTGAATGCGCGCCGGGGCGCCGTGTTTTCCTCGAACTATGAATATCCCGGCCGCTATACGCGCTGGGACACCGCCATCATCGATCCGCCGCTGGTGATCTCGGCACGTGGCCGCACTGTCCGCATCGAGGCGCTGAGCGGCCGTGGCGAGGCGCTGTTGCCGGTCATCGGCAAGGCGCTCGGCGGCCTGGCCGATGTCGCCATCGCCGAGAACTCGAAGAAACTCATCCGCCTCGAGGTCGCGAAACCCGGCCGTGTCTTCACCGAGGAGGAACGCAGCCGCGTCCCCTCCGTCTTCACCGTGCTGCGCGCCATCACCGCTCTGTTCAAGACCGAGGAAGACGCCAATCTCGGCCTCTATGGCGCTTTCGGCTACGACCTCGCCTTCCAGTTCGACCCGGTCGACTACAAGCTCGAGCGCAAGCCAAGCCAGCGCGACCTCGTCCTGTTCCTGCCCGACGAAATCCTCGTCGTCGACCATTATTCGGCCAAGGCCTGGACCGACCGCTACGACTATGCCGGCGACGGGTTTTCGACCGAGGGACTGGCGCGCGATGAAATCGCCGAGCCGTTCAAGACCGCCGACCGCATCCCGCCGCGCGGCGACCATGAGCCGGGCGAGTACGCCAATCTGGTTCGCAAGGCTATGGATTCGTTCAAGCGCGGCGACCTGTTCGAGGTCGTGCCCGGCCAGATGTTCTATGAGCGCTGCGAGACGCAGCCGTCCGAGATTTCGCGCAAGCTGAAGGCCATCAATCCCTCGCCCTATTCCTTCTTCATCAATCTGGGCGAAGGCGAATACCTGATCGGCGCCTCGCCGGAGATGTTCGTGCGCGTCAACGGCCGCCGTGTCGAGACCTGCCCGATCTCAGGCACCATCAAGCGCGGCGACGACGCCATTTCGGACTCCGAGCAGATCCTGAAATTGCTCAACTCTAAGAAGGACGAATCCGAGCTGACCATGTGCTCGGACGTCGACCGCAACGACAAGTCGCGGGTCTGCGAGCCGGGTTCGGTGCGCGTCATCGGCCGCCGCCAGATCGAGATGTATTCGCGCCTGATCCACACAGTGGATCACATCGAGGGCCGGCTGCGCGAAGGCATGGATGCCTTCGATGCCTTCCTGTCGCATGCCTGGGCGGTCACCGTCACCGGCGCACCGAAACTATGGGCCATGCGCTTCATCGAGCAGAACGAGAAAAGCCCGCGCGCCTGGTATGGCGGCGCGATCGGCATGGTCAATTTCAACGGCGACATGAACACCGGCCTCACCCTTCGCACCATCCGCATCAAGGACGGCATTGCCGAGGTGCGCGCCGGCGCCACATTGCTCTTCGACAGCATTCCCGAGGAAGAAGAAGCCGAAACCGAACTGAAGGCATCCGCCATGCTCTCCGCCATCCGCGACGCCAAGACAGGCAACTCCGCCAGCACCGAGCGCACCACCGCCCGCGTCGGCGACGGCGTCAACATCCTGCTCGTCGACCACGAGGACAGCTTCGTCCACACGCTGGCCAATTATTTCCGCCAGACCGGCGCCAATGTCTCGACCGTACGCACGCCGGTCCCCGAAGAGGTTTTCGACCGGCTGAAGCCCGACCTTGTCGTGCTGTCGCCCGGCCCTGGCACGCCGAAGGATTTCGATTGCGCCGCGACCATCAGACGAGCCCGCGCCCGTGAGCTGCCGATCTTCGGCGTCTGCCTTGGGCTGCAGGCGCTGGCCGAGGCCTATGGCGGCGAACTGCGGCAACTGCATGTGCCGATGCACGGCAAGCCGTCGCGCATCCGCGTTTCGAAGCCGGGCATCATCTTCTCCGGCCTGCCCAAGGAAGTCACCGTCGGCCGCTATCACTCGATCTTCGCCGATCCAGTGCGCCTGCCCGATGATTTCATTGTCACGGCCGAGACCGAGGACGGCGTCATCATGGCCTTCGAGCACCGCAAGGAGCCGATTGCCGCGGTGCAGTTCCACCCGGAATCGATCATGACGCTCGGCCACAATGCCGGCATGCGCATCATCGAGAACGTCGTCGCCCACCTGCCGCGCAAGGCCAAGGAAAAGGCCGCCTGACGACCATGGCCGAAGCCGAGAACACGATGGCGATGGCGGCCAAGGCGGCCGCGAAGCGCAAGGTCGCCAACCTTGCCTTCTGGTCGATCGTCATTGCCGCAATCGTGCTCGGCCTGAAGCTCGCCGCCTGGTACATCACCGGTTCCGTGGCGCTCTATTCGGACGCGCTGGAATCGATCGTCAACGTCATTGCCTCGGTCGCCGCCTTCTGGGCGATCCAGGTCAGCCACAAGCCGGCCGACCAGGACCATCCCTTCGGCCATCACAAGGCCGAGTATTTCTCGGCGGTGCTCGAAGGCGTGCTGATCGTTCTCGCCGCGCTTTTGATCCTCAACGAGGTCTGGCGCTCCTGGCAGATGCCGGCGCCGCTCGAACAGCCCTGGAAAGGCCTTGCCGTCAACGGCGTCGCCACGGTGATCAATGCCTTCTGGGGCTGGACGCTGATCCGCACCGGCAGGGCCGAGAAGTCGCCGGCGCTGGTCGCCGACGGCAACCACATCGTGACCGACGTGGTGACTTCGATCGGCGTCTTCGGCGGCCTGGTCGGGGCAGTCCTCACCGGCTGGCAGATCGTCGACCCGGCACTGGCCGTCCTCGTGGCGCTGAACATCCTGTGGCAGGGCTGGCATGTCATCGGCTCGTCGATGGACAGCCTGATGGACCGCGCCGTCGACACGCAGGCGCACATGCGCATCCGCGACGTCATCTCGGCCAATTGCAAGGGCGCGCTTGAAGTGCATGACCTCAAGACGCGCATTGCCGGCCGCGCCACCTTCATCGAATTCCATCTGGTCGTCGACGCGGACATGTCGGTCGGCGCCAGCCATGTCATCTGCGACCGTATCGAGGACGCGCTGAAGGTCGAAATCCCCTCGGTGCGCGTCACCATCCATGTCGAGCCCGACGACGAGGCGAAGCTGCCGAAGGGCACGACGGCCGTGCCCTTCGCCTGATGCCCTTCAGCTCACGGTGCGCAGGCCGATTGCGGCATCGGCTGCAGCCGGTAGACCTTGTCGTCGGACTTCGTCTTGCCGTCGGCGGCCTTCGAACACAGGTCGACGATCGCCAGGCTGCTGTTGGGATTGGCCAGCATCATCGTGCCGTCGGCGCCGCGCTTGAGGAAAATCTCCTTCTGCGCGATGTCGCAGGAGAAGTCGCTCATCTTCGAACTCGCCGCACAGCGCCACTGGTCGGCCTCGCCCTGGCAGGTATAGGTCTGCGTCACCTCAGCCGATTTCTGCCGCGTGGTGACGGTGACGGCAATGTCGGCGCCGTCGGGCCAGTTGGCAGCGTCGCCCCCTGAAGCAAAAGACGCCAGTTCGACAGATCCGCGGAAAACCCGGATCGACTGCGTCAGCTGGTCGGGATGCGCAACGAGATGGGCCGCATCGTAGTCGCGCCCATAGCAGAAGGCCTGGTCCGGCTTCAGCCGCTCGCGCAGCGGCGGGCCGAGCGCCGGGTCGATCGGATCGATGCGCGCGAACTCCGCCTTGCAGGTCGCGGCCAGCATCGGGTCGAGGCGGAAATTGTCGTCCTCCTTGCCCAGCGCCTGCCTGTCATATTCGGCTGCGCCCAGTTCTTCTTCCGACCCGGCGTCGAGATAGAGATCTGGCTGCACGTCGGTGAGGATCAGGCGTCCCTTGTCATCGACTTTCAGCGAGGCCAGGGTGCGGTCGCAATCCATGCCGCAATGGATCGGGCCGGTCTTGCCGTCCTCGGACTCGTGGTTGCACCAGCCGCCGGCCCATTCCGGCGCCTTGGCGCCGCGCACGGTGGTGGCGACGAAGGCATTGTAGGACGAGTCGGAATTCGCGGCCGGCTCCTCGTTCGGCCTGCTGACCGGATCATGGCCGTAGTAGAAGAAGATCCGCGCCACCTTCTGCTTCGGATGCGCCTTGAGGTGCGCTGCGTCATAGACGCGGCCGAAACAGGCATCGGCGCCGTTGGGGCTGAGTTCGGTGAGCTTGAGTGCGTCATCGGCGAAGGCTGAACCGGCAAGCAGCACGACGCCAAATCCGGCGCTGGCTACTGTCTTCCATTTCCCAGATGCCATGTGACCCCTCCTCGCATCGACAGGACGTACCGTCAATTTATGCTAGTATTGCGGCCGCAGCCACGCATTTTGCGGTGAGCCGCCAAGCGGAGGAGAATGCGATGCGCCGGCGCGATATGTTCCGTGCGGTTCTTGCCGGAACCGGAACGCTTTTTGGCCTGCGGGTGGTGCAGGCAGCCACCACTGAGCCGGCCAGGTTGAAGGTCGCCTATCATCTCAGCGATCTCGGCAAGGTCAATTTCGTGCTCGGCAACATCAAGAACCACTATGACGGCACCGGCGGCAATGTCGACATCGCGCTGGTCGTGCATGGTCCAGCCCTTGCCGCCTTCAAGTCGAAAGGCATATCGGCCGCGGTTTCCGGGCGCTTCGCCGGCCTGGTGCAGCAGGGGCTCGATCCGCATGCCTGCGCCAACACCATGCAGGGCATGGATATTACGCTCACCGACCTGCTCGACGGCTTCCATGCCGCCGACAAGGGCGGCGTCGTCAAGCTCGCCGAACTGCAAAGCCAGGGCTATGCCTATCTGCGCCCCTGAGGCTTGAACACCGAGGTGGCAAAGGCCTACGAAGGGCGGCAGACATCCCGGAGGAACAACAGTGCCAGCCACCAATACGCTCAGCATCCCCGATCTCGCCGGCAAGGCGGTGCTGGTCACCGGCGCCTCGACCGGCATCGGCGCGGCACTCGCGCTGGCCTACGCCGCGCAGAAATCCAGGGTGGCGCTGCATTACAATTCGAGCCGCGAGGCCGCCGAGAAACTCGCCAAGACCATTCGCGACAGCGGCGGCGAGGTGTTCCTCGTCCAGGGCGATTTTTCCGTCCCCGCCGACGTCGAACGCGTCGTCGAGGACAGCGCGCAGCATTTCGGCCGCCTCGATGGGCTGGTCAACAATGCCGGCGGCATGCTTGGCCGCGTGCCCTATGCCGAGCAGACCGAGGCGCATTACGAGGCTGTGATGGACCTCAATGCGCGTTCGGTGCTGACCGCCTCGCGCAAGGCCATCCCGTGGCTGAAGAAACAGGGCGGTTTCATTGTCAACACCTCGTCGATCGCCGCGCGCAATGGCGCCGGCGGCGGTGCTGGCCTTTACGGCTCGGCCAAGGCCTTCGTCTCCAATGTGACGCGCGGCATGGCCAAGGAACTGATCGGCTTCGGCATCCGCGTCAACGCGGTGGCGCCCGGCACAATCCTGACGCCGTTCCACGAGCGCTATTCGACCGACGAGCAGATCAAGGGCATGGTCGCGACCATTCCGCAAGGGCGTGCAGGCACCGCGCAGGATTGCGTCGGCGCCTACCTGTTCCTCTCTTCCGATCTTCTGAGCGGCTACATCACCGGCCAGGTGATCGAGGTGAATGGCGGCCAGTTGATGCCTTGAGCCGCTATCTGCATACTGGCGATCTGCATATCTTGTCGAAAACCTTGAAGGGAGACAAAGGAATGTACGGACTGATCGGCAAGATGCGGGCGTCGCGCGGCCAGCGCGACGCGGTCATGGAGGTCCTGCGCGCCAGCACCAGCACCGGCGCCCTACCGGGTTGCCTGAGCTACATCATCGCCCGCGACCCCGCGGATGCCGATGCGATCTGGGTCACCGAAGTGTGGACCGACGCCGAAAGCCACAAGGCCTCGCTGCAGCTTCCCGAAGTCCAGGCGGCGATCGCCAAGGCGCGGCCGTTCATCGCCGGCTTTGAATTCCAGGTGGAAACCCACCCCGTCGGCGGCTTTGGCCTGGCCGACGCCAAGACCGGCTGAGGCAAACATCCTTTTTCGGCGCAGCGGGGTTCGCATCGCCCGGCTTCGAGTCTAAGACCAAACATGGATTCCTCGGCCGAGCCGCCACCCCCGGACCTGCCCGTTGTCGAACGCATGGCCCGGATGCGCAAGCTCTGGCAATGGCTGGCGATCCTTACCGTCTCCGCCCTGTTTGCCGGAGCGCTGGAACTCGCCGCCCTGCCGGCGGCACTGCTGATCGGGCCGATGCTGGCGGCCATCGTCGCCGGCACCAATGGCGCCACCGTGCGCGTGCCGCGTCTTCTGTTCGGCGCCGCCCAGGCGATTGTCGGCTGCCTCGTCGCCAGCTCGATCTCGGCCGATATCTTTCCGGTCTTCTACCGGGAGTGGCCGCTGTTTCTCGGCGTCGTGGTGGCCACGGTCACGGCCTCCAGCCTGCTCGGCTGGCTGATCAGCCGCTGGCGCATCCTGCCCGGCACCACCGCCGTCTGGGGCTCGTCGCCGGGTGGCGCCACCGCCATGGTGCTGATGGCCGGTGCCTTCGGCGCCGATCAGCGCCTCGTCGCCTTCATGCAGTACCTGCGCGTCATCTTCGTTTCGATGACTGCGGCACTCGTGGCAAAGATGTGGGTCGATACGTCGGGCATCGAGATCCCGCCCATCGTCTGGTTTCCACCGATCGATCCGCACCCCTTCGCCGCCACAATCGGCATCGCGCTCGTCGGCGGCCTTCTTGGAAAGCTGCTCAGGCTGCCCTCGCCGTTCTTCCTTGGCACCTTCATCTTCGGCACCGTCATCCACCTCGGCCTTGGGGTGGAGATGCAATTGCCGCAATGGCTGCTGGCGGTCAGCTACGCGATGGTCGGCTGGTCGATAGGCCTGAACTTCACGTGGCCAATCCTGCGCCATGCGACGCGCGCTCTGCCGCAGATCATCGCCTCGATTGTGGCGCTGATCGCCTTTTGCGGCGGCCTTGCCTTCATGATCAGCCATCTGCTCGGCATCGATCCGCTGACCGCCTACCTGGCGACCAGCCCCGGCGGCATGGACAGCATCGCCATCATCGCCGCCGCCGCGCAGAACGTCGACATCTCCTTCGTCATGGCGCTGCAATCGGCGCGCTTCCTGATCGTGCTGCTGATCGGCCCGAGCGTGGCGCGGCTGGTGGCGAGAAGCGTCAGGCAGTGACCCTCAGGACGCGAAGCCCTGGTACACATGCTTTAGCCCGCCCTCGGATGATGGCAGGCGACAAAGTGGTTCTTGTCGACGAGCGACAGCACGGGGCGTTCGTGGCGGCACACCGAAGTCGCCGCCACGCAGCGCGTATGGAAGCGGCAACCTGACGGCGGATCGAGAGGGCTCGGCAAATCGCCCTTGAGCATGATCCGCTGGGCCGGCCGGTTGTCGACGTCGGGAACCGGCACCGCCGAACGAAGCGCCATGGTGTAGTGGTGTCGCGGCGCCGAAAAGACGGCGTCGACCGGTCCGGTTTCGACGATCGAGCCCATATACATCACCGCCACCCGCGACGAGAACTGCCTGACCACCGAGAGGTCGTGGGCGATGAACACATAGGTCAGGTTGAACTCGTCGCGCAGGTCGCAAAGCAGGTTGATGATCTGCGCCTGGATCGACACATCCAGCGCCGATACCGGTTCGTCGGCTACGATCAGCCGCGGCCGCAGCGCCAGGGCGCGTGCGATGCCGATGCGCTGGCGTTGTCCGCCCGAGAATTCATGCGGAAAGCGCTGGGCATGCTCGGGAAGCAGTTCGACGCGGACTAGCAGCTCCTCAACGCGATCCGCCATTTCCGATCGCGACCGTTTTTCGTGCACGCGGAACGGGTCCGCCAGGAGATCGCCGACGCGGCGGCGTGGGTTGAGCGAGGCGGCGGGATCCTGAAACACCATCTGCATCTGGCGGCGTATCGGCCGAAGCTGCCGTTGCGAGGCCTTGGTGATGTCCCGGCCCTCGAATTCCAGCGACCCGGAGGTGATTTCGGTGAGCCGGACGAGGCAGCGTCCCAGCGTCGATTTTCCGCAGCCCGACTCGCCGACGATGCCAAGCGTCTCGCCGGGGAAGATGTCGAGCGAGATCTGCTCCACGGCATGGACGACCCGCCGTTGAAAGGGCGAGCGTCCCACCGGATAGTGTTTCGACAGATCGCTGGTCCGCACCAGCGGCTTTGGCCTGGTCTCGGTCATGCCGGCACGGCCCTGGCGGCGAGCGTCCTGCGCAGATCCTGGCGGCCATCCTGCGGAAGAAAACAGGCCGACCGGTGCCCGACCGCACCACCAAGTGAAGGCTGCGCGGCGCAGGCTTCATGCCGGAACAGGCAGCGCGGCCCGAAGGCGCAGCCCTGCGGCATCTGGCTCAGTTTCGGCGGACTGCCGGGAATGGCCGTCAGCCGTGCGGGACGTGGGCCGTGCATCGGCGGAATCGAGCCGAACAGGCCCCACGCATAGGGGTGAAGCGGCTCGCGGAACAACTGCCCCTTGCCGCCTTCCTCGACAACGCGCCCGGCATACATCACCAGCACGCGATCGGCGACTTCAGCGACCACGCCGAGGTCATGGGTGACCAGGATCACCGCGGATCCGAACTCATCGCGCAGTCGGCCGATCAGCTCCAGGATTTGCGCCTGCACCGTCACGTCGAGCGCCGTCGTCGGCTCGTCGGCAATCAGCAGCGCCGGATTGCATGACAGCGCCATGGCGATCACGGCGCGCTGGCGCATGCCGCCGGACAGCTGGTGCGGATAGCGGTCGACGGCGCTGTCGGGGCTCGGCAATCCAACCGCGTCGAGCAGGTCCACCGCCCGCTTGCGCGCGGCGGTGCGCGACACCCTCTCATGCGCGCGGATCTGCTCGGTGATCTGGTCGCCGATCGTATGGACCGGTGTCAGCGCCGTCATCGGATCCTGGAAGATCATCGCGATCTGCCGGCCGCGAATGGCGTCGAGCGCACGGCGCTTGAGCCCCAGCAACTCCTGGCCGAGAAAACGCACCGACCCGGTGATGACGGCACTGGGACTGCCGATCAGCCCCAGTATGGCAAGCAAGGTTTGGCTCTTGCCCGAGCCGCTTTCGCCGACGACGCCGAGGATTTCGCGCCGCTCGAGCGAAAACGAGACGCCGCTCACGGCAGGCACCACGCCACCCTCCGTGCGGAACGAGACGCAAAGGTTCTCGACGGCCAGCAGTGGCCTGTCAGTGGGCATCTTGTCAGTGGGCATCCCGAACCCTCGGATCGATGAAGACAAAGGCGACGTCGACGATGAAATTGGCCGTGACCACGAAGAACGAGGCATAGATGACCGTCGCCAGGATCATCGGCAGATCGAGCGTCTGCAAGGCCCCATAGGTGAGCTTGCCGACCCCTTGCAGGCCGAAGACCACCTCCGTCAGCAAGGCGCCGCCTCCGACCAGGGCGCCGAAATCGAGCCCGAACATGGTGACGAAGGCGACGAGCGAGGTTCTCAGCCCATGATGCAGCAGCACCCGCCGCTCGCCGATGCCCTTGGCGCGCGCGGTGCGGATGAAATCCTCCTGCACGGTCTCGATGATCGAGGCCCGCAGCACGCGGCCGTAAAGTCCGATGTAGAGCGTGGCGAGCGTGAACCAGGGAATGACCAGCGCCTTGAACCAGCCCCAGGGATCTTCGGTGAAGGGGATGTAGCCGAGCGGCGGCACCCACGAGAACAGCCAGCTGTCATGCCAGCGGCTCTGTGTGATCAGGTTGGCGACTTCGCCCAACCAGAAGACCGGGATCGATACGCCGATCAGGCTGAGGATCATCAGCGTGCGGTCGAGCCATGTGCCGCGCGTCGCCCCGGCGACCACGCCGACGATCAACCCGCCGAGAACCCACAGGACCGCGGCGCCAAACACCAGCGACAGGGTGATCGGGATCGCCTCGAGCACCGTTGGAACGACCTTCTGGCCGCGATTGACGAAGGAGGTGAGGTCGCGGCTGATGAAGAGCCGTTCCATCATCAGCGCGTATTGGACGGGCAGCGGCCGGTCGAGACCGAAATCGTGCCGTACCTGGACCAGCGTCTCCTGCGATGCGTTGCGTCCGGCAATGCGCGCCGACGGGTCGGCGCCTGGGGTGGCGAAAAAGATCAGGAAGGCGACAACGCTGATGCCGAACATCACCAGCACCATCTGACCGAGCCTGGACAGGAGCGCCGTCAGCATCAGGCGACTCTGATCGAGGATTTCGGGTCGAGTGCGTCGCGCACCCCGTCGCCCAATATGTTCAGCGCCAGCACGCAGATGACGATTGCCAGCCCCGGCGCCAGGGCGACGATCGGGCGCGAATAGAGAAGCCCCTGTCCGTCCTGGATGATGGTGCCCCAACTGGCGTCGGGCGGCTGCACGCCGATCGACAGGAAGGACAGCGAGGATTCGGTCATCATGTTCAGCGCCAGGATGAGCGGTACGAAGACGATGACCCGGGTGATCACATTGGGCAGGATATCATACAACAGGATGCGCCAGGGCGACGCGCCGATGCCGATCGCCGCGGTGACGAACTCGGCCTGCATCAGGGACAGGACATGGCCGCGGATGGGTCTGGCGGCATAGGGGACGTAGACGATGCCGATGATGAAGATCGGCAGCCAGAGACTGCCGGAGCGGATTTCGATCGGCCCGATGGTGATGCTCTGCGTGATCAGCACGATCGACAGCGAAATCGCCAGCAGGAAGATCGGGAACGCCCACAGAACGTCGAGAATGCGCGACAGCAAGGTATCGACCAGACCGCCGAAAAAGCCGGAGACGACGCCGAGCAATGTCGCCAGGCCAAGGCATATCAGCGCCGCGGCGCCGGCGATCAGCAGCGAACTGCGCCCGCCGTAAAGCAGGCGCGCGGCGACGTCGCGGCCCTGATTGTCGGCGCCGAGCATGTAAGGCCCGAAATCCCAGGTCGGTCCGAGCGGCGTGAAGCCCAGGCCGAGGCCTTCGGTCGAAGGCTCCAGCACCTGCCTGGTCTGGCCGTCCATGACGATCTCGCCGTTGAGGTTGGTGGCGAAGGGATCCGTCCGCGCCACATGGCGGGCGTAAAGCGGGGCCGCCAGGCAAGCAGCGGTGATCAGCACCAGCACACCGAACGCCATGATGGCTGCCCGATCGGCCTCGAGCTTGCGCCACGCCGTGCGCCATGGCCCCTCGGCGCCCCGGCGGCTCCGAACCAGCGCTTGTCCGCCACTCGAATTGTCCATGATGGGTATGAATTTCAGATCGGCGGGAAAAGCAACCGCGGCGGAAGATTGCGCATCGTTCCGCCGCGGACCGGATTGGGCCTGATCGCTCAACCCCCGATCACTCGACCCATGACTGGCTCATGATCCAGTAGAATTGCGGGCTGAAGACGAAATTCTTGAGCCGCGGCGAGATCAGGTCGACGCGCTTGGGCGTGAAGAGCACGGCCACCGGCGCTGCGTCGGTCACAGCCTTGTCGACCGCGGTCCACAGCTGCGCACCCTTGGCCGGATCCGCGATCGTGGCGGTCTGGGCATCGCTCATCTTCTGGTCGATCGCCTTGTCGCAGAAGCCGGAGATGTTGACCGAGGCGTCCGAGCCGGGCGTGAACGAGGCGCAGCTGAACAGCACCTGCAGGAAATCCGAAGGTGCTGGATAGTCCTGGAACCACTGCGAGACGGAAATCTGCACCTTGTTGTTGGTGTTCTGGATGTAGGTGAACTGGATGTTCTGAGAAATCGGCTTGACCGAGGTCTTGTAGCCCAGGCCGTTCAGCACATCCTGCAGATACACGCCGATCGATTTCGACACTTCGGTGTCCTCGGTGATGATCGTCACCTCCTGGCCGGCCGTTCCGGAGGCGGCGACCAGCGCCTTGGCTTTCTCCAGGTCGGGTGCGGACCATTTCTCGCCGGGATTGGCAGAGAACGGGCAATAGGGCGCGTAGGACGGGAAATCCGGCGGCAGGATCTGGCAGAACGGCTGTGCCAGATTGCTGCCGCCGAACAGCTTGACGATGGCCGCGCGATCGATGGCGTAGTTGACGGCCTGCCGCACGCGGATGTCGTTGAAGGGCGCGAGATTGGTGTTCATCGGCGCATACCACATCGCCGTCAGCGGATGCACGGACACCTGCTTGGCGTATTTCGTGCCCAGCTCCGCCAACCGGTCCGCCGGCGGCGGATCGAACATCCAGTCGGCCTGGCCGTTCTCCACGGCGGTGACCGCCGCCTCGTCGGTAAGACCGAAGCCATAGTCTATCTCGTCGGGATATCCGGCCGGCTGCGCCTCCTTGCTCCATTCCTTGAAATGCGGATTGCGCACCATCTTGAGCAGGCTGTTGGGATCGTAGCTGGCGATCATGTAGGGCCCGGTGCCGGGAATGGGCACGGTGCCTGAATCCTTGACAGGCGCTTCGGCGGGCAGGATCGCCGCATGCGGGATCGAAATCTTCTGCAGGAAGTCGGGATCGGGCGCGACCAGATTGAAGGTCACGGTGCTTGCCGCCTCATCGGCGACGACGCCGCCCTCGAGCGTGCAGGTCGCTGGCGCCTTGAGGCATTTGTCGGCGCCGACGATGCCATTGTAGAGCGTACCCGTGGTCGGGCCGCTGATCTTGAACATGCGCTGGAACGATGCCACGACATCGGCCGTCGTCAGGTCCGATCCGTCGGCGAACTTGATGCCCTTGCGCAGCGTGAAGACGTATTTCTTGCCGCCGCCTTCCGGCTTGGGCAAGCTCTCGGCCAGGTCCGCCACGACCTCGAAACCGGTCTTGTCGCCGGTCTTGCGGAAAGTCACCAGGCCATCATAGAGGACGTAGTTGATCTGGAAATATTGCAGCGTGTAGTTGATGTGCGGATCGATCGTGCCGGCAGCCGCGTTGGCGAGAAGCTTGAGCGTTCCGCCGACCTTGCCTTCCTGTGCGGCGGCACCGGTGATCGGCCCCATCAGCATGAGGCCAGCCAGGCCCACACCGGCCATCATTGCGCTAAAAGCCTTCCGGGATCGCATCGTCTTGCTCCTCTAGGGAAAGTGGGTGATTGCAAACCGTGACGTACGCCAGGTGGCGCACGTCGGATCGTGATCCATCGCACACAGCCTATGGCGCGCGAAAGCCGCCGGGATAGCTGTGAATTAAGATAGTTTTGGCCCTCCGATCCATCGCGGACAACAAGGCGTGATCGCATATTGCTCATTTGTTGGGCATTTGGCGAACATGCACGTTTGACAAACATAGGCTGGCGAGTAAGCTTTTGCTCATGCAGGGTGTGTCCGGCGATTTCGAAAGTGAATTTCATACGGGGATGGGTGTCGACGCCGCGATGGCGGCGGCGATGCGCGTGCTTGCGCCCGCTGGCTTCACCTCGCTGATCTACGACTATACGCCGGTCCCGGTCAGCCATGACGGCGAGCTGATCACGCCTTCCCTGATGGCGCTCGCCAACGTGCCGACCGGCATGCAGGACCTCTGGTGCAAGGGTGGCTACTATCAGCTCGATCCGGTGCAGGAGGCGGCACTCACGGTGTCACGACCGTTCCTGTGGTCGCACAAGGGGTCGCAGAGCCCGGTCATGCGGCGCATCCTCCAGCGCAAGCATGATCCGGTGGTAGGCTACCTCCTGGACACCAAGATGACATGCGGCGTGACCGTGCCGATCCGCTTCGGCGGCGGCGATCTCGCCACCTTCACCGCGATCCGCCTCGATCCGGAGCCGAATTTCGAAGCCGAGGCACAGAGGATGCTGCCCGGCATTGGCGACCTTGGCCACCTGTTCCATGATTGCGTCTATGCCGGTTTCGATCAGCGCACCAGGACAAGCCAGTATTTCCACCTGACATCGCGGGAACGTCAGTGCCTGAGCCTGGCGGCTAGCGGGTTGACGGCCAAGCAGATCGCCCATGAGATCTGCCGCAGCGTGCCGACCGCGACGCTGCATCTCAACGCCGCCAGCCGCAAGCTCGGCGCCCGCAACCGCTTCCATGCCATCGCCCTGGCGGCCCATTACCGGTTGCTCGGACCGATCGGCCAGGGCCAGAACCTGCCCCGCCAACACCGCCAAAACTAACGTTATTGCTAGCTGGTCGGCTGCCGGTCCGCCTCTATACCCTTTGCCGCGAACAACGTCGGAGACCGCTGATCGGCGGGTCGCCGCGGAGCCAGCCAGGCGGAGGGACACGATGGACGATCTTGCAATATCGGAAGGTTACAGCGTCTACGGGCCATACAGGACCTGGTACCGTGTGACCGGAGACCTGGGTTCCGCCAAGCTGCCGCTGGTCGTTGCCCATGGCGGGCCCGGCTGCACCCACGACTATGTCGACAGCTTCAAGGACATTGCCGGCTTCGGCCGCGCCGTGATCCATTACGACCAGATCGGCAACGGCCGATCCACCCATCTGCCGGACAAGGGCGGCGACTTCTGGACGGTCGAATTCTTCCTTGGCGAACTGGATGCGCTGCTCGCCCATCTCGGCATCCAGCAGCGCTACGCCCTGCTCGGCCAGTCCTGGGGCGGGATGCTCGCCGCCGAGCACGCGGTGCGCCGGCCATCGGGCCTCAAGGCTCTGGTGCTCGCCAACTCGCTTGCCTCGATGAAGCTGTGGGTCGAGGGCGCGGGGCAGCTGCGCGCGGAACTGCCTGCGGCGGTGCGGCAGGCGCTCGACCGCCACGAAGCGGACGGCACGACGGACCATCGCGATTACCTCTCGGCGACCCGCGCGTTCTACGACCGGCACGTCTGCCGCGTCGTGCCTTGGCCGGCGGAGGTGGCGCGCACCTTCGCCGCCATCGACGCCGATCCCACCGTCTATCACACGATGAACGGTCCCAACGAATTCCACGTCGTCGGCACCATGCGCGACTGGACGATCATCGACCGGCTGCCGTTGATCGAGGCGCCGACATTAGCCTTTCGCGGCTTTTTTGACGAAGCCACGCCAGCCTGTGTCCAACCCTTCCTCGACCATATTCCCACGGTCGAAGGCCACGTCTTTCCGCTCTCGAGCCACATGCCGCATGTCGAGGAAAGACAGGATTGCATGGCTGTCACCGAAGCCTTCCTGGCCCGTCATGACTGACGCGCGGTAGCGCGAACATCGACAGGAGACCGACTGGGATCCTGAGATCCAGGTCAGGTCGGCATCACCTGAATATCAATGCGCCTTAATCCAGTCTGTGCATCAGGTCCTCATCCAGCCAGCGGCCGAAGAAATAGACCAGTTGCTTGTGCCACCACGGCCAGTCATGGCTGACATCGCCGCCCCAATAGTCGACCCAGGCGGGAATCGACCTGTCGCGCAGGATCTGTTCCAGCTTGCGTGTCTCGACCAGCATCCGCTCTTCCCAGGCGCCCTGTCCGCAGCAGAAGATCAGCCTGAGCGCCTTCAGGCGGGCAAGCAGTTTGGGGTCGACGATGCCTGGCAGATAGTCGAGCGGCGAGTTGTAGAAGATATCGCCTTCAAGTGCCTTGCCGAAGAAGTCGCGGGCCGAATAGACGCCCGACAGCGAAATCACGCCGCTGGCGAGTTCGGGAAAGCGAAAGACGAAGTTCGACGAATGGTAGCCGCCCATCGAACAGCCGGAGAACAGCGGCTTCAGCTTGCGCCCACCATTGGCCGTTGCTGCCGTGGACAGGAATTCCGGCAGCGCCTCCTCGCGCACGTAGCGGAAATAGGCTTCGTGCCGGGCGATGCGATGCGCGGCGTCGGCATGCTTGTCGAAGAAGGATTCCGAATCGATGCCGTCGACCGTGAACAGCTGGATACGGCCGGTGTCGATGAACTCGGCCAGCGCGCCGACCCCGCCGGAATCCTCGAACTGGTAGAACCGCCCTTGCGAGGTCGGGAACACCACCACAGGCCGGCCGGCATGGCCGTAGCGCTTGTATTCCATATCGCGGCCGAGATTGCGGGCGAAGTTCTTGTGATAGGAGATGTCCATCGCCTCACGCCTTTTCCGCGTGGATGTAGGCGACCGCTTCGCGCAGCGCCGCCGCGTCCTTGGAGCGCATCTGGTAGGCGTAATTTCCCATGGCGCGGCTGAAAACCTCTTCGATGGCCTGATGGTGGACGATCTTATCGCGATGCGCGGCTAGCACGTCCTCATGGCTGTGCAAATAGCTGAGCCGCCGCTTGCGGCTGGCATAGGCGGTGAAATACTTGCCCTCGTAGGGCCCGCCGGCGGCATCTTTCACCACCATGTCGGCCCATGCCGCGTAGACGTCGATGTCGAACGTGTAGTTGATCGCATCGGTCATCCAAGCGCCGGGCGGACGCATGTTGACCTCCAGCGCGATGACGCGGTCGTCCTTGGTCTCGAACAGCTCGATGTGGAAGAAGCGTTCGCGCACGTCGAACGCCTTCAGGATCTTGCGGCCGGCCTCCTCGACCGCCGGGCTGATCCGGGGAAAGCAGGTGTAGCTCATGTGGCGGTCCTTGTTGACCACCTCCATGACGCTCTGGTCGTAGCGGTGGCTGGCGGCCAGCACCACCTCGCCATCGCGGTTGACCAGCCCGTCGAAAGTCACCACCAGCCCCTCGATGAACTGCTCCATGACGAAGGTCACGTCCTCGGGCTTGTCCCTGAAGAACTGGTCGAGCTCTTTTGCGTTGGAAATCTTGAAGGTGTTCGAGGCGCCGGAGCCGCTGTCGGGCTTGACCACCACCGGATAGCCGACACGGCGGATGAAGGTCATGGCGCCGGCCCGGTCGGAGCATTTGCGCTGCGCGATGGTGTCGACGCCGCTCTTGCGGAAGAAGGCGCGCATGCGGCTCTTGCGCTTCAAATTCTTCACGAAATCGAGCTTGGTGCCATAGATGTTGAAGTCGGTGCGGATGTTGGCTTCCAACTCCAGCCAATGCTCGTTGAGCGATTCAAAACGGTCGATGCGGCCCCATTTGTGGATGAAGTGCCCTATCGCCCGGAACACCGGATCGTAGTCCTCCATGTCGGCGACACGGTAGTATTCGCTAAGCGCCGCCTTCAGCTTGCCGTCGAGCGCGTCATAGGGTGCGTCGCCGATGCCGAGCACCCTGGCCCCGGCCTTCTTCAAACGGTCGCAGAAATCCGCGCCATTGGCGGGAAAATGCGGCGAGAAGAACACGAAATTCATGGATGACCCCCTCCCGGCAACAGCACATCGCACCCCGTCGACGCCCAAGTCTGGCGTATTTGCGGCGCGTGGGGAAGAGCACTCAGGTCAGGGACGATATCCAACGGATCCCGGCCCGCCATGCGGCCCCCACTTGCCTCTCACACGCCGCTCCTGTAAGAGAACCGCCATGAACACGCGCCCCACCAACGCTTCCCGTCCGACCGGTTTTTCCGGCGAGACGGTGCGCGCGCTGGCTTCGACCCTGCTTCTTCTCGGCCTTATCGGCGATCGCCGGGTTCGCTGAAGGAGCGCCCGGCGGTCGAACCGCCGCGCAAGCGCATGCTCCTTGGCCAGTCACAAAATTGGCAAGTCACGTCAAGCGAACGAAATTCTGATAAAGGCGCCGCTCGCTATCGATCCACCCCGAGGGTGGAACCTGTGAGCCGCCGGGAGAAACAACGATGAACGCACGAGAAGAGATCCGCTCCGATGCCGCGGCAGCCGGCAAGGACGCGGCAAAAGCCATGCCTGAGGCAGCCCGGGGCATGCCTGACGCAGCCCGCAAGTACCAACCTTACCCCACAGTAGGTCTCACCGATCGCACCTGGCCCTCGAAGGTCATCGACAAGGCGCCGATCTGGTGCTCGGTCGACCTGCGCGACGGCAACCAGGCGCTGATCGATCCGATGGGCCACGAGCGCAAGGCGCGTATGTTCGCGCTGCTGCTCGACATGGGCTTCAAGGAGATCGAGATCGGCTTCCCATCGGCCTCGCAGACCGATTTCGATTTCGCCCGCTGGTGCATCGAAGAGGGCAACGTACCCGCCGATGTCTCACTGCAGGTGCTGGTGCAGTGCCGGCCGGAACTGATCACCCGCACCTTCGAGGCGCTCAAGGGCGCCACCAACCCGATCGTCCATTTCTACAATTCGACCAGCGAGTTGCAGCGTCGCGTCGTCTTCGAAAAGGACGTCGGCGGCATCAAGCGCATCGCCACCGACGCCGCCAAGATGATCACCGACATGGCGGCCAAGGCTGGCGGCGGCTACCGCTTCGAATATTCGCCGGAGAGCTTTACCGGCACCGAGCTCGAGGTCGCGCTGGAGATCTGCAACGCCGTCACAGAGATCGTCAGGCCGACGCCCGACAACAAGCTGATCATCAATCTGCCGTCGACGGTCGAGATGTCGACGCCCAACATCTACGCCGACCGCATCGAATGGATGTGCCGCAACCTCGACAATCGCGAGAACCTGCTGATCTCGCTGCATCCGCACAACGACCGCGGCACCGGCATCGCCACCACCGAGCTCGGCCTGATGGCGGGCGCCGACCGCGTCGAAGGCACGCTGTTCGGCAATGGCGAGCGCACCGGCAATGTCGACATCGTCACGCTGGCGCTCAACATGTACACGCAAGGCGTCGATCCGGGGATCGACTGCTCCGACATCAACCGGATGAAGGACGTCTACGAATATTCGAACCAGCTGAAGATCCCCGAGCGCCACCCCTATGTCGGCGAACTCGTCTACACTGCCTTTTCCGGCTCGCACCAGGACGCCATCAACAAGGGCATGAAGGCGTTGAAGAAGGCCAACACGAGCCTGTGGGAAGTGCCCTATCTGCCGATCGATCCGGCCGATGTCGGCCGCAGCTACGAAGCGATCATCCGCATCAACTCGCAGTCGGGCAAGGGCGGCATCGCCTATGTGCTGCAGGCCGATTACGGCCTCAACCTGCCGCGCAATTTGCAGATCGAGTTCAGCCAGGAGATCCAGGCGATCACCGATGCCGAGGGCAAGGAAGTGCCGGTCAGGCGCATCTACGAGCGCTTTCTCGAGACCTATGTCGATCAGCCGGGCGCGCGGCTGAAATTCATCGACCACCACACCTATCCCAGCACCGAGATCAAGGGCCGGCGCGTGGTCGAGGCAGTCATCCTCGACAACGGCAAGGAAGTGACGATTACCGGCACCGGCACCGGTCCGATCGACGGCTTCGTCGATGCGTTGTCGCGCCATCTTGGCATCGAGATGTCGGTGCTCGACTATTCCGAGCACTCGATGCAGCGCGGCTCCAACGCCTCGGCCATCTCCTATGTCGAGATGGAATATCCCGGCGGCAAGCTGTTCGGTGCCGGCATCAACACCAACATCGTCGCCGCCTCGCTGGAAGCGGTGATGTCGGCGGCCAACCGTATCGTTGGCCGCAAGGCAGGCTGACGCATGTCACCCAAAAGTGTGCAGCGGTTTTGGGTGACCTGCATAAAGGCTTGAAGCGCGTCGACTGAATCCGTTTCAACCCTACGCGCTTTAGAGTCATCGGCACGAAGACCGGAACCCGGTTGTCGTGCCGCGATTCTTCGGGGCCGTTCAAGGCGGCGGTGCACGGCGCGCCTCGTCAGACGCTCGGCACTACGATCAGGCTGTCATTTTGCGACTGTTCTCAGGATCATTAACCACCGAAGAATTATCCGGTGGGGTACGTGATCGCATAATGGGTGTATACTTGTGTAGCGGTGCGAGAACTATATGATCGCACCTCAACCTGTGCCGACTTCGAGAGGATCGACACTTGCAGCATGCCACGCCTGCCGCCCCCGCAGTGCGCGAGACACTGGAGCGACTGCTTGCCAGCCAGACGTTCGGACGATCCGAACGCGCGCGCAAGCTGTTGCGTTATCTTGTCGAACGCGAACAAGCCGGCGAAGCCGACAGGCTCAAGGGCTTCTCCATCGCCATGGATGTTTTCGGCAAGGACGGCGATTTCGATTCGTCCACCGATGCCGTGGTGCGGGTTCAGGCGGGCAGGCTGCGCGAGCTTCTGCAGCATTATTTCGCCAATGAGGGCGTGGCCGAGCCTGTCCGCATCGCCATTCCGCGTGGCGGCTATGTTCCTGCCTATGAGTTGAACGCGATCCGGCTGCCGGCCGAGGCTATGCCGGAACTCAAGCTGGATGGCGCCGCGCCCTCGGATCCGACCAGTGACGCCGGCACGGACATGCCGGATGTGTCACCGGCCTCCGCGACGCCCACCCCCTCGGTGGTGCGCCATCTCCGCTTCTTCTGGATGGCGATCGCCCTGGTCATCGCCATGCTGGGCGTGCTGATCCTTCGTCAGGGCAGCAGCGCCTTGCTGGCCGGTGGCGACACGTCGGCGACGCTTGAGACCGCCGGCACAACCAGCAGCATCGCGCCATCGGCAATGGCTGACGCCCTGCCGCTCGTCTATATCGACGTCAAGGCCGAAGGCGCCGACGCCAGCCGTGTCGCCGCGTCGCTGCGCGCCGGCCTGAGCGGCTTCGATACGATCGACT
The DNA here is from genome assembly GCF_042682105.1 of Mesorhizobium calcicola. NCBI lineage: Bacteria > Pseudomonadati > Pseudomonadota > Alphaproteobacteria > Hyphomicrobiales > Phyllobacteriaceae > Mesorhizobium > Mesorhizobium calcicola. The sequence goes on from NZ_JBHUGY010000027.1 coordinate 38,510, forward strand.
TCATCGGCCGCGACACCGCCACCGATCCGGCCGACGATGCCACCAGCTTCATATTCGACATTCTGCCTGGACCGAATGCCGGCGATATCACGATCGAACTGCAAAGCATGGCCTCCGGACGCGTCCTTCTTTCACGCAATCTGACCCCTGCCGACAGCGCACCAGCCGTGGTCGAAGACCGTATCGCCGACATGCTGAGCTCGGCGCTTCCCGCCTCGGGCACGATCTACAACTATATCGAGCAGACCAGCGCGCCAAACGGTCTGACGCAATGCCTGCTGCTCAACGACAAATATTATCTCGACCAGAACGCTAAAACCCATGAGGCTGCCTATCGCTGCCTCGAAACATTAGCCAATGGCGGAACGAAATCCTCGCTCGTCTATTCGGAACTTGCCTCCCTGCATCTCGAAGCGGTTTCCGATCATTACGCCTATCCACCCAATGCGACGATTGAGAAGGCCGTGGAGTTTGCCCATCGCGGCGTGCAAATGGGCCCGACCAGTCCTTATGCGCATCGCTCCTACGGCTACGTCAGTTCGCGCCTCGGCAATACGGACGAAGCGATCCGCTGGATGCGCAAGGCCTACGAACTCAATCCCTACGATCTCGGCATGGCTGCCGCTTACGGCTACGGGCTGATCTTCGCCGGCCGATACGCGGAGGGAACGCCGATACTCGACCATGCGGCGGAGACCTTCAGCGGCCATTCGACATGGTGGGACTACGGGCTGTTCATCGGTGAATTCATGCTCGGCGACATGAACAAGGCCGTCGCGGCCAGCATCGCACTGAGGACGACGGCAACGAAATCGCACTATCTTGCGGCGCGGCTGATCGGCGCCAAGGCTGCCGGACAGGACCATCTGGTGAGCACGCTGCTGGACGAACTGAACACCGAATTCCCTAAATTTGCCGCCGATCCGCGCGCGACCTTCGTCGAGCGGAAATATCCGTCCGACCTGACCGACCGGTTGGTCCAGGCTCTGCGCGCCGCCGGGCTCGGCAACGCAAGCTAATACCAATCGACACCCAAGGATGGAGCGCGCCACGTCCCGATGGTTTTCCCGCGCTCCGGCCGCCGAATGCCGGTTGGTCGCCGAGTTCCGTCCGCAACTGTACAAATCGCGAAGATTTTACTGGTCATCACGCAAGACTGGGAGCAATTCAGCCACAGTTGGTATCGCGCATCCTGCAATAACAAAAAATCAGCTTTCATGACCGCATCGCTTTTTGCCGCCGAACAGGGTGTTGGCTCGAAGGCCATCGTCCTGCTGCATGGATTCGGCGGTTGCCACGATGTCTGGCGCGAGGTGATTTCCGCTCTGGCGCCTTCCACGCACACGCTGGCCTATGATCTGCCGGGGCATGGGCTGTCGCTCGATTTTCCCGCGGCCGGTCCGGCCAAGGTGGCGGCACGGGCCGTGCTTGCCGATCTCTCGCAACGGAGACTGAAGCGCGTTCATCTCGTGGGCCACTCGATGGGCGGTGCGGTGGCGATGCTGATGGCGTTGGCCGAGCCCGCGAAAGTCGCCTCGCTGACGCTTCTGGCGCCGGGCGGTCTTGGCCCCGAGATAAACGGCCCGTTGTTGCGCCGCTATGCCGGCGCAGCGGACCGGTCCGAGATTCGGGCTTGCCTTGCTGCCATGTCCGGCCCCAGCAGTCTGCCTTCGGAGCGCATCGTGGATGTGCTTTGCGAGATGCGCGGACATCCTGGACAGGTGCCGAAGCTCGTCGAGATCGCAGCCGCCATGACCATGGACGACCGGCAAGGTGTCATCCCGCACGATCGTCTTGATGGATTGAACATGCCGGTGATGGTGGCGTGGGGAACCGATGACGCGGTGCTGCCCTTTACCCAGGCGGATGATCTGCCGGCGCATTTCCATGTGCACCATGTGCTGGAGGCCGGCCATATGCTGGCCGAGGAAGCACCCGACCTCGTCGCCGAGATCATTCGCCGCAACACCAACCGGCGGGCCAGGCCACAGCGCCCGAAATTCGCCGCCGCAGCCGGTTGACCTTTTCGCGCTGACCTCGATCTCGCCAGTGCATTTTGCCGGCGGCTGTGTTAACCCCGTGTTAACCAAACCCGCGAGGCAAACGCCGATGAAGGAAGCAGGCGAGAAGACCAACGACCAGTCGAAGAAGCTGTCCGATGCCATCCGTGATGTGAAGAATGCCTTCGCCGACCGCGACGATGTCGTCGTCGATATGCGCGAGGCCCATCGCATGCGCCTCGATCTGCTCGCCGCCGAACTGGCGCCGGTTTTTGCCGACGTTCCCTCCGACATGGACAATTTCGACTTCGTCGTCTCGTCCGGCTTGCAGCCGCGCCTGTGGATCGACGCCGTCAGCCATGTCGCCATGGGACGCGACCGCCGCACCTATCGCTTCCTCAAGGACACCCGCATTGGCCGGGTGGTGTTTGCCGAATCGACTGAGATGAAGCACGTCGCCGATCAGGTCACGCGCTATGTCGCCGAGCGGATCGTCGAGCGTCAGAGGATGATGGAAGGCGGAGTCGAGCCGGCTGTCGCCGGCATGAAACGCGCCGATGTGCCGGAGGCCGAACCGCCACTGCGGGCGATGACGCGCAGCAAGGGCTGGTCGGCGTTTCTGTCCGGCCTTGGGTTGATCGCCGCCGGCGCGCTGGTCGGACTGGTGGTATCGGTCGTCCTGTTCTGGGACCGCATCGTGGCCATGGGTCTCAGCTTGCGGCCATAGCCGCGCCGGCATCAGCACCCAGTTCCAGCGTCTGCAGATCGGATGGCGGTATGGCCGGCCCGGTCAGGCCGCGTCGCGTCAGCCGGATCCGCCAATCGCCCTTTTCGCCGTCGATGTCGAACAGATTGTACTGCGCCGCCGGGTGCTTGCCGCCCGGCGCCTGGCCGGCGGCAGCGACGCCGACCACCGGAACCCTGGCGCTTCGGGTGCCGATGAAGAAGAGCGACGGCAGATGCGAATGGCCGTGCAGGACAAGTTCGGCGCCATGGCGGCGAATGATCTTGTGGAAGCGGGCAATGCCGAACAGCCGCTTGTGCTGCGGGACGGCGCCGCGCACCGGCGGATGATGGATCATGATCGCGCGAAACAGCCCTTGTCCGGCCGTGGTGTCGAGCAGCTTGCCGAGCCGTTTCGCCTGACCCTCCATGAAGAAGCCATTGGCCATGAACGGCGCCGTGGCACGCGCCGTCGAGACGCCAATCAGCGCGACATCGCCGCGCACCCGCAGATAGGGGAATGCGTTGCGGTCGACCGGCGTGTTGATGCCGTCGCCGCTCATCCACGCCGCCCAGGACCGGCAGGCCTTATCGAAGGCGCCGGGCACATAGGCATCATGGTTTCCAGGAACGACCGAAACATCATGCGGCGGTCCCAGTGTCTCCAGCCAGTGCCTGGCCATCTCGATCTCGCCGTCGAGCGCCAGATTGACCAGATCGCCGGTGATGGCGAGGTGGTCGGGCGTGTTCGCCTTGATGTCGGCGACGATCGTGTCGATGACGGCATCATGCATGTGGCGGCGGCGGTTGCGCTGCCAGTTGACATAGCCGAGCACGCGCTTGGAGGCGAGATCGCGATAGGATACATCGGGGAGCGGCCCCAGATGGACATCGGAAATATGCGCGAGCCTGAACATCCATCCTTCATAGGCGACGGGCGCCCCGCTTTCCACTCAAGGTTTCCTTTCCACCCACGGTTTTGCATCTGATGGCGACGAACCCGGACGATGCCTTCCGCCAGGCCGGTTGGGCGGGCCTCAGGGCCCGGCTGTTCCATCTCTATTTCGTGCTGAGGCGGCCGATGACGCTTGGAGTGCGCGGCCTGATCCACGACACCGCGTCCAATTCCATCTTCCTCATTCGTCACACTTACGTGCCGGGCTGGCAGCTTCCCGGCGGCGGTGTCGAAGCCGGCGAGACGTTTGTCCAGGCGCTGGCACGCGAACTGGCCGAGGAAGGCAACATCGCACTGACGTCGCCGCCAGCGCTGAAGTCGATGCATTTCAATCGTCACGCCAGCCGGCGCGACCATGTCGGTTTCTACCTGATCGAGCATTTCAGCCAGGCGGCGCCAAAGCTGCCGGACCACGAAATTGCCGAGGCCGGCTTCTTTCCCCTGGATCGTTTGCCGGACGGCATCACACCGGCAACGCTGCGCCGGATCGCCGAGGTTTTCGGCGGTGAGCCACCCTCGCCCTACTGGTAGGTCACGCCGCTTTCTTGAACCGCGCCCGGTCATGCGGCACGCCATAATCGAGTTCCGGGCCAACCGGCACGATCCGCGTCGGGTTGATGGTCTCGTGGCTGCCGTAATAGTGCGCCTTGATGTGGTGCAGGTTCACGGTCCCGGCGACACCGGGCACCTGGTAGAGGTCGCGCAGATAGTTCGACAGGTTCGGATAATCGGCGATGCGCCGCAGGTTGCACTTGAAATGGCCGACATAGACCGGGTCGAAACGCACCAGGGTGGTGAACAGCCGCCAGTCGGCCTCGGTGATATGGTCGCCGACAAGATAGCGTTGCCTTGAGAGACGGTCCTCCAACGTGTCGAGTGCCGCAAACAACTCGCCAAACGCTTCCTCATAGGCGCCTTGCGTGGTGGCAAAGCCGGCGCGGTAGACGCCGTTGTTGACCGCGGGATAAACCAGCGCGTTGATCGCATCGATCTCGCCGCGCAGCGCCCGCGGATAGAAATCCAGGCTGGCATCGCCCCATTCGTCGAAGGCCGAATTCAGCATCCGGATGATCTCGGAGGATTCGTTGGAGACGATGGTCTGCTGCTTTTTGTCCCACAGCACCGGCACCGTCACCCGGCCCGAATAGGCAGGATCGGCCCTGGTGTAGATCTGGTGCAGAAAGTCGAGGCCATAGAGCGTGTCACCGGTTGCGCCATCCTGCGCCGCGAACTTCCAGCCATTGGCGCCCATGAAATGATGCACCACCGACACCGAGATAATGCCTTCCAGTCGCTTCAGCGCTCGAAAGATCAGCGTCCGGTGCGCCCACGGACAAGCGAGCGAGACATAGAGGTGATAGCGACCGGGCTCCGCCTTGAAGCCTCTGCTGCGGCCCTCGGCCGGCCTGCCATCACGGGTGATCCAGTCGCGCCACTGCGACTGCGCCCGCACGAACTTGCCGCCGCTGTCCTTGGTGTCGTACCAGCGGTCCTGCCATTTGCCGTCGACCAGCAATCCCATCGCATGTCCTTTCCTGTTTGCGTTCCATGTAGGGCGCGAGGCCCCGCTATGGAATCGCCTGGCGCTGAACAGACCGTCAAGCGGTCGGGTGGACCATCAAGCCGCCGATTGCAGCGGCAAGAAATTGATGCTAGCGGACAATCCGCATGTTCGACTTTGCTTGGATCCGGTTTGACCGACGACGAAAGGGCGCCCGCGCTTGATGAAGCGCTGACTGGCGAATGCTGCCGTTTGCAGCAAACCTTTCCTCCTATACCGGAACGCAAAGACCATGAGCCTTGCCGACGTGAAATACCTGCCGGAAATCCCGGCGCATGACCTCCAGATCGAAGCCATCAACGACGAAGCCTTCGGGCCCGGCCGCTTCGTGCTGGCCGCCTACAAGATCCGCGAGGCTGGCGGACACGAACGCTCGCTGTCCTTCGTCGCCGTCGACGGCGACCTCGTCGTCGCCTCGGTGCGCATGACCCGCATCGCCGCCGGGGCCGGCCGCGCCTTGATGCTCGGGCCGCTTGCGGTGCGGCCAGCCTTCAAGAATCTCGGCATCGGCCGCCGGCTGGTGGCGATCGCGCTGGAGGCGGCCGCCAAGGCCGGCGCGCCCGCCGTGATGCTGGTCGGTGACGAGCCTTACTACGGTCCGCTTGGTTTCAAGCGGATTCCGCGCGGCCAGATTTCGATGCCGCGCCCTGTCGATCTCGACCGGCTGCTGTCGCACGAGATCGTGCCGGGCACGGTCGCCAGGCTCTCGGGCGAGGTCTGCCACGCCAATCAGGCCAGGGTTGCCGAGCATATCGCGGCGATGGCTTGACCTTCCCCGTCGATCTGGCGCCTGATCCGTCCCACTGTCCCTGAGATCAAAGGATGTCGGCATGAACCCGAATGGCCAGATCGCGATCGTTACCGGCGGCGGCTCCGGTCTTGGTGAGGCAACGGCGCGCGCGTTGGCCGCCAAGGGCGCCCGCGTCGCCATCTTCGATGTCGGTATTGACCGCGCGGTGAAGGTCGCGGCCGAGATCGGCGGTATTGCCGTCCAATGCGACGTCAGCAGCGCCGACAGTGGGGGTGCCGCTCTCGCCGATGTCGCGGCCAGGCTTGGCGAGCCGCGCATCCTGGTCAATTGCGCCGGCATCGCCATCGGCGTGAAGACGGTCGGCAAGGATGGTCCGCATCCGCTCGATCAGTACCGCAAGGTGATCGAGGTCAATCTGATCGGCACGTTCAACATGATCCGCCTCGTCGCCGACCGCGCGTCAAAGCTCGATCCGCTGCAAGGCGGCGAGCGTGGCGTCATCGTCAACACGGCCTCGGTCGCCGCCTATGACGGCCAGATCGGCCAAGCCGCCTATGCAGCCTCCAAGGGCGGCGTCGTCGGCATGACGCTGCCGGTGGCGCGCGATCTCGCCCGTTCCGGCATTCGTGTCTGCACCATCGCGCCCGGCATCTTCAAGACGCCGATGATGGCCGGCATGCCGCAGGACGTGCAGGATTCATTGGGCGCCGCCGTGCCCTTCCCATCCCGCCTCGGCGAGCCATCCGAATATGCGGCACTTGCGCTGCACATCATCGAAAACCAGATGTTGAATGGCGAGACCATTCGTCTCGACGGCGCCATTCGCATGGCGCCGAAATAGCCGGTCATGAGCGCCGGCTTGTCAACTGCCGGGAAGACCGGTCCGCTTGCCGGACTGAAGGTGATCGAGATGGCCGGGCTTGGCCCCGTGCCGCTGGCCGGCCTAATGCTGTCGGAGATGGGCGCCGAAGTGCTGCGCATCGAACGGTCGGGAACAGGCCGACCTCTCCTGTCGCTGCCGGATCAATACAACATCGACCGTCACGGCCGATCCATCCTGCGCCTCGACCTGAAGCGCCGGGAAGGCACCGATCTGATGCTGCGCCTTACCGAAAAGGCGGACATGCTGCTCGAAGGATTTCGCCCCGGTGTCATGGAGCGGCTGGCGCTCGGCCCGGAAGCGGTGCTGGCGCGCAATCCGGCGCTGATCTACGGCCGCATGACCGGCTTCGGCCAGGATGGACCGCTCGCGGGCCATGCCGGCCACGACATCACCTATCTCGCCTATTCCGGCCTGCTGCACGCAGTTGGCCACGCCGGCGGCCGTCCTGTCCCGCCGCTCAACCTCGTCGCCGATTATGGTGGCGGTGCCATGATGCTGGTTGCCGGCGTGCTGGCCGCCCTGTTCCAGCGCTCGCGCACGGGCAAGGGCGAGGTGATCGACGCGGCGATGGTCGAAGGTGCCTCGATGCTGGCGGCGCCCGTGCACGCCTTCATGGCGGCCGGGCTGTGGAGCGACAGCCGCGGCGCGAATCTTATCGATTCCGGCGCCCCCTTCTACGACACCTATGAGACATCAGACGGACGCCATGTCGCCATCGGCTGCCTCGAGCCGCAATTCTTCGCCGAATTCGCCGGTCTGCTGCCGCTCGACGAGCACTTCGTACGTGGTCAGTATGACAAGGCACTGTGGCCGCCGATGCGCGCAGCGATTGCCGATCGGATCCGGCAGAAATCACGCGACGACTGGGACCGGCTGTTTGCCGAAACCGATGCCTGCGTTGCCCCCGTCCTGTCCCTGAGCGAGGCGAAGCACCACCCACACAATCGGGCGCGCAACGCCTTTATGACGGCGGATGGATTTGAGCGCCCTGCCCCGGCGCCGCGTTTCTCCGGCTCGCGGCCGACACTGGCGACCAAACCCGCCGGCAACGATCTCGTCCCGTCGACAGTGCTGGCGCGTTTCGGGCTTTCGAAAAACGAGATTGACGGCCTTGTCAAATCCGGCTTGTTTGACAAATAAGCGGAGAGTGAAAATCAACTTATTGCGGTGGTGCCTTGGACGAACCGAAGAAGGACGTGATCCGCGAGACAGACGCCGAGGCGATCCGGCTGGGCAAGACGCTTCTGCGCAACGCTCGCTTTGGCGCGCTGGCGGTCATCGAACCACAGACAGGCTCGCCGCTGGCCAGCAGGGTCGGAGTGGCCACCGACATCGACGGCGCGCCGCTGATCCTGGTGTCGATGCTCTCGGCGCACACCGGCGCGCTGCTTGCCGATGCGCGCTGTTCTCTGTTGCTCGGCGAACCCGGCAAGGGCGACCCGCTGGCGCACCCGCGCCTGACACTGGTCTGCCAGGCGGCACGGCTTGAGCGCGGATCGAGCGAGCACGCCCGCGCCGAGCGCCGTTATCTCAACCGCAATCCCAAGGCGAAACTCTACGCCGGTCTCGGCGACTTTTCGATCTTCCGCCTCGAGCCGCAACGCGCCAGCCTCAATGGCGGATTCGGCAAGGCCTATCAGCTCGATCGATCGGATCTGCTCAGCAGCGGATCGATCGTCGAGGACCTTGCGGCGAGCGAACAATCCGCCATCGACCATATGAACGCCGACCATCTCGACGCGATTGCCGTTTATGCACAGCATTTCGCGAAAGTGTCCGGCAACGACTGGATCATTGCCGGATTCGACGCCGATGGCATGGATCTGGTGTCGGGTGACGATGTTTGCAGGGTTTTCTTCCCGCAACCTTTGCAGGCGGCACGCAAATTGCGGCCTGTTCTGGTCGATATGGCCAGGACCGGCCGCGCCGCGGCCGACGCCGAAACTGCACTTAATTATATTAGATAAAAAGCAACACTTGAGATTTGAAGGAAATGCTCTACCTTTTGTTGGTGACGCTGAATCGCAGCGCCTGGTCATAACTGAGTTTATGGAATCAGATGCCATTGCCCCCATGGTGTCAGGATGAACAAAAAGCATGGGGGATCGATGGTCTCGTCTAAGCTAATCGCCAATGCCGAATCGGCGGCCGAATTTCTGATGCTGATGGGCAATGAAAAACGGCTGCTGATCATGAGCTATCTGATCGACGGTGAAATGTCGGTCGGCGCCATCGCCGAGAAGGTGATGCTCAGTCAATCCGCCCTGTCGCAGCACCTGGCCAAGTTGCGGGCACTCGACCTCGTCGATACCCGTCGCGACAGGCAGATGATCTACTATTCCTGCAAATCGGATGCCGTGCGCGAACTGCTCGGCATGCTGGACGGCATTTTCGGCAGCGGCAAGGAGGACCTGTCCGAGATGGCGCACCGTTTGCGCCGCGCTGGAACCTGACCGCCGCCCTTGTAGCCACTTACCTCGCCGACGCTTTCAGGGCGGATGTGCGCCTATCCGGGCGCACAGAGGTAGATGATCGCCCTGAATTGTCGCATCGTGCTTCCCGAACCAAAGTAGGCTTCGGTGATCGGTCCGGATTTCCGGGCCGGTGCGCTGGGCCGCGAGGAATGCATGGATCCGATTCGTATCGACGACCCGCAAGACCCGCGCGTTGCCGCCTATCTCGATATCCGCGAGCGTGACCTCGCCGGCCGGCAAGGCCGCTTCATTGCCGAAGGCAAGGTGGTGCTCGACCTGCTGCTCTCGGCTGGGCATTTTGGCGCCGAATCGGTGCTGGTCCTGGAAAACCGGCTGGCCGGCCTCGAGGGTATCCTGCGCAAGGCGCCGGCGGACCTCCCGGTCTATGTCGCCACCGGCGCGGTGATGGACGCAATCGCCGGGTTTCATATGCATCGCGGCATCCTGGCCATAGGCCGCAAGGGGACGCCGCGGCCGGTCGAGGCCGTGCTCGATGCCTTGCCGGCGCGGGCGCTGGTCGTGGTGCTCGTCGGCATCGCCAACCATGACAATATGGGTTCGATCTTCCGCAACGCCGCCGCCTTTGGCGCCGATGCGATACTCATAGATGCGACATGCTGCGATCCGCTTTACCGCAAGGCGATCCGCGTTTCCGTCGGCGCCGCGCTCAAGATACCTTTCGCGTCATTCATCGACACCGCCGGCTTCACGGCAATGCTCGCCCAACGGAGCTTCGAACAATTCGCGCTGTCGCCGCGCGGGCAGACCGACATACGCGATGCGCGGCGGAGCGAGCGTTTGGCGCTCTATCTCGGCACCGAGGGCGAAGGCTTGCCAGACAGCCTGCTCGCACGCCTGCACACCGTGCGGATCTCCATGTCGGAAGGCTTCGACAGCCTGAACGTCGCCGCGGCATCAGCCATCGCGCTGCACCATTTCTCGGCGAACAGGAACTGATTTCAGCTCGTCGCGTCAGCCTTCTGCAGCGCTCGTACCCGATCCGCGAGGCTGCGGTCACCGTTGCCGGAGCGTGCATCTGACGGTGCCGCCAATGCCTTGGCGATCGGCGAATCGGGCCCCTCGAGCTTGGCCGTCAGGTGGACGACCTCCGCCGCCAGTTCGTTCATCTGCTCGCGCAAGGCGGAGCTGCTGTCCGCGGGATTCGACGCGGCCATCGCGCTGAGATCCGCCTTCAGCCGCTGGTTCTCGCGCGCCAGCGCCGTCAGCCTCGCCTCGAGCCGCTCACGGTCGCTGTCGAGCTTGGCAATTGCCTTGTCGACGTCATCGCTCTTCGCGACGTTGCCGACCAGCCGCAAGGCTGGCATGCCATCCTCGGCTTTCGACTTTTCGCGCAGCCGCGCCAGTTCCTTCTCGCGACGGTCGAGCTTGTCCTCGCGATCGGCAAGTGTCGCCAGCAGCCGTTCGACCTTCTTGTCGAGCTCGACGGTCTTTTTCTTCTCGGCCTTCAGGGCGTCGCGCGCGGCCTTGCTTTCGGCCGCGATCTCCTGGCCGCGCCTGTCCGCCTCCTTGCGCTGGCCGCGCAGCAGCGCAATGTCGCTGGCGAGTTTCTGCAGCTCGGATTCGCGCGCCACGAGTTCGATCTGTCGGCTGCTGGAGGAGAAGCTGGCGTCGTCATACATGAGCCCCAGCTTTTCGAGCTCGAGCGCGCGCTTCTCCAGCTTGCGTTCGGTTTCCTTGAGCCGGTCCGACAGACCGTGCAACTCCTCCTCGCGCTGCCGCAGCATGTCGCTCTTGGCGCCCAGTTCGCTCAGCACCTGGTTCTTCTCCATTCGCTCGACCGCCAGACCCTTGAGAGCTTCGTGGCCGCGACCGATCTCGACGAGTTGTTCGGCCGCCTTCTCGCGCAGCGCATTGACGCTGATTTCGAGGCGACGCGTCGACATGGCATACTCGGCGCGGATGCGATCCTTGTCCGCCAGGATCTCGGTTTGCGTCAGAGGTATCGAGGCTTCGATGCGTTTGCGCGTCAGAGCGACGGCACGGCGCCATATGGCCGGAGCAACCATAAGCGCCAGAAAGCCGGCACAGAGAAAGCCGAGGACGAAGAACAGGACCGACTGAACCAAGTGACTACCCGTTGTGGACGGCAACCGCCAAACTAATGCATGTCGCCCAAAAATGGGAGCCGGTTTTGGGACAACGACATGCAACAAGATAAAGCCAAAAGCGCGTGGAGCGCTTTTGATTGTGCCACGTTGGCATGGCGGAAATCCAGCGTTGCGGCAAGCGTTTGCCGCAACGGAGCGGGTTTAGCTCAGAACGGATTCCACGTGGCGCGTTCGGTAAGCTTCAGATAGCCGAGATTGACGCCGAGCCGGGCACCGACGCCGGTGCGGATCGGCACCAAAAGCACATTGTTGTTCTTCAGCACGTTGAAGCCGAGGCCCGCCACCACATAGGCCGAACCAGCGACGCCGCCATAGCGGTTATAGAGGTTGCTCACATCGTCAAGATTGTAGACCAGCATCATCACCCGCGACCCCTCGCCGCCGAAATCCCAGCCGAGCGACGGGCCTTGCCAGAACACTTTGTGATCGCCGGCGTTCTTGGTGTAGAGCGTGCCTTCGCCATAGGTCAGGCCGCCGATCAGCGCGCCCGAGCCCTCTTCGCCCAGCAGATAGCCGTTGGGCAGGCCGTAGGAGGCAAAAATCTTCTCGACGACCGTGGCGAGCCCGCCCGATGTCGCGCCGAAGAACTTGTGACCGGAATCGACGATCTCCTGAGCGGTATATTCCTGGGCCCGCAGGGCCGACGTCGAGAAGACGAGAACGCCCATGAGCGCGATCGCCATTGATACGACACGGACAAAAGTCCGGTCAGTGACACGGAAAAAACTCCGGTCGTAGAATCGGGAAAACATGCTTCCAATCTCCGTCAGGGAGCACTTTCGCCGACGCCTCGCACCCCGTACGGCTCTTTTAGCCGGCCGTTAAGGGTAACTGTTACGGGCAAACTATGCCGTAATCCTTTTTCAACCATTAAGCTCCCACATGAACATGGCGGTTCAAAGGCTGTTTGGGGTCGCTTGGGTGGGGTCGGCGGCCTGTGTGAACACGCCATTTGCCATACCACAATTTGGATTTGTTGCTGCACGCACGGGCGCTGTGTATTCAGAGAGCCCGAGGGAGAGCGTGATTCGTGCGGGCAGGCGACGATCGTCGCTCGGCCATGGGTTATGAAATTTTGCAGGGATTTTTGCCGATGGCCGATCTGTTCACCCTTTCCGCACCCGATCTCGCGGCACTTTTGTGCAGCCGGGTCTGCCACGACATCATTTCGCCGGTCGGCGCGATCAACAACGGGCTCGAACTGCTCGACGAAGGCGGCGCCGACGAGGACGCTATGAAGCTGATCCGCCAGAGCGCCCGCAACGCCTCGGCCCGTCTGCAGTTTGCCCGCATCGCTTTCGGCGCCGCCGGCTCGGCCGGCATGCTGATCGATACCGGCGATGCCGAAGCCGTCGCCATCGCCTTCCTCAAGAACGAGAAGCCGGAACTGACCTGGAACGGGACCCGCGCGCTGCTGCCCAAGAACAAGGTCAAGCTGCTGCTCAACCTGCTCCTCGTCGCCAACGCCGCCATTCCGCGCGGCGGCAAGCTTTCCGTGACGCTGGAAAACCTCGAAACCGAGCCGCGTTTCGCGCTTGCCGCGAGCGGCCCGATGCTGCGCGTTCCGCCGAAATTCCTCGAACTGCATTCCGGCCACAAGCCGGAGGAACCGATCGACGCGCATTCCGTGCAACCCTATTACACGCTGCTTCTGGCGCGCGAAGCCAACATGACGATATCTATTCACGCGACGCCGGAAGAAATCGTGCTTTCAGCGGCCTGAAATTCACGACAATTCCCTAGAGAAGCGAAGTATTTCAATCCGCAATACCGGTGGCGGCGCTTCGATCGAGGTGGGATGAGCTTCACCGAGCTGGTTGCGCCGAAGCATTGCGAAGAACAGCCCGCCAATGGCATCTTTAGCAAAAATTTTACCTAATGGCTTTTCGGCTTCTTTACCAGATCGGCTTATGGTGCCTTTCGGATACTCCGACGCTACCGGATTGCCAAAAGGCAAAAGGACCCGGAAATGAAACGCTGCATGTTCGTCGACGATTCAAGCGTCATCAGGAAGGTTGCAAAACGCATCCTGGGCGGCTCCGATATGATTGTCATCGAGGCAGCCAGCGGACTTGACGCGCTGGAGATGTGCGCCGCCGACATGCCCGACATCATCGTCGTCGACGGTGCCTTGCCTGACGTCGCGGCGGTCGATCTCATCCGTCGCGTGCGCGCCATGGAGAGCCCGACAAAGCCGCAGATCCTGATTTCGCTGGTCGAGCTCGATATCGCTTCGATCATGCGGGCCAAGCGCGCCGGCGCCCAGGGCTATCTCTTGAAGCCATTCAACCGGCCGCAACTGCTCGAGCGTTTTCGCGCCTTGAAGATCGCCGCCTGATTCGGCGGCCTGGAGCAGTTCCAGAAAAAGTGCGCGACGGTTTTCCGTCCAAAATCGCGTCAAATAAATAGCTATCAGCCCATCACGCAAAAACCCGGCCGGAGCCGGGTTTTTTGTCGAAGAAAAGTTTGAAGCGACTCGCCGCCCTAGGCGCTGACGCGGATGTCTTCCGGTTCGCGCAGCACATAGCCGCGACCCCAGACCGTCTCGATGTAATTCTGGCCGCCGGATGCCGCGTCGAGCTTCTTGCGCAGCTTGCAGATGAAGACGTCGATGATCTTCAGCTCGGGCTCGTCCATGCCGCCATAGAGGTGGTTGAGGAACATTTCCTTGGTCAGCGTGGTGCCCTTGCGCAGCGAGAGCAGCTCCAGCATCTGATATTCCTTGCCGGTGAGGTGCACGCGCTGGCCGCCGACTTCGACGGTCTTGGCATCGAGGTTGACCACCAGGTCGCCCGTGGTGATGACCGACTGGGCATGGCCCTTGGAGCGCCGCACAATGGCATGGATGCGGGCGACCAGCTCATCCTTGTGGAATGGCTTGGTCATGTAGTCGTCGGCGCCGAAGCCGAGGCCGCGCACCTTGTCCTCGATACCGGCCATGCCGGAGAGGATGAGGATTGGCGTCTTCACCTTGGACAGGCGAAGCGTTCTCAAGACTTCATACCCCGACATGTCGGGCAGATTGAGGTCAAGAAGGATGATATCGTAGTCGTAGAGCTTGCCTAGATCGACACCCTCTTCGCCGAGGTCGGTCGTGTAGACATTGAAACTTTCCGATTTCAGCATCAGTTCGATGCTTTGTGCGGTTGCACTGTCATCTTCTATCAGCAGAACACGCATTTCATTCCCCTTTTCTGCTGCCGGACCATTTCACGACCCGTCCGGACCCGGAGCAGTGGTTGCCTTGTGCAGAGGCTGCCATCAAATGGTTAACAAAATCTAATTTCCCGTCCATCACGGTACCAGATTTTTTAACCTCTTTCTACACCCTCTTGAATCTAATAACGAATCACAGAACCAAATTCCTAATGCAACACATTAACAACCTGGACTAAGTGACTCCAGGGACTCATTGACGCGGCTCCCGCATCGGCGGCCGGAATTTTTACCCGGCCTTAAGTCCTGAGCCGTATGATTAACAATGCCCGTAAACGAATGGTTACCGCCGGCAAAAAACTTTAGGGTTTTGTTTCCCATAGTTCGGGGAAAGGCGGTGGACACGGGTGATGCCTGGGCCTTTCCAGGTGGTTTGGACGATATGTGCGGGTGTGCGTTTCCGGGAGTACCGAATCATGAAGTCACGTGAAAACCTCGTTCGGCTGAAACAGTTTCAGGTGAATGAGAAGCGGCGGCAGCTGCTGCAACTCGACATGATGATCGCCGAGTTCGAACGCATGGCCGTCGAGCTGGAGCTTCAGATCACCGCCGAGGAAAAGAAAGCCGGCATCACCGACATCAACCATTTTGCCTATCCGACCTTTGCCAAGGCAGCGCGTTTGCGTCGCGACAACCTCAGAAATTCGCAAAGCGACCTCGCCCAGCAGCGAAGCACTGCCGAATCATTACTCGGCGAAGCTGAAGCGGAGCTTTCCAAGGCTGAAATGCTCGAATCACGCGACACCAAGATTCGCGAATCCGAGGTCGGCGGTCGCAGTGCCATGATCGGCTGAAATCCGGCCTGTCGGTGACAGTCGGTGCCTGTCCCTCGGGCATGCGCAAGCATCCAGGTTTCGGCCAGGCCAACCGAAAGCTGCCTTGAAGCGCATCGCGCTTGAACGGATTCAGCCGACGCGCTTCAGGTCTTCGTTTTTATGCATGTCGTGCTCCCTTAACCGGGGCCACTTTTGGGCGACATGCATCAGGCGGCCAAACCGCCTTCATTTGCGGCAGCTGACCGCGCCCTGGCATCCTTGATGTCCGACGCATGCTGTTCCGACCACGACCTGATCTGGTTGAGCAGTCCTGCAAGGTTCTGGCCGAGCTCGGTCAATTCATATTCGACACGCGGCGGAATGACCGGGAATATCTCGCGCCGCACCAGACCGTCGCGCTCGAGCACACGCAGCGTCTGCGTCAGCATCTTCGGCGTGATGCCTTCGAGCTTGCGGGCTAGCTCGCCATTGCGCAGCCGGCCTTTGCGCAGCGCGCAAACCACCAGATAGACCCATTTGCTGGCCAGCATCTCGAGCACGGTATGCGAAGCGCATGTCCGCCGGAACGCATCATAGCCGAAAGGGGAATCGTCATCACTATCCATGAGGTATCTATATATCAGGCAGGTACATACTGGACAAGAGATTATTACTATCCAAATGATAGTGGCGCCAACCAAGCAGGAGATATCCCATGCGTGCCGTTATCCAGAACTCCGTCGGCGGACCCGACGTCCTTGTCATTGCCAATCAGCCCGACCCCGCACCAAAGGCCGGCGAGGTGCTGGTCCGTGTCAAGGCAGCCGGCATCAATCCGGTCGATGGCGCCGTCCGCGCCGGCTACTATCCCCTGCTCGGCGAGCCGCCCTTCATCCTGGGCTGGGATATCTCGGGAACCGTCGAGGCGCTTGGCGCCGGTGCCTCCGGCTTCAAGGTCGGCGACGAGGTGTTCGGCATGCCGCGCTTCCCCAAGCAGGCCGCGGCTTACGCGGAGCTGACGGCCGTGCCTGCCGATGAAATCGCGCTGAAGCCGGAGCGCGCCGACCACATCCAGGCAGGCGCATTGCCGCTGGCCGGCCTCACCGCCTGGCAGGGTCTCGTCCGCCATGGCGAACTGCAATCGGGCCAGCGCGTGCTGATCCATGCCGCAGCCGGTGGCGTCGGCCATCTGGCGCTGCAGATCGCCAAGGCGCGCGGCGCCTATGTCATCGCCACCGCCAGCCCGCAAAAGCTCGATTTCGTCCGCTCGCTCGGCGCCGATGAGGTTCTCGACTACACCAAGGGCGATTTCGCCGACACGGTTCGCGACGTCGATCTCGTGCTGGATCCCTTTGGAGGCGACCATGCCGATCGTTCGCTAAGGGTGGTCAGGAACGGCGGCGGGCTGGTGTCCTTGCTGAACGTGAACGACGCCACCAGGGCGCACGCCAGCGCGCGCGACATAAGGGTCGAGCGCATGTCCGTGGTACCCGATCGCGAAGGCCTGCTGGAACTCGCCCGGCTGATCGATGCGAAAAAGCTCGCCGTCCATGTGGCGAAAAGCCTCCCGCTCGAGCAGGCAGGTGCGGCTCACGCCTTTCTAGCCACCAGGCCGATCGGCAAAGTGGTGCTGACGGCCTGAGCCAAAAGACTCGCTCGAAAATCGAAAAACAATGGGCGCGGAGTGCCGCGCCCTTTGATCTTTGTTCTGATCGGCTCTAATGCCGATATTGCTGGATGCGCGTGGTGCGCAGCCCGGCAAGGCCATATTCGTCGATCGACGCCTGCCAGGACAGGAATTCCTCGGTGGTGAGCTTGTAGCGCTGGCATGCCTCTTCAAGGCTCAACAGCCCGCCGCGCACCGCCGCAACCACTTCCGCCTTGCGCCGGATAACCCAGCGACGTGTATTTGTCGGCGGCAGATCGGCAATCGTAAGAGGGCTGCCGTCAGGCCCGATAACATACTTGACTCTCGGTCTAACCAGATCGGTCATCGTACTCTCTACAAAAAACTCAAAGACCCAATCCCCGCCACGTTACCGCCACAGCTTTAAAAATTGCCTAAGCAGACCCTAATGACTAGGTAAGGATCATGAACGCCGCGTTAGTCTTTTCGCCGGCATTTGAAACATCGGCCTGGAAGCGCCGGCGACGCGCGGAAAAATCTCTCCATTCGCCGGATCGGTGCCTGCTTGCCGATCGGCCCTGCAAGCTGGCGCAGCCGGAAAGCTTGACCTATATTCCCGTCATTGGCATTCAGGCGCCGCGCAGAACGAAAGAACCATGAACAGCCTCGATCTTCCCGGACGTCCCGAAAACACCCGCATCGTCGTCGCCATGTCGGGCGGCGTCGATTCGTCCGTCGTCGCCGGCCTGTTGAAGCGCGAAGGCTATGATGTCGTCGGCGTCACCTTGCAGCTCTACGACCATGGCGCGGCAACGCACCGGGCCGGCTCATGCTGCGCCGGGCAGGACATCGACGATGCCCGCCGCGTCTCCGAGACGCTTGGCATTCCCCATTATGTGCTCGACTACGAGGAACGCTTCCGCAAGGCGGTCATCGATCCCTTCGCCGAAAGCTACGTTGCCGGCGAGACGCCGATCCCGTGCGTTTCCTGCAATCAGACGGTGAAGTTCGCCGATCTTCTGGCCACCGCCAAGGAGCTTGGCGCCGACGCGCTGGCCACCGGCCACTATATCCGCTCCGGCGCCAATGGCGCCCACCGCGCGCTCTACCGGCCGGTCGACGCCGACCGCGACCAGAGTTATTTCCTGTTCGCCACCACGCAGGCGCAGATCGACTATCTGCGCTTCCCGCTCGGCGGCCTGTCGAAGCCGCAGGTTCGCGGCATCGCCGAGGAGATGGGGCTGACGGTTGCCGCCAAGCAGGACAGTCAGGACATCTGCTTCGTGCCGCAGGGCAAGTATTCCGACATCATCGCCAAACTGAAGCCGACTGCTGCCAATCCGGGCGACATCGTCCACATCGATGGCCGCGTGCTCGGCCGCCACGAAGGCATCCTGCGTTACACGATCGGCCAGCGCCGCGGCATCGGCATCGCTTCCGGCGAACCGCTTTACGTGGTCCATCTCGACGCCGACCGCGCCCGCGTCGTGGTCGGGCCGCGCGAGGCGCTGGAGACGCACAAGATCTATCTGCGCAACATGAACTGGTTGGGTGACGGGCCGCTGGCCGATGTTCCCGCCGGTGGCCTGGAGCTGTTCGCCAAGGTCCGCTCGACGCGCCCGCCGCGTCCGGCCGTGCTGCATCACCGCGATGGCGTGACATGGGTGGAACTGGTCGACGGCGAGTCCGGCATCGCGCCCGGACAGGCCTGCGTCCTCTATTCCGACGACGGCAACGAGGCGCGCGTGTTCGGCGGCGGCTTCATCGAGCGTTCGGAGCGTGGCGCCGAAGCCGAGGCCATGCTGACCCGGCTTGCCGCCAGGCCGGCGCGGATTCCCGCCGAATAAAGGCTATCCTCTCGGAGACGGTTTCGAAATTCGCTCTGGCGGTGGCCGCCGGCGTAGAGTTCCAAACGGTCTTTCAGGAACTGGACGTGGTGTGCGTGACCGTACCGGCGGTCAGGATACGCAGCACCCTGATCGCTTCCTCGCCGCTGGTGCGCGGCTCGGCTCGCGTCTCGATGCTCTGGATGAAATGCTCCAGCTCACGCGTCAGCGGCATGCCTTGGGCAACCGCGACATAGGACGGCTCATTGGTGGTGAAGGCCCATTGGCCGCTGTCCTGCCACACCGCGTGGCGGTATACGGCAAGCTTGCGTTCCCATGGCTCGACATCGTCGAACACCGCCATCGCCTTGGTGCCGACCACGGTCAGCCGCCGCTCGCGATAGGGATTGAGCCGTGAGGTGAAGAGATGGCTGCGCAGGCCGTTGGGAAAGCGCATATGCAGATGCGCGAAGTCGCTGAGATTGTCGAGCAGGGCGGCGCCCTCCCCGCGCACCTCGATCGGCTCGGTGCCGGTGATCGCCAGGATCATCGACAGATCGTGCGGCGCAAGGTCCCACAGCGCGTCGTTCTCGGTGTGGAACTTGCCGAGGCCGAGCCGGTGCGAATGGATGTAGCGGACTTCGCCGAGTTCGCCCTTGTCGATCAACGCTTTCAGCGTCTCGAAGGCGGGATGGAAACGCAAGACATGGCCGACCATGAAGACGCGGCCATTGTCCTTGGCCGCCTTCACAGCGCGCTCGGCATCCTCCACCGTCAGCGCGATCGGCTTTTCCACCAGTATGTCCTTGCCGCCCTCGGCGGCGCGCACGGCAAGATCGGCATGGAATTGCGGCGGCAACGCCATGACGATGGCGTCGATATCGTCACGGACGAACAACTGGTCCGGCTCGATCGCCAGGCAGTCCTGCTCGCTGGCAAAGCCTTCGGCGCGGGCACGGTTGGCGTCGGAGACCGCGTGCAGCGCGCCGAGCGCCTTGAGGGTGCGGATGTGGTTGCTGCCCCAGTATCCGCAACCGAGGACTGCAATGCGCGGTTTCATCTGTTTCAACTCTAAAAACTCGTGGCCGAGACATAGCGACGTGCCCCCACGAACTCAACCCCGCCGGCTGCAACCAAATGTCCGCGCGGCAAAGCTTTTCGACAATGGCAATAAGCCGGCGCGCCGGTTGCTTCGAAGCTTGACAGGCTCACCCTCCCAACCTTATATCCGCGCGACCTTGGCGAACGCCCCGACATGCCTTTCGATTTAAGGCGGATTTCGGGCCTTTCGCCGCCCTGGCGGGGTAGCTCAGTTGGTTAGAGCACGGGAATCATAATCCTGGGGTCGGGGGTTCAAGTCCCTCTCCCGCTACCAAATTTCTCCAAGGATATCATAGGCTTAGGTGTCGATGTGACACCTAAGCCGCCCTCGCTATCGGTGTCTCCTATACATTTATACCGTTTCCATACCGTCGAGGAGTCGATTCAGGTATAGCTACGACGGTCAACAAAGTTGGCGGGAGTGCCACCCCGGAGGCGCGGCATGACCTTCCCCGCAAGCCGGAAAGCACACTAGCCTCGTGCTTCCGACAGGTCGTGCCGCCGTCCCCGTTCGGAGAACCTTCTCGCATATCCACGCGGCTAGGCCTGTGTGGTGCGGCATATCCGATGACAGCATGGACGGATGCAACATTCGATGCCGCACCGCGTGCGGCACACACATCATCTGACGGGACCGGGAGAGCGCCAGCCCTCCCGGCAACCCCTATTCCGGGATCTAGCCGCCTGCGGATTCCAACCGCCACCTCCGACGAAGCGGCGCTCTCTCTCGGCCCTCTCGGGTTGCCCAGGGTGCCATCCCGGTTGAGCTACGCGGCTAGGACTGGAATGCGGCGCCATGATCCGGACGTCAACTGGCCTGCGAAATCATGAACGAGGCAACAGGGCCGCACACTGTTTAAATGCATCTGTCGCGACAGCAGTCATCACTGGATCGTCTTGCATCGGCGTCGGCTCGCGAAACGTAATAAAGGCCGCGGCGACCGTCCGTGCGGTTGGCCATTTCATTTTGTCGGCGAGGCAAGTGCAGAACGACTGCTTGTCCTCAGCCCGCGCGAGCTGCGCGACCCATTGGTTGTTATCGCGAAGGCGGCATAGCGAGTAGCGAAGCTGCGGAGACCGCTGACCCTCCTGACGATGAAGTATCCGACTACGGTCGGCACGGTCACGAGTCCGAAAGCAGAGGCCCAGTCCTCGTGGAAAGCTGCTGTGACGACGTATGCCACAACGACGAGAGCGAAGAAGGCCAGCCAGTGGCCCCGTATCGCGCTGCTCGGCGGCACGACCACTCCGGCTCCATCGTTTCCATGATGACCTCTCCGTTCCCCGCAGGAACGTTACATGCACGCCGTCCCGACGGATAGGCCTTCACGCCCGTTTCCGGTGGAGACCATTGAACGGCATTGACCCGGAAGAGGAATTTGTTCTTATCTCGTTCCTATGGAGATCGAGACCCTCGGAGATGCTTTAACCATAACGTGAGGCTGACGGCGCGGTGCATCTGGGGCAATCGTGAAGGCCTGAAGACGATCCGCGAGTGCGGCAACCGATATCAGCTGGACGTGTCTTCGATGCTCTGGACGCGAGGCCGCGACTTCCCGTTGAGCCGTCTCTCGCAACGTCTTCGGTGCCCGAAGTGCGGCTCGCGTCTGGTCGCCGTAGGGATTAGCATGCCGAGCACCGCAGGAACTGCGGCTGCAAGGATTGCCCGCTGAGCGCGACAAAGCCGTTTCAAGTATAGCGAATGCGCGGTTTTCTTATATGTTCCGCTCGAATTGACAGCCGCAGGCACCCGTTTACGCGCCGACGTCAGCGTTCCAGCAGACCGTGGATTCGATCAGAATGCTCGTCCGCTCGGCCGTGCGTACAAGCCTCCGTCTGGACGCCTCGCACTCCGCCATCGAGGAGAACCTGACGTCTGTGACGACGTACGTCCCGCAGGACTAGCCGACGCAGAATCGGCGGCATGCAAAAACCTAATCCGCCCGGCGGATTCAATTCGATCGGCACCTTTAGATCTTTCCTAGATCCCTATAGCTACCATGCCTTCAACACAGGAGGCAGGCATGGCACGTCAGGGTATGGATATCGGAACATCGGTCGGCCTTCAGGCTACTGCGCTCGGCGCGGGCCTCGGAGCCATCATCTATACCGGGCACGCCCAAGCGATGGAACGCGCCCGTCAGGACCGCGAGGCGCGCGAGCAAGCAGCATACGACGCTGCCGTGTCCGCAGCATTCGGCAACGCCGAGGCACTCGGCCGGATCGCCAGGCAAGCCGTCCGCGATCTCGCCGCGGCGAACGCGGAGATCGCGAAGCTGCGCGCGGCGCTGGCACAGCGGCAGGCATATATCCACCGTCAGCGCCAGCGGGTGGCAGCATGAAGAAGGCGAAAGTCGACGCCCTGTTCGAAGAATTCAGAGACTTGCTGCACGAGTGTCCGGAAGCGGAGCGCGCGCTGCGCGACTATCGCGCGCTCCGCAATGGACAGTCGATGGCCGCAGCCCGCGCTCGGATGCGCGAGCATGAGCTGCGGAAACGGGAAGAAGCCTGGAACGCGCTACGCGAGCAACTGCGTGCGAGCGGCGTGAGCGTCTCGGATTCGAGTCATTAACATGTCGCGCGCCGGGTCCCTGACGGGCATCGGTTCTTCGATCTGAGAAGCCGCCGGCGGGATCGGTAGGCCGACGACGCCGCACTTTCGCCCGGTCACCGCCAGTTCGCACGCTTTCGGTCCTGCGGTGACGAGGCGCTGCAAGTCCTCCTCGTGCAATCCCAGCAGCCAGTCTGTCTGCTCGGCCGTCAGGCCGGAGATGTCGACCGCGCCGCGGATCGCCGGATCGAGGGCTGCCGCATACTGATGAACCGACATCCCGACATCTGATGCGAGCGCGTGATCGTTCGCGACCTCTCGCGTGTACCCGTCCCTGTATTCCTGGCGGACGTCCTCCGGGGTTGTCGACGGCTGGGGCAGCTGCGGCATTGAGGGCGGCCCGACGCCGAGCAATCTGCAGATCGAGGCGACCAGCGCGAGGACCGCGCGCAGGATCGCCCGGACGGCCTCCAGTGCCAGACGGATGACAGATTTCATATGAGGAACTCCTAAAATGATCGGCGTGTGGCAATCCTCCCAGATTTGTCGGCAAGAGACATGCAAATTTTTGAAGCTAAATTTATTTATGAAGGCCAGCAAAAGCCTGAAAGTTGCACTTTGCAACTTGTAAAATAAATTTGAAAACGGGCTTGTTATGAGCCTCATTACACACAATCCTTTTGTTGTTAGGGACGCACTGGGCGGCTCCGACATCGCAGGAAATAAAATGGCAAACTTCACGATGACGGACGTTGGCTTCTACGCCAGCGGGGGCAAGCCCGCGCTGCGGTTCAGGCTCGCGGGCGCCGGCCTTGACGGCGGCTTTCGCCACCTCGAGTTCAGCCCTGAATCCGGCAGGCTCTCCGGAACGGGTGACGGCTTCGCGGACCTAACCTTAGGGGAATCCCTCGACGTCGGGGGCCGCTTGGGAAAGTGGCTCGACGAAAACGACCCCTGGGATTTCATCAATGGCTGCAGGCCCGTGCAGGTGGACGTCGCTAACATCCGCTGGGGGCGCGACGAAGCGGACAACGGCCGCTGGGCGCTCCTGTTCGACCTGCCCGGCCGCCCTGGCGCGTACCTGGAGTGGCTCGACGACGACGGAGACTTGGTCAGCAAGCGCGAGGAGAACGTCCTCGTCACGCGCCTGGGCCTGCCTCTCGACGAAGCCGACGCGATACGCGGCAAGCTCCAGCAGTGGCTCAGGAACAACTGGGTCTGGACGTACATCAACTCGGACGAACGCGAGATGGCGAGAGTGGCCGCGGCCGAGGAATTGGCCGCTAACCAAGAACGGATGCTCTAATGAGAACCGCACACACTACGCCGCTGATATTGCGATGCAGACCCAACGGCAGCTCAACCCCGCGTCCAGCGCATGCGAGATGGCACGCTCCATCCCTCGAAGCACAGTCATCCGGGTGACCGCTCTTCAGGTATGCTGCCCTCGCCTTGTCGGCCTCCCGGACAGAGTTCATGGAAGCTGGGTCCAGCTCGCGGCATGCCGCGTCGATCATCTGCTACACGCGGACGCTGCCTGACTGGGATTGGGCAGCCTTCGCAGGCGGCGGTGCCCAATCGGAAGCGAGGGCATCATGAGAACCGCATCGCATCAGGAAATCCGGGATCACTACGTTGCAGTCCGCGACATCCTGAAACGCGCAGGTTGGGATTCGCATCGCATAGCCTGCGAGATCGGCGTCGCGAGGCAGACGTCTTATCAATACGGCTTCAAACCGGAGACGCGCGGTTCTCGAGTCATCCCGCCCGACAAACTCGACAGGCTGCGGGATTTCGCAACCGATATCGAGGCCGAACTCAGGGAGCTCGGCTTCCCCGCTTTCCTTCCGCGCGCCGAGCACATGTGGGTCGTCTTCGGGGCGGGACTAAAGCTGCTTTTGCAAACGACGTCGCCGTGGCGGGCAGCTTGGCATGCCGCCCGGCATTGCGGGGTCGCGATGCCCGGCAAGAACAACGTCATGCATCGGTCGAGGACGCTCTCGGATAACGACGAGCTGTGCGTCGAATGGTTGGGCTTCCGGCACGGCGGCCTCGTCACGAAAGAGGACGCGATGTTCATTTCTGATGTCGATGAATTCCTCGTCGAACGGGTCGGGCATGAGCACGCGGGTTGGCGCATCCAGCCCTCGGCGGATCAGGTCCAGCGCATGCGAGAGCTGCACGAAAGGAGATTTCTCGATGCTGCGTAAGCCCTCCCGCATGGTGCCTTGGTATGGCACACCGCCGTGCCGCGCCATCGACAGTGTCGGCGACACGGTCGAGTTCTTCTTCAGCGAGAACCGTGACTGTTGGCCGCAAGGCGCTTCATCCGCAAAGCGTTGGCAGCATCACGGCCGACCTGATCGTGTCGTCATAGACGGCAGCCAGACGAACCGGGGCAATCATTGCCTGCGATGGCGAAAGCAGGCTTTGACAATTGGTCCGCCCGCTTTTGGTAATCCAGGTAAGACGAGCTGGCGTTACCTGATAGGCAAGCAGTCCCGGACTGCCAATTATGCGACTTTTTCGGGCACAGACCGGAGCAGTCGTTACTGCGGCAACACCGTCGGTTACCTCTCGCTGTCAATAAGACTTGCAGAGAGAGGTAAGCACTTTGCAATATTGAGAAACATTAAATTTGACCGGCGAAAGTCACGTAATCTATCTTTGGAACAGATATTGTGCAACTTTACTTTACGTTACGTTGAGTCATGGTGCACCATACAAGTTATGATATGGGCTGTGAGGTGACGTCCTGGGCACAACTCACGCAGGGTTCGTTTGACGGAACGTGCCCTTCCACATATATTCTGGCCACATGGTCATTTTGGAGACGCCAATGAAAAACATCACCGTAGTGGAGGCGAAATCGCGCTTCTCGGCTTTGCTGGCGGAAGTCGAAGCTGGCGAAGAAATTGCCGTCACCAGGCATGGCAAGGTGATCGCGCGCCTTGTTCCCGATCATCCCCGCGTTGCAGCCGACGCCTTTCGTGATTTCTGGGCCGATGCCGATGAAATTGATCTGATCGCGCCAGAGGATGAGCCGGCTGAAGATGTAATCGCGTTGGACGATTAGATCGTGCCGTCGCTCTACCTTCTTGACACGAATATTCTGATCGCTGCCCTGAAAGGCCGACCCGAGGTACGAAGACGGCTGGAATCCGAACAACTGAGCGCCATGCGGCTATCGGCTATCGTGCTCGGCGAATTGCAATTCGGGGCGGAGAAAAGCGCTTATGGCGACCGCAACCGCGCTCGCCTGGCCGCTCTGGCTCAACGGCTCCCGTTAGTCGGGGTCGAGCACGACACAACGCGGCATTATGCAAAGATTCGAGCATTTCTGGAGCTTCAAGGAACGCCAATTGGGGCCAACGATACATGGATTGCCGCGCAAGCGTTGGCGATCGACGCCACGCCGGTCGCAGACAATGAGCGCGAGTTTTCCCTCGTGCCTGGACTGGCACTCGAAAACTGGTTGGAACATGGGCAACCGTGACCTTGTCTATCCTAGGAAACCCGACTGCAGTGACGGTTCGGGCCTCACTCACCTGCCAAGCCAATATCCGCCGGGTCGGGAACCGCCGCCTCGAAAATCTCAAGATAGCTCTTACGTCTCTGGGCTCTTGTGGAGGCGCGCTTGCGAACCTTCCCGCCGATAATTTCCTTTAGCTTCTCGGCCGTTGGCTAAGCGCCGTTCATTTTTGGCGAAACGCTTGGCGATGATCCGGGTAACCGTTGAATGGCCGAAACCGCTTCGCAATAGTTTCGCAATAGCGAGGTCGCTCGACCAATTCGGAATGATCCGGCATTGTTGGTGACGTAGCCGGTGAACTCTGAAATAGCCCGTGATGGGAACATGGACCAGCGAGGCGCTTCGAATGGGGCCGGAAACTGCGTACGCCACCGCCGGAAACATCCGTGCTATCGGGGTGGCAAGCTCACCCGCGCAGGGAGTCGAGGGTTTTGAGGCAGACTTGGATGCGTCAGAGACTTAAGCGGCTGCAGGTGAAGCAAACCTTTTGGAAGTGCTTTGCTTTGGCCGGACGCACACATTGTCAACGAGCCGGATGTCCCCCAGCCATGCGGCCACGAGGATGCGTGTCGATCTGTCCGCGGCGTCGAGCGGCGCGAGGTCATCGTCGGCCCGCAGTTCAAGATACTCGACTTCTTTGTAGCCGGCCGCCAGGATTGCCTGCCGCGCCTCAATGAGTACGTCGTCGGCTGTCGCCCCTGTCGCCAGCCGCTCGGCCAACGCGAACAGGATTTCCGCGAGGCTCGGCGCCGCCTGTCGCTGTACGGACGAGAGGCGAAGGTTGCGCGACGACATTGCCAGACCGTCGGCTTCGCGCACCGTCGGGCAAGCGACGATCTCGATCGGAATATCGAGATCGCGCGTCAGCCGGCGCACGACGTGCAACTGCTGGAAGTCCTTCTCTCCGAAGAAGGCCAGATCGGCGCCCGTCTGCAGAAAGAGCTTGGCTACGACAGTTGCCACGCCGTCGAAATGGCCGGGACGGTACGCACCGCACAACCCATCGCTCACCCCGCTCACCGAGACCGCGGTGGCGAAACCTTCCGGATACATTTCAGATGCGTCGGGTGCGTAGAGCATATGGGCACCCAGCGGCGCGAGCTTGGCAGCGTCCTCGTGCTCCGTTCGTGGATAGGCGGCAAGGTCAGCCTCATTGTTGAACTGTCTCGGGTTGATGAAGAGTGTCACGATCACCCGATCCACGCGCTCTAGCGCCGCCCGCACCAGGCTGAGATGGCCTTCATCCAGCGCGCCCATCGTCGGCACGACGGCAACCTTGAGGCCTTCGCGACGCCAGGCTGAAACAATGCTGCGCAATTCCGCAACGGTCCGGACGATCGGTATGCTCACGCTGCCTCTCTTCCTTTGACGGTCTTCGGCGCATCGCCGAAGACATGCTCGGCCGCAGGAAAATGGCGCTCGCGTATATCCTGCGCATAAGCCGCGATCGCCGCTTCGGCAATTTGTCCGAGCTCTGCGTAACGCTTGACGAATTTCGGGCGGAAGTCGCCGAACAGGCCAAGCATGTCGTCGACCACCAGGATCTGCGCGTCGCACGCCGGCGAGGCGCCGATTCCGATCGTCGGGACGGCCACCTCTTCGGTGATCCGCCGGGCGAGCGGCTCAGGCACCTTTTCCAGAACGACCGAAAAAGCACCGGCCTGCGCCACTGCCTTGGCATCGCGCCGGATGCGCTCACCGTCCTCGCCCCAGCCCTGCACAGGATAGCCGCCGAAAGTATTGACCGCCTGCGGGGTTAGGCCGACATGGGCCATGACCGGTACGCCACGCGCGGCGAGAAAATGGATCGTCTGCGCCATTGCCTCGCCACCCTCGATCTTGATGGCCGCACAACCGGTCTCGGCCATCACCCGGGCTGCGTTTCGGAAAGCCTGCCCGGGACCTTCCTCATACGAGCCGAACGGCATGTCGACGACCATGAGCGCACGCTTGAGGCCACGCCGCACCGCCTTGCCGTGTAGGATCATCATGTCGAGCGTCACGCCGAGAGTCGAAGGCAGGCCGTGGAGCACCATGCCGACGCTGTCGCCCACCAGCACAACATCGCAGTGCGGATCGATGAACCGGGCGACCGGGGTCGTGTAGGCTGTCAGGCAGACGAGCGGAGCCTGGCCTTTACAGCAAGCGAATGTCCGGCGGCGTGATCGCCTTGGTCTCAGCAGATGTGCTCAAGCGAAGCCTCCTTCCCTAGGGTTACCCATCGCCGGTGTCGCCTTTGGCATATTTTTGTGCAGCTGCGAAGAGCAAACGGCTACGTCTCGGGATAGGCGCCCACGGACCATCGGTGCAGTTCCAGCCCCCGCTGCACGCTTGCCAGGCGCATTCATTCAGCTCCACCGCAACGATCAAGTTGGATGATAGGCGATCCCGCACTATGGCGGTACTTTCGCCGACAACCGCAGTGCCGTAGAGTGCCGATCAGCTCCCCATCAACGTGATATGGGCGGGAAGCGCTGCTACCAACCGCGGTGCAGGACGAGCATCGCAATAGTCTTGCCTGGGCTTTATTGCTTTCCGCGGCACCCGCCACTATGTAGCGACACTTCGCCGACTGTCTTTCAAGCATCCGGAGTGTTTCATGACAGAAGAAGCCGAAAACAACATCGACGTCCTCATCGAGCTCACCGCCGATGTCGTCTCAGCCTATGTCTCCAACAATCCGGTCCCGGTAGGTGATCTCCCTGCCCTCATCGGCCAGGTGCACGCGGCACTCAAAGGCACTGCCGGCACCAGCGTTTCCGCAGAAGAAGCGGAGGCTCGCAAGCCTGCGGTATCGATCAGGAAGTCAGTAACACCGGACTACATCATCTGCCTTGAGGACGGGAAGAAATTCAAATCGCTGAAGCGCCATCTGTCGACCCATTATGGGCTGACGCCAGACGACTATCGCGCCAAATGGGGTCTGTCGGCGGATTATCCCATGGTCGCGCCGAATTACGCCGCTGCGCGTTCGGCGTTGGCCAAGACGATGGGGCTCGGCCGCAAACCGAAAGAGCCGGAAACGCCGGCGCCAACGAAGCAGACCCGCAAGAAGGTCGCAGCCTGATTTCAGAAATCGTGGTTTTTGTGGAGCGCGCAAGCTGCCATCGGCACCATCTGCATCTGCCCGGAATGTGAAAAGGCGGGGTCCAGCCCCGCCTTCCCTTTCAAACAGCTTTGGCTTCCCAGCCTGGATGCACCTTGTCCATCGGCTGTTGCCAGGACGCTGGAGAAGATTCAGCCAGCTTTGCTGAGGCTGCCAGCAGAGGACTTGCCAGTGCGGCGGTCCTGTTCGATTTCATAGTTGATCTTCTGGCCATCGGCGAGGGTCGAGAGCCCCGCTCGCTCAACGGCGGAAATGTGAACGAAAACATCCTGACCGCCATTGTCAGGCTGGATAAATCCAAATCCCTTACTGCTGTTGAACCACTTCACGGTTCCAGTCGCCATATGCGTGTTCCTTTGTAACAATTGCAACGTGGGCAGGCCGTCCGGCCAGTCCCGATTCATAACCGAACTTTGGAGTTGGGCGCAGCAAAAAACGAAAAATTGCAAGGCCCGGTAGATCGGCGGCCGGCAGCTCGCTCACTGCAATGACCCTATTGTCAGCAAGCACGTCCTGCGCTCTCGCTCTCGCGCATGGCCCAGAACGACCCGCGATCTGAAGCCCGGGCGGTCTCATCGCTCCGAGGAATTGCAAATCCAGGCCTAGCGCTGCCGGGCCGACGTAGCGAATGTGGCACCGACGGCCACCGGTCCACCAAAAAAATCCATCAGCACCACCAGGCCGCGGCGTGTTTTTCCATCGGCCTCTCTCCCAGACGGGGTTGGTTACGGTGTCACGACTCGCAACTTGGCTGCTTCATAATCGAACGAAACGCGGTTCCGCCCACGTTGTTTCGCTTCAAAAAGGCATCGTGCGGCAGTGCGGAGGACATCCTGAGTATCTGCACCATGAGGGATTTCCGCACCACCGATGCTGACGGTCACCTTCACGCCGTCTTGTTGCCCTTTCACGCCAGGAACCCGCTCGATATGACGACGGATCTTCTCCGCAATGGTCTTTGCCTGCTCTTTGCGGATGTGGCGTAGCAACACCCCAAACTCTTCCCCGCCAAGGCGACCGATCCCGTCTCCTGGGCGCGTTGTATAGATGAGCGCCTTCGCAATCCGAACCAGAGCTTCGTCACCCTTGGCATGGCCGTGCTTGTCGTTGATTGACGAGAAGTGATCGGGATCGATGAGGAGAAGGGTGTCGCATTCCCCTTCATCGCGGCTTCTATCCATCCTTGCGATGAATTCACCGCGACTAAGAAGTCCTGTCATCGGGTCATGACTGGTGACGAAGGTGAGCCTGCTATGCGTCTCTTTCAGGGCTGCATGAGACTTCTCCAACTTGTCGCATGTTTCCTGGATCGTTTCCGCCTGGGTGAAAATGTAGGCACTGACCGGCATCCCGATGAGGATGGGAATGAAGGTGCATTCCACCCAGCTCAGCCAGTCGATGGGCATCTGCAGCGCAAGCCGAGCCGTAAAAGACAAACCGAAGGTTGCGACGACTGCAATTATCGTCACGACTATTGATTTGCCCAGAATACGCCTGCGACGCGGTGTCATGCGGTTCCTTTAGATACTGGCGCTGAACAAGCTCTTACGAAGTCCATTAAGATTATTTCGGACGCGAAAGGCAAGGAAGCGCAACTGTCGCCGTTCAAGGTCGCGACAGCGAGCCGGTAGCTGACAGAGCGGCGAATTTTAGCAACGGTTAAAATTCGAGTTTTTCGAATCTGCCGGCGTTAGTTTTCGGATGCTACCCAGCCTGCGCAGATGGTGAGCGTGGAATATGCGTGGTCCAGGTTGGATTAGAGATATACGGCAGGCTGAGGCCCAGCACATGCGAGATCGAATAGCTTGGCTTGAATGCGAACTGATCAATGCGGCCGCGTCCAAAGGCAAATCCAAGTTGCAAAACGTTGGTCACGAGCTTCGTTCGCAGAAGGCTCGACTGGCACGCCTCGAACATTGCATAGCGTGGATGCCGAAGCGGCTCTAATGTCGCGCCCCACATGCGACGGGTAGATCCGAAGATCGCCGGTGTGGCGGGACCTCGGCTCGCGGTCCGATTGTTCACACGCCACAGCTCGCTCAACAGGGGCCAACGCCTATTGGGCTCACTTTACGAAACACTCTACGGCTCCGATGCGATACCCGAAACGGACGGCGCCGAGCAGGGCAAGAGCTATACGACGAATGATCTCCTGGGCGAATGGCTGTGGACCAAGCCCGCTGGCGAACGGTTCGTGAGGCGAAAGGCCGACCGCCGGCCTCCCCCACGGCAGGTCCACGGGTTCCAGCGACGCACGACTTTTCGTGAGTGGTCCTATGCAACAGCCACACGTGCGCAGTAGATGTCCACCCGGCCGGACAGGCCGAAAGCCTTTAAGGAACCGACATTGCCGCTGCTCCCGCCTTTGATCCCCCATCTCAAATCTCCCGACCTGTTTGGCAACCTTGACCGTCTCCCGGCCCTTGGCACGCCAGTTTGTGAGCGCACATTTGTGGTCCTCAACCCATCGACCGGCGAATTGCTGGCAGAGCTTCCCGACATGGGAGTCGAGGAAACACGCGCTGCGATTGACAAAGCGTACATGGCGCAGCCTGGGTGGGCGGCGCTGACCGCTCGAGAGCGCAGCGACATCCTCTGGCGCTGGCATCAACTGATCGTCGACCACACCGACGACCTCGGCGCGATTCTGACCGCCGAGATGGGCAAGCCACTGGCTGAGGCCAAGTCTGAGATATCGCATGCGGCGGCGTACCTGCAATGGTATGCCGAAGAGGCCAATCGCATCTATGGCGAGACGATCTCCGCCCCGTCGACCGACCGCCGCATGCTGGTGATCAAGCAGCCGATCGGCGTCGTCGGCACGATCACACCCTGGAATTTCCCTGCTTCCATGGTGGCGCGCAAGATCTCGCCGGCTCTGGCCGCCGGCTGCACGATCGTGCTCAAGCCGGCCGAACAGACACCGCTCGTGGCGGGCGCAATGTTCGCGCTCGCCCATCAGGCTGGCTTTCCCGAAGGCGTCGTCAATCTGGTCTATGCGTCCGAAGGTGATGCGGTTGGCCGTGAACTCTGCGGCAACCCCAAGGTCCGCAAGATCAGCTTCACCGGTTCAACCGAGGTCGGGCGGCTGCTGATGCGCCAATGCTCGGATCAGATCAAGAAGGTCAGCCTCGAGCTGGGAGGAAACGCGCCTTTCATCGTCTTCGACGATGCCGATGTCGATGCCGCGGTCGACGGTGCGATCCAGGCGAAATTCCGCAATGCCGGCCAGACCTGTGTTTCCGCAAATCGCCTTTATGTCCAATCGGGCGTTCACGATGAATTCGTCGACAAATTCGTGAAGCGGGTTCGCCAACTTCAGGTTGGTGACGGTTTCGATCCCGCGGTTGCCATCGGGCCGCTGATTGATCAGCATGCTCTGGCCAAGATCGAATCCCATATCGCCGACGCCGTCGAAAAAGGCGGTATTGTTCGATGCGGTGGCAAGCGTATCGGCACGAGGGGCACGTTTTTTCAACCAACCGTCCTCACCGGTATTTCCAGCGAGATGACAGTCGCGCAAGAAGAAACATTCGGACCGTTGGCTGCAATCATCAACTTCGACGACGCCGATCAGGTCGTACACGAGGCCAATGACACGATCTACGGCCTCGCCGCCTATTTTTATGCCTCCAACCTGAAGCGTGTCTGGCGCGTGGCCGAGGCCCTGGAATATGGCATGGTGGGTATCAACACCGGGCGCATGTCCTCCGAAGCCGCGCCCTTTGGCGGCGTGAAGCAGTCCGGCATAGGGCGCGAGGGTTCCCGCCATGGGCTCGAGGACTATCTTGAGATGAAGTACCTCTGCATGGGCGGAATCTGAAGCAGGGCACGATTTTGTTCGCGCTTTTCCTCGCTCAAGTTGTGACGAGGGTGCAAGCATCAACGCTGGCGGTATGATGATTGAGGCTCGGACGGCGGTCAGGCATCAGCCCCCCACTTGCCCGTGTGTCGCCTCTAACTCCCCTGCCTGCGAGCTCACTGCGCTTTCGCGTGCGACATAGCCAGCCGTCCAAAAGGGAAACGACGGACACTTCGCTTCAATCTTGCCAGCCGTCCCTCAAGGCCACTTTTCCGACGGGGGACAAGCCGGCCGGCCGGGCAGATAAACGGAACCCCGCTTCCGGCGGTTTGAACAGAGTGCTGCCAATGGATCGGCTGGTTGACTCGCTGCCGAGCAGGTGATCGGCGGCGTATATGCGGTGGCAAACAGCATGGTCCGCGATGGCGGTCTGCTTTTCACTTTCGCTTTCGCGCGATCTCCCCGTCAGCGCCTGAGGGAATTGGTGGATAGCGCTGACGACACGCCGACACGTCTGGCGGGGCCTTTTACGCCGGTCCGGTTCGATGCTCTGGCACATCATCGGACCGGGCGCCTCCGCTATTCGTCGATCTCGACGCACAGGGCCAATACACCTTCTCGATTCTTGACGAGTCGCAGAAGGCTTTGGCCATTCCTGCCCTGGTCTCCCGCGCGTGACTTGGCCCCGATCCACGAGCTTTCCATCCGCGCCCGCCGACTCCAGCGTGTCCGAAGGCGCTTGACAAAGCGGCGCCGTCCCGTTCAATTCGAGGCATTCACCAGGGGAGTCCCGGCAAGGGGCTGAGATACTGCTGGCTTTCGCGGCGCAGTGACCCGTTGAACCTGATCCAGTTCATACTGGCGTAGGGACGGTGCAAGCGCTTTGCGGGAGTTTATGCCCGAAGACCTGTCTCGAGCAGGTTGACCAAAGCGTCTTTTCATCCTTCCGGCACAGAACTGGGTCTCCAATGCAATTGAGCAAAGGAGCCTCAAATGAATGCCTTGACCCCAGCGGTTTCGACGGGACCGCTACCTGCCTCACGAAAAATCCACAAATCCGGCCTCCTCCATCCACAGATCAGGGTGCCGATGCGCGCGATCGACGTCCACCCGACAGCCGGCGAGCCGCCGGTGACGGTTTACGATCCGTCCGGCCCCTATACCGACCCCGCGGTCGAAACGAGCATCGAAAAAGGTCTTGCCCGAAGCAGGCACGCGTGGATCGCAGCGCGGGGCGATGTCGAAGCCTATGACGGTCGCCATGTCAGGCCGGAAGACAACGGATTTGCGGTGGGCGAGCGCCTGACGCCGGAATTCCCCGTTCGCAACCGCCCGCTCAGGGGCAAGGCCGGCAAGGCGGTGACGCAGCTTGCTTATGCCCGCGCCGGTATCATCACGCCCGAAATGGAATTCGTCGCCATCCGCGAAAATCTCGGCCGTGAGATTTTGCGCGACAAGCTGTCGCGAGACGGTGAAAGCTTCGGCGCGGACATTCCCGATTTTGTAACACCGGAATTCGTGCGCGACGAGGTGGCGCGGGGGCGCGCGATCATTCCCGCCAACATCAACCATCCCGAAAGCGAGCCGATGATTATCGGCCGCAATTTCCTGGTCAAGATCAATGCCAATATCGGCAATTCCGCCGTCACCTCCTCAATGGCCGAAGAGGTCGAAAAAATGGTCTGGGCGATCCGCTGGGGCGCCGACACGGTGATGGATCTGTCGACCGGCCGCAACATCCACAATATTCGCGACTGGATCGTGCGTAATTCGCCGGTGCCGATCGGCACGGTGCCGCTCTATCAGGCGCTTGAGAAGGTCGGCGGCATCGCCGAGGACCTGACCTGGGAGGTCTATCGCGACACGCTGATCGAGCAGGCCGAGCAGGGCGTCGACTATTTCACCATCCATGCCGGTGTGCGGCTGCATTACATTCCGCTCACGGTCGAGCGGGTTACCGGTATTGTCAGCCGAGGCGGCTCGATCATGGCGAAATGGTGCCTGCACCATCACCGGGAAAGCTTCCTCTACGAGCATTTCGCGGAAATCTGCGACATCTGCCGGGCCTACGATGTGTCCTTCTCGCTCGGCGACGGCCTTCGTCCGGGATCCATCGCCGACGCCAATGACGCGGCGCAGTTCGCCGAGCTGGAAACACTCGGCGAACTGACGAAGATCGCCTGGGCCAAGGACTGCCAGGTGATGATCGAAGGGCCTGGCCATGTCCCCATGCACAAGATCAAGCAGAACATGGACAAGCAGCTCGCGATCTGCGGCGAAGCGCCATTTTACACACTCGGGCCGCTGACGACTGACATTGCGCCAGGCTACGACCACATAACTTCCGGCATCGGCGCGGCCATGATCGGCTGGTTCGGCACGGCCATGCTCTGTTATGTGACGCCCAAGGAGCATCTCGGGCTGCCTGACCGCAACGACGTCAAGATTGGGGTGATCACCTACAAGATAGCAGCGCACGCCGCTGACCTCGCCAAGGGCCATCCGGCGGCGAAAGTCAGGGATGATGCCCTTTCCCGCGCGCGCTTCGAGTTCCGCTGGGAAGACCAGTTCAATCTGTCGCTCGACCCCGAAACGGCGCGCTCCTTCCACGACCAGACCTTGCCAAAGGAGGCGCACAAGGTGGCGCATTTCTGCTCGATGTGCGGGCCGAAATTCTGCTCGATGCGCATTTCCCACGACATCCGCGCCGAGGCCCAGAAAGAGGGCATGGCGGCGATGGCGGCGAAATACCGCGAAGGTGGGGATCTCTATGTGCCAGCGGACGAGACCGGTGCGCCCCTCATGCCCCAGGTGCCTGCGCGATCATGAAGGTGCTTGTCCAAGGGGCCGGCGTCGCCGGCCTCACCGCCGCCTTCGAGCTCGCCACACGCGGCGCGGCGGTGACCGTTGCCGAGATTGGGCATTGCCTTGGCGGCAATGCGTCGTGGTTCGCCGGCGGTATGCTGGCGCCCTGGTG
This sequence comes from Mesorhizobium calcicola, assembly GCF_042682105.1. NCBI lineage: Bacteria > Pseudomonadati > Pseudomonadota > Alphaproteobacteria > Hyphomicrobiales > Phyllobacteriaceae > Mesorhizobium > Mesorhizobium calcicola. Next base: position 74,479 of record NZ_JBHUGY010000027.1, read on the forward strand.
CGAGCGTGAAAGCGCGGAGCAGCCCGTGTTGGATCTCGGACGCGATGCCGCCGACTGGTGGGATGTGGCAACGCCCGACGAGGTGACACGGGCTGGAACGCTGGTCGTGGCCTCGCCGCGCGATGCGGGCGAGCTCGAGCGGTTCGCCAGCCGCACGTCCGGCCATCGGCGTGTTGACGAAGACGAAATCGCGCAGCTGGAGCCGGACCTCGCCGGCCGCTTCCGCCGCGGACTGCTTTTCCCCGACGAAGCGCATCTCGACCCACGCCAGGCGATGACGGTGCTGCATGAGAGGCTCGCGGCGATGGGCGTCGAATTCCTCTTCGGCACGGACGCCAGGCAGGTTTCCGGGTTCGATCGCCGGATCGACTGCACGGGAATGGCGGCGGCCGACCACCGGTTGCGCGGCGTGCGCGGCGAGATGCTGATCCTGCACACGCCTGACATCTCGCTGTCGCGCCCGGTCCGGCTGCTTCATCCGCGCTTTCCGCTCTACGTGGTGCCGCGCGCCGATCACCATTTCATGATCGGCGCAACGATGATCGAAAGCCAATCCGGGGAACCAGTCACAGTCCGTTCGATGATGGAACTGATGGGCGCTGCCTGCACGCTCCATCCGGCCTTCGGCGAGGCTGGCATCGTTGAGACCGGCGTCGGCATTCGCCCTGCCTTTTCCGACAATCTGCCGCGTGTCGAGGCCCGTGGGAGCACGGTCGCGATCAATGGACTCTATCGCCATGGCTTTCTCCTCGCGCCGGCCATGGCGCGGCAGGCGGCCGAACTCGTCTTCACTCACGAACCCATGGAGCTTGCCTGATGAAACTGACCGTTAACGGCGAAGCGCTTGAGACCGCCGTCACAACGCTGGCGGCGCTGCTTGCCGCGCTCGACTATGAAGGCGATTGGCTGGCGACGGCCGTCAACAGCGACCTCGTGCACAGAGCCAGGCGGGCGGAGTTTCAGTTGAGCGACGGCGACCGGATCGAAATCCTCTCGCCCATGCAAGGAGGCTAGACCATGTTCGATCTTCTTGGAACGAACCTTCCTTCCCGGCTGCTGCTCGGCACGGCTCAATATCCTTCTCCTGCCATCCTTGCCGATGCGGTCAAGGCCTCGGGCACGTCGGTGGTAACCGTCTCTTTGCGCCGTGAGTTGGCGGGCGGCAGGGCCGGCCAGAAATTCTGGTCGCTGATCCGCTCGCTCGGCACAAGAATCCTGCCCAACACTGCCGGCTGCCACTCCGCCAAGGAAGCGGTCACGACCGCGAAAATGGCGCGCGAAGTCTTCGGTACGAGCTGGATCAAACTCGAAGTCATTGGCAACCACGACACGCTGCAACCGGATGTGTTCGGCCTGGTCGAAGCCGCCCGCATCCTGTGCGACGACGGGTTTGCGGTATTCCCCTACACCACCGACGATCTTGTTGTGGCCGAGCGGCTGCTGGAGGCGGGCTGCAACGTCTTGATGCCGTGGTGTGCACCGATCGGATCCGCCCTCGGGCCGATAAACATCACGGCGCTGCGCTCGATGCGCGGACATTTCCCTGGGGTCCCGCTGATCGTGGATGCGGGGCTGGGACGGCCGTCGCACGCGGCAACCGTCATGGAACTCGGCTTCGACGCCGTGCTCCTGAACACGGCGGTTGCCAAGGCAGCCGATCCGGTCGGCATGGCGCATGCGTTCGGCAAGGCGGTCGAAGCCGGCCGTGAAGCCTTTCTTTCCGGAATGCTCGAACCGCGCGAGGTCGCCATGCCGTCGACCCCGACATTCGGCAGGGCGGTTTTCTCATGAAGCTAGATCCCTTCTACCTGATCGTCGACAGCGCCGCCTGGATCGAACGGCTGGTGCCGCTCGGCGTCAGGTTGGTTCAGCTTCGCATCAAGACCATGGATGAGGTCGGGCTGCGCGCGGAGATCCGCAAGGCGAGGGCCTTGTGCACCCACCACCAATGCCAGCTCATCGTCAACGACCATTGGCGCCAGGCAATGGAGGAAGGCTGCGACTTCGTCCATCTCGGCCAGGAGGATCTGCAAACCGCCGACCTCTCGCAAATACGGGCAGCCGGCGTGAGGCTCGGGCTGAGCACCCATGATCACGCCGAACTGGAAACGGCCATGGCCGCCGAGCCCGACTATCTCGCGCTCGGCCCGATCTATCCCACCATCCTGAAGAAGATGAAATGGGCGCCGCAAGGGCTCGAACGGATCGCCGAGTGGAAGCGCCTGGTCGCACCGATTCCACTGGTTGCCATTGGCGGCCTCAACCCTGACCGGCTCGACGGTGTTTTCGAGGCTGGCGCGGACAGCGCGGCGGTGGTCACCGACATCACGCTGCATGCCGACCCCGAAGGGCGGACGCGAGAATGGATCGAAAAGACCAGGCCATGGCGCTGAGACGAGAACCGCATGTGCTTGTCGTCGGTGGTTCTGATTCCAGCGGCGGAGCCGGAATTGCACGCGATATCGAGACGATCTCTGCCGTGGGCGTGCGCACCTGCCTTGCCGTCACGGCGCTGACGGTGCAGACGCACGAGGCCGTCAAGAAGCTCCATCATTCGCCACCAAGCCTGGTGGCGGACCAGATGCGCGCGGCGCTTCAGGCCAATGAGGTGGCGGCCATCAAGATCGGCATGCTCGCAACCGCTGAAATCATCGCTGCCGTAGCCGCAGTGCTCCGCGAAAATCCGCAGGTGCCGGCAGTACTCGACCCGGTTCTCGCCTCCACGTCGGGCCGGGCGCTCCTCGAAGCAGGCGCCATCGCTGCCATGAAGCGTGATCTGGTGCCGCTTTGCTGTCTGGTCACACCCAATCTCATCGAGCTGGCGCTCCTTATCGGCGCGGAGCAAGCGGTCGATGAGGATGAAGCGGTCTGGCAAGGCCAGGAGCTCTTGGCCGCCGGCGCGCAGGCCATTCTGATCAAGGGCGGCCATGCAAAAGGACTTCGATCGACGGATATCCTGCTGCGCTCCGGTCAAGAACCCATTCGCTTCGATGCGCCGCGCCTTGCAGTATCGATGCGCGGGACTGGTTGCATGCTGGCCAGCGCGATTGCGGCACATCTGGCGAATGCGAGCCCGCTCGAAGAAAGCGTGCGCAGAGGCAAGCTGTTTGTTTTCGAGAAGCTGGAGACCGACCGCACCAACTGAAAGAAAAAACGAAGCCAAGCCGTAGCATCCTAGTAAGTCGCGGGAGCCGACTGGGCGCTTCAGGGGCGGCGCGAAACATCTTCGGCGCTTCGCGTTTTGCAAAATCACACGAAGCGGATCGGCAACCAAACCCAAACGCCGACCCCGCCACAGCGCGCCCAGATCACAACACGTAAACGACGGCGGGATGTCGGGCCATAGATCACAATGCCGGCGAGCATCGCAATGGTCCTGCCGCGGCCGTATTCGCTTTCAGCGGCAAGACTATGTTGGGGACACGTCGCTCACCGTCTTTGAATTGTTCGGACACTGTGGTCACGAGTGCCGGCACGGCAATTGCCTGACGTCTTGCGCGCAGCGATCGGACGACACGAAGCCCAGATGGCGGAATCGTTGTCAGATCGGCGGTAGCTGCCTCTGGTTGACAAGGCCCATACGATTTCGCACTGCCCTTGTTCCGCCCCCAGGTTCGACGGTTTGGCCGTCGAGTACCATGCCGACGCGTTCGTTGACGGGCGATCGGATCGCTTTTGTGTCACCGGCCACCTCGATCTTCCTTCCCCTGCGTTACCCCTCGCGGGTGTCGCGGTTGGCGCAAGCCTGTGCAGCTGCGAGAACTAAAATCCACGAGCCGTAATGTTGACGCGCGGACAGATAAGAGTTCATTAAATCGATTGAGATTGCAATACTGTAGCCGTGCCAACAAAATCCGGGAACATGAACGACAAGGCGAAAGATACCAGAAAAGGCCGCGCCGGACGCAAGGCCAGCGAGATCAAGGCGGATCTGATCGCTGTCGTGGTCGCCGTCACTGAAGGGGACCCTTGCGTTCTCACCATCGGGCAGGCCAATGCACTTCCGTCAGGCCCGTTCGAGTTCGATCACCGCTCGCTGCAATCGGGCCTTCGGGCATGGGTCGAACAGCAAACCGGTCAGCCGCTGGGTTACATCGAGCAACTCTACACTTTCGCCGACCGCGACAGAATCGCCGCCGAAGACCAGCAGCGTGTGATTTCGATCAGCTATCTCGCTCTCACCCGGAAAGAATATGCCATCGCCTCGGCCAAGCCGTGCTGGGGGAGCTGGTACGATTACTTCCCCTGGGAGGACCATCGCTCCGGCACGCCGCCGGTGGTGCTGGATGTTCTGCGCCCACGCCTGATCGAATGGGCGCAAGGCGCGCCAGAGGGCGAGGCGCGTCGCGAGCGCCGCCGGCGGGCAGCAGTCGCCTTCGGCTTCGACGATCGGGGCTGGAACGAGGAGCTGGTGCTCCAACGCTATGAGCTGCTCTATGAGTCGGAGCTGGTTGAAGAGGCGGCTCGCGGCGGACATGAGGGCGCCCTCGCCCCAATGCCGGGCAGATCGATGGTCGCCGATCATCGCAGGATCCTTGCAACCGGCATTGCGCGGCTGCGCTCCAAGATCAAATACAGGCCCGTCGTGTTCGAGCTGATGGCGCCGGTTTTCACGCTTCTACAGCTGCAGCGAACCGTGGAGGCGCTCGCCGGCAGGCTCGTTAACAAGCCGAACTTCCGACGCCTGATCGAACAGCAGGAGCTGGTCGAGGAGACCGGCGAGACCACCACCGAAACCGGCGGGAGGCCGGCGAAGCTTTATCGCTTCCGTCATGCCGTTCTCGATGAGACGGTCATAGCTGGGACAAAATTGCCGCAAACACGGGGTTGACATCCTTATAGTCGGCGTAGATATATCCCCCTTATAACCAGACTGACTATAATCGGAGGCGCCGATGACCCGGGCGTTACCTGCGGCCGCCTCCCTGTACGATCGCGTAAGCCGCGTAATTCCGTCGATCGAATGGCCGGCCTTCAGCGACGACATCGATGCCATCCTGGCGCTGAAGCGTGAGCGCAACGCGGTGATCCTGGCGCACAATTACCAGACGCCGGAGATCTTCCATTGCGTTGCCGACATCGTCGGCGACAGCCTGGCTCTCGCCCGCAAGGCAATGACGGTCGAGGCGCAAGTCATCGTGCTCGCAGGCGTGCATTTCATGGCTGAGACGGCCAAGCTGCTCAATCCCGACAAGACAGTACTCATCCCGGATCTCGGCGCCGGCTGCTCGCTGGCCGACTCGATCACGGCATGGGACGTGCGGTTGATGCGAGAGCGTTATCCCGGAGTTCCGGTCGTCACCTATGTCAATACGTCGGCCGCCGTGAAGGCTGAGTCCGACATCTGCTGCACTTCGGGGAATGCGCTGGCAGTGGTGAAGTCGCTCGGCGCGCCTCGCGTGATCATGCTGCCCGACGAATATCTGGCGAGAAACATCGCGGCGCAGACAAAAGTCGAGATCATCGCCTGGACGGGACGTTGCGAGGTGCATGAGCGCTTCACGGCGTCCGACATTCAGGAACTGCGCGAGGCCTATCCAGGCGTGACGGTGCTTGCTCACCCTGAATGTCCACCGGAGGTCGTGGCGGAGGCAGACTTCGCTGGCTCGACGGCGGCGATGTTGGACTACGTCGGCCAGCACAAGCCAGCGCGCGTGGCGCTCATGACGGAATGCTCGATGAGTGACAACATTGCCGTCGAACATCCGGAAATCGAGTTCGTACGCCCCTGCAACCTGTGCCCGCACATGAAGCGTATCACGCTTCGTAACATCCGCAGCGCGCTCGAAGAAAACCGTCACGTCGTCACGATCGATCCATGTGTTGCCGAGCGAGCCCGTTGGGCCGTCGAGCGCATGCTTTTCGTATGACACCGGATATCCATGACATTGGCGGGGCACCGATCATTATCGGCGCTGGCCTCGCCGGGCTCATGACGGCCATTCATATGGCACCACAGCCGGTCGTTCTTCTCTCCAGAGCCCCGCTCGGGACCGAAGCTTCGAGCACCCTGGCCCAAGGCGGCCTCGCAGCCAGCCTCGGCGAGGACGACGCCTCGGAACTCCACCTCGCCGATACGCTCGCTGCCGGCGACGGATATTGCGACGAACTAATGGCCAGGCGGGTGATTGAGGCTGCACCTCGAGCGATCGAGAACCTCATTCGTCTTGGCGTTGCTTTCGACCGCTCGACGGATGGGAAGTTGCGGCTCGGCCTGGAAGCGGCGCATTCGCGCCGCCGCATCGTGCACGCCGCCGGCGACGGCACCGGCCGCGAGTTGTTCCGCACGCTCCTCGCCGCGGTGCGGCGAACCCGTTCGATCACAATCCTGGAAGGGATGACGGCCCTTCGCCTGATCGTTGCAGAAGGCAGCATTGTGGGCCTGTTGGCTATCCTGCCCGGCGGCGCGTTCGCATTGCCTACGCGGCGTGTGGTGCTTGCGACCGGCGGCATCGGTGGCCTCTTTAGCGATACGACGAATCCGCTTGCCTCCTTCGGGCACGGGCTGGCGCTGGCCGCCTGCGCCGGCGCGGAGCTTGCCGATCTCGAATTCGTGCAGTTCCATCCGACCGCCCTCGACAGCCCACGCCGTCCAATGCCACTTGTGAGCGAAGCCGTGCGCGGCGAAGGTGCGGTGCTCGTCGACGAACACGGTCAGCGCTTCCTTGCCGATACGCCCGGCGCCGAGCTCGCATCGCGTGACGTGGTCGCGCGGGCCATCTCCTGTCAGCTCACCGCGGGCCATCGTGTCTATCTCGATGCCCGGCAATGCCTCGGCCCGAAATTCGCAAAACGCTTTCCAACGATCGACGCGGCTTGCCGGCAGGCCGGCATCGATCCGGCCGTCGAGCCGATCCCGGTGCGTCCCGCAGCCCATTACCACATGGGGGGCGTGGCCGTGGATGCCGAGGGCCGCAGTTCCGTTAGCGGCCTGTGGGCGTGCGGCGAGGTTGCATGTACCGGCCTGCACGGCGCCAACCGGCTGGCCAGCAACTCTCTGACCGAAGCCGTTGCGACCGCCGCGTGGGTAGCGGCAAGCGTCGGTGGCACTTGCGCCGGCTGGCAGTGGCCCAGGCTTCCAGCAATCGTTCCAGTGCGACCGGACCCTTCACCTATGCGCCAAATCGTCTCCAATGCGCTTGGCATCATCCGCAACGGCAAGGGGCTGCGCCAGGCCGTGACGGCTCTGCTGCCGATCGCCGTTGGCGAGACAGCGGCGGCCGACCCGGCACTGGTGGCGATGTTGATCGCGATTGCGGCGCTTCGGCGAGAGGAGAGCCGCGGCTCGCATTACCGATCCGATTTCCCCGGGCGCGATGCTGCCGCCGTCCCCTCGCGACTGACGCTCTGCACAGCCTTTGAGAATGCCGTCTCGCTCAGCTGGCAAGCATCCGAACGGAGCTGTTGATATGACTTCACTTGCACCGCTTCCCCAGATCATCATGGAACCCATCGTGCGCAGTGCCCTCCTGGAAGATCTGGGCAGAGCTGGCGACATTACGAGCGACGCGATCATCCCAGCCGACTGCAAGGCGACGTTTGCGTTGAATGCCAGGCAGGCTGGCGTCGTCGCCGGGCTTGATCTGGTCATGTTTGCCTTTCTGCTGGTCGATCCTGGCATCAGCATACAGTTGCGGTGTCCCGAGGGCGGCAAAGTGTCGGCCGGAGAAACCATCGCGAATGTCAGCGGGCCGGCGCGCAGCCTGCTGGCGGCCGAGCGGACGGCGCTCAATTTCCTCTCCAGGCTGAGCGGCATTGCCACCGCAACAGCTGCGCTCGTCGATGCGGTGCGCGGTCATAACACAAAGATCGTGTGCACACGAAAGACGACCCCCGGCCTGCGTGTCCTGGAAAAATATGCCGTCCGTGCCGGAGGCGGCGCCAATCACCGCTTTGCGCTCGACGACGCCGTGCTTATCAAGGACAACCACATCGCCATTGCGGGCGACATTCGTACCGCAATCGAGCGGGCGCGCAGCGCCATAGGCCACATGGTCAAGATCGAGGTCGAGGTCGACACGCTGGACCAGCTCGAGATGGCGCTGCAAGCGGGCGTCGACGCCGTGCTTCTCGACAACATGTCGGTCGAGGAGCTTGCTCAGGCTGTCGCGCTGGTCGGCGGCCGCGCGATCACGGAAGCCTCCGGTCGGGTAACGCTGGCGAGCGCCGCGGCAATAGCGACGACTGGCGTCGACCTTATCTCGGTTGGCTGGCTGACCCACAGCGCGCCGATCCTCGATATCGGAATGGATGTGCCGGTGGGTGCCAACTGCAGCAGGCGTCTGAACTGATGGGGCGGACATGATCCGCTCTTGCCGGGAATGGGCGAGTGGCAAGCGCGCCAGCACCACTCCTGCAGGTGCCTCCCAAAGCAAGGTTGCGGGCTGCCAGGCGATACGATCCAGATTGGCGAGGGGGAGAGATGACGGATAATGAACCAGCAAAGGCCCGCGGCGGAGCACTTGGCGTTATCGTCTGCCGGCTCGACGAACTGCGCCAGATGGCCGCCTCTCACGGGCTGGAATTTCTCGGTTATCTGCTGGACGTCGCCTTCACCGAATCCTGCGACGCAATCAGGAGGGAGCGTTCCTGCGCTCGAGGCGAAACAATGGATGCAGCGGCCCGCGCTGACGAGACGTGAGTTGCGCCATTGCCGGCAGCAGCCAGGGCCTTCTGTTTTGAATGAAACCGGCAATCGCGCCTCCATATGGGGCACTTCTCGCTGCACAGGCTTGTCGACCAGCAACCCTGCAAGGCTCACGGTCAAGGAGAGATGATTTTGGAGGACAAGGTGGATATGAAGCCCGAACTCAGCCCGGACCTGACCTCGGATCCAATCGGTTGGGCGCTTCCGCCCTGGACGCGAGAGGAAGCTAAGGCGGTCCACGACCTACCCTTCAACGACCTGCTCTTCCGGGCCCAGACCATTCACCGCGAGAATTTCGATCCCAACCGGGTGCAGCTGTCGCGCCTGCTCTCGATCAAGACCGGCGGCTGCCCCGAGGATTGCGGCTATTGCAGCCAGTCCTCGCATCATCAGTCCGGGCTCAAGGCGTCGAAACTGATGGAGGTTGAACGCGTCGTCGCCGAAGCCAGGAAGGCGCGTGACGCTGGCGCCACGCGCTACTGCATGGGCGCCGCCTGGCGCAGTCCCAAGGAGCGCGACATGGAGACGGTGGTTGCCATGGTCGAGGGCGTGAGGGCGCTCGGCATGGAGACCTGCATGACGCTCGGCATGCTCGACCCGGGCCAGGCCCAGCGGCTCAAGCAGGCCGGCCTCGACTACTACAACCACAACATCGACACCTCCGAGCGCTACTATAGCGAGGTCATCTCGACCCGGACTTTTGCCGACAGGCTGGACACACTTGCCAATGTCCGCGACAGCGGCATCAAGGTCTGCTGCGGCGGCATCGTCGGCATGGGCGAGGAGAAGGCCGACCGCGTCGACATGCTGTTGACGCTCGCCAACCTGCCCGAGCCGCCCAACAGCGTGCCGATCAACATGCTGATCCCGATCGAAGGCACGCCGCTCGGCGAGGCCGAGCCCATCGAACCGATCGAATTCGTGCGCACGATCGCGCTTGCCCGCATCATGATGCCGAAATCACATGTACGGCTCTCGGCCGGCCGCACGGCGATGAGCGACGAGATGCAGGCGCTGTGCTTTTTCGCGGGCGCCAACTCCATCTTCGTCGGCGATACCTTGCTGACCGCCGAGAACCCCGGTGAGGACAAGGACAGCGCGCTGTTGCGCCGACTGGGCATCAAGCCTTTTGCGCACGAAGCCCAGTGAACGGCAAGGCCTTGCTCGAGCGTTACGAGGCGATGTTGAGCGGTCTTGCCCGCAGGAATCGGTTGCGGATCCTGAGCAGCCGTTCGGGGCTCGATTTCGCCTCCAACGACTATCTCGGCCTCGCACGCTCGAAGCGCATGGCGGAGGCAGTCACTGCGGCACTCGCCGCGGGCACCCCTGTTGGGGCGACCGGCTCGCGGCTCCTGCGCGGCAACGCGCCTGAGCACGAGGCGCTGGAAGCCAAGGCAGCAAAATTCTTCGGCGCTGAGCGCGCGCTGTTCTTCGGCGGCGGCTATGTCGCCAATTTCGCGGTGCTCACGACGTTACCGCAGAAGGGCGACCTGATCGTGCTGGACAGGCTCGCCCATGCCAGCGCGCATGAGGGAGCCCGAGCCGGCCGCGCCGAAATGACGGAAGCCGCGCACAACGATGCGGCCGCCGTGGACGATGCAATCCAGGCCTGGCGCGCCAAAGGTGGCGCTGGTCACGCCTGGATCGTCGTCGAGAGCCTCTACAGCATGGATGGCGACCGGGCGCCGCTTGGTGAACTGATCGCGGTCGCGGACCGCCACGATGCCTTCCTGTTCGTCGACGAGGCGCACGCCACCGGGGTCTATGGCCCGGACGGGCGCGGGCTCGCGCACGACCTCGAAGGCCGCGACAATGTCGTGGTCTTGCACACCTGCGGCAAGGCGTTGGGCGCCTCAGGCGCGCTGGTCACCGCGCCACGCGTGCTGTGCGACTATCTCGTCAACCGCTGCCGTCCCTTCATCTACGCCACCGCGCCCTCGCCGCTGATGGCCGTGGCGGCGGCAACGGCGCTCGATATCATTGCCGACGAGCCAGAGCGCCGTGAGCGGCTGGCGAGGCTGGTTGCGCTTGCAGGCAAGAGGGCCGGGAACCTGGGCCTGCCCGCGAGCGGTTCGCAGATCCTGCCGATCATCGTCGGCGACAATGCCCGTGCCATGGTGCTGGCGCAGGCTTTGCAGGCGCGCGGCTTCGATGTGCGCGGCATCCGCCCGCCAACCGTGCCCGAAGGGACGGCGAGGCTGCGGGTGTCGCTGACGCTGAATGTCAGTGAAGACGATGTTTCGGCGCTGTTCGATGCGCTTGCCGAGGAATGGGAGCGTGCGCGATGACAATTAAAGTCGTCGTAACCGGTACCGACACCGGCATCGGCAAGACCGTGTTTTCGGCCGGTCTGGCTGGCCTGCTCGACGGCTTCTACTGGAAACCGGTTCAGTCAGGCCTCGACGAGGAGACCGACAGCGAGGTCGTTGCCCGGCTCTCCGGCTTGCCTTCAGGGCGCGTCCTGCCGGAAGTGTACCGTCTGAAGAGGCCTCTGTCGCCACATCGGTCGGCCGAACTCGATGGCGTTGCGATCGAAGCAGCAAAGCTTTCACTTCCGGAGCTGCCGGACCCGCTCGTCATCGAAGGCGCCGGCGGGCTGATGGTGCCGCTCAATCGGCAGACCAGGTTTATTGATGTTTTCCAGGAATGGCAGCTGCCGGTCATTCTTTGCGCGCGCACGGCGCTCGGGACCATCAACCACACCCTGCTTTCGCTCGAGGCCCTGCGCACCCGCTCCATACCACTGCTCGGCATCGCCTTCATCGGCGAGGAGATGGCCGATACGCAAAGGACGATCGCCGAGATGGGCAAGGTGCGCGTGCTTGGCCGCTTGCCGCGTCTCGATCCGCTGACGCCCGAGGCGCTTTGCGCGGCCATGCGCGCCGCGTTCACCGCCGCCGACTTCATGGAGATCCCACAGTGAGCCGCTCCGCCGTCTGGCACCCCTTCACCCAGCATGCCACCGAGCCGGTGCCGCCAACGATCGTGCGCACCGACGGCGCCTATGTCGAGACGCGCGACGGCAGACGTATCCTCGACGCGATCTCCTCCTGGTGGGTCATCACACACGGTCACCGCCATCCGAAAATCGTGGAGGCGATCCGGGACGCGACCGCGACACTCGATCAGGTGATCTTTGCCGGCCTCAGCCACGAGCCGGCCGAGCGCCTGGCCTCAGCGCTGGTCGACATGACGCCGCCGGGCCTCGACTGGGTCTTCTATTCCGACAGCGGCTCGACCAGCGTCGAGGTGGCGCTCAAGATGGCGCTGGGCTTTCACCGCAACAATGGCTTCCCGCGCGCCGGCATCGTCGTCATGGAGGACAGCTACCATGGCGACACTTTCGGCACGATGAGCGTCGGCGCGCGCGGCCTGTTCAACGCCGCATACGAACCCCTGCTGTTCGAAGTCGATACCATCCCGTTCCCCGCCGCGGGCCGGGAGCTGAACACGCTCGATGCCTTCGAACGGCTCACGCGCCACCGCAAGGCTGCCGCGTTGATTGTCGAGCCGCTGGTGCTTGGCGCCGGTGGCATGCGGATGTATCCGGCTTCAGTTCTTGCCGAACTCAAACGCATTGCCGAGCGCTCCGAAACGCTGTTCATCGCCGACGAGGTCATGACCGGCTGGGGGCGCACCGGCACAATGTTCGCCTGCGAACAGGCGGGAATTGTGCCCGACATATTGTGCACCTCCAAGGGGCTGACCGGCGGCTCGTTGCCGCTCGCGGCGACGCTCGCCACCGATGCGATTTTTCGCGCGCATTATTCCACAGATCGTACAAAGACCTTCTTCCATTCGAGCTCCTACACGGCGAACCCGATCGCCTGCGCGGCGGCGCTTGCGAATGTCGGTATCTGGAACGACGAGCCAGTGGCTGAACGCGTGGCTGCCTTGTCGCGGATGCAAGCGCAGAAGATTGCGCGGTTCAAGGAGGACGCGCGTTTCGAGAATGTGCGCACGACCGGCACCATCGCCGCGGTCGACCTCAGCGTCGGCAATGCCGGTTATCTGGCCAAGGTCGGCCCGAAGCTGCGCGCCTTCTTCCTCGAGCGCGCATTGCTGGTCCGCCCCCTCGGCAACGTCATCTACGTGCTGCCGCCATACTGTGTGACATCGGATGAACTCGACCGCCTCTACGCGACAATAGACGAGGCCGCCGCGTTTGTGAGCGACAAGAGATGAACCGCAGGGCGCGCATCATAGGCCTTGGCCATCACGTGCCGGCTCGAAAAGTCGGCAATGCCGAGATCGAGGAACAACTCGGTCTGGACCCAGGCTGGATCGAGGGACGAACCGGCATCCGCTCGCGTTTCTGGGCGGAGCCAGGCGACACACTATCCGGGCTGGCGGCCAAGGCAGGCGACATGGCGCTTGAGGCGGCCGGCATCGATCGCAAGGAGATCGGCCTGCTCCTGCTCGCGACGTCGACGCCTGACCACCTGCTGCCGCCGAGCGCGCCGCTGGTGGCGCACAGGCTTGGCCTCGAAAGGGCCGGCGGGGTCGACCTGGCGGGCGCCTGCGCGGGGTTCGTCTATGCGATGTCCTTCGCCGACGGCTTCGTGCGCCTTAACAACAAGCCGGCGATCGTCATCGCCGCCAACATCTTGAGCCGCCGGATCAATCCGGCCGAGCGGGCGAGCGCCGTGCTGTTCGCCGATGCCGCGGGCGCCGTGGTGCTTGCCCCGGCAATCGATCCCGGCCTCGGCATCCTCGGCTCCTCTTTTGCCGCGGACGGTTCCGCCTACGGCCTGATCCAAATCCCTGCCGGCGGCAGCAACCGTCCGTTCGCGCAAGCGATCGACATCGCCGAAACCCGCATGACGATCGCGAACGGCCGCGAAGTCTTCGCCAAGGCGGTCGAGATGATGAGCCGCTGCTCCCTGGAGGCGCTGGCGGCGGCTGGCATGGCCAGTTCAGACGTCGCCCGTTTCGTGCCGCACCAGGCCAATGCCCGCATTTTCAACGCGGTCGGCAAGTCGCTCGGCATCGAGGACGAACGCATCGTCAAGACCATCGCCGATTACGGAAACTCTTCGGCCGCAACCATCCCCCTGTCGCTGTCGATCACGCACCGTGACAAGCCTATCCGGCGGGGCGAGAAGCTGCTGCTGGCGGCTGCCGGTGCGGGCCTTACCGGCGGGGCGCTGGTGATTGGAATGTAGGCGGTGGTCATCAACTGCTCGAAAGGCAGTTGCCCGATCAAGCTCATCAAGAGGACCAGCAATCATGCGAAAGATAGTCGCCGGCAAGCTCCACGGACTTCATGTCACCGAGGCGAACCTTAACTACCACGGGTCGATAACGCTCGATCCAGCCCACTGCGAGGCGGCTGGAATCCTGCCGATGGAATTTGTCGAGATATGGAACAAGAATTCCGGCGCGCGGATTTCGACATATGTGATCCTTGGCGAGCGGGGCTCTCGGTGCTGTGTTCTAAACGGCGCCGCCGCGCGGACGTGCCAGCCCGGCGACCAGATCATCGTCTGCAATTCGATCTACCTCGACGAAACCGCACTCACCTCGCTGAAACCACGGATCGTCACCTTCGATCAGGACAATCACATTCGTGACCGCCTGAGCTATTCGGTCTATGTCGACGCAAACGGCCGCTACAGTTTCAGTATCCTCGACGAGACAAACGCGCCTGTGGCCATTCCTGCCCGAGCCGCCGGCGCATGACCTGATCAAGTTGTCCCAAACAAAAGCCCCGACGCTGGAACGGGCCGAGCCGGGGCTCCACCGATCCAGGCGGACACTTGATCGAAGTTGTTGCGATGAGGTCAATCGGCCGACCGCAAGATCGGGGGCGAGCGGGAAAGCTTGGCTCGTCCTCAACGCAACTGCCCCTCCCCGTTATTCCCGCATGAGATCACCGTCGGAAAAAGAAACTTGTCGACTGATCTCGCTTGCGGGCCGCTCCGGTCGGACGTTCAATCGCAAGCTTGGTGCGGGGTGGAAGCTTTCCCACATGCAATTCAAGGAGACGCTGGTCCAGCTCCTTGTCCGCCGCTGTGAGGCGATGGTTCAGGCGAAGGTAATCCATCCAGGTCGGCGTGCGGAATGTCTCTGTCCAATGCTGCGGCTCCTGCAGATCGCGCTGAAGGGTCCAGTGCCGGGCTCCGACGCGGCTTTGAACCCGGCGTCGTTCCCGCATCCGATCCAGGAAGGCTTCCAGATTGGTCTCCGGTATCGAGTACTCGATCTTGACGACGATCGGGCCGCTTCTCGACTTCAGGTCCAGGGCGAGTTCTGGTGTTTCGAAGCCGAGGGGATCCTGGTCAGAATCTTTCCATTGATGAATTGGCAGCAGGAACCCGGTGGCGGCAACCAACAGGAGAGCGCCAGCGGAGCATTCCAGCGCCAGGCTGAGCGAATAGTTCTCAGCCAGCACGCCCCAGAGCCAACTGCCGGCCGCGATGCCGCCCGAGGAAAGGGCAGAGTAGATCGAGAGCGTGCGACCAACGACCCACCGTGGGCTCGACAATTGCACGCTCACGTCAAGCCCGGTCCAGGTAACGACCCAGCCCGCACCGCCAAGCGTCAGCGCGATAGTTGCCACCAGCAGTGAAGGAGTAAACGCAAGAGCCAGACAGCACGCCGCGCAGGCGATGCACGCCAACGTCGTCAATCGCTCCTGCGACAGCGACCGTCTCAGCACGTTGTTGGAGATGCCGGCGCATAAGGCGCCCGCCCCAAATCCGGCCATCAGGGTGCCATAAGCGATCGGTCCTCCTCCAAGCTGATCGCGGGCGACCAGGGGCAGCAGCGCCAGTATCGAGATGCTTGTCAGGCCAAACAGAGTTCCGCGCGCGATTGCCGCCTTGATCTCTCCCGACAGCGCCGTAAAGCGCGCTCCATCATGAATGGCCGTGGTCATTGGCTCCCGGGGAAGAGGCGACGGGCGACCACTCCATTTACAGCGCCCTATGGCCCACAGCATCGTCAGATAGGTCAGCGTCGCGATGGCGAAAGCCGTCAGCGGTCCAAACGAGGCAACGACGACGCCGCCGAGCGCCGGACCAATGCTTCGCATGGCATTGTAGCCGACGGAGATCAGCGTGACGGCGGCCGGAACTTCTCGTTTTCGCAGGATGTCGCCAACCGAGGCGTGCCAGGCCGGATCCGTAAAGGCAGCGCCGCATCCGGCCAGGCAGCTGAAGGCGAGGATCATCCAAGGATTGTAAAATCCCAGCCCCACAAGAGCAGTCAGCGTTATCGACGACAACGCTATCACGCACCAGCCGAGCGCCATCACTTTGCGACGGCTGAAATTGTCGGCAATGGCTCCGGCAAAAATCGACAATAGGAATACGGGCAGCGTGGTGGAGGTCTGCACCAGGGCGACCATCACGTCCGAGGTCGAGATGGTCGCCATCAGCCAGCTGACCGCGACGGTCTGCAGCAGCCAGCCCAGGCTGGACACCTGTGCTCCAAGCCAAATTGCACGAAAGGTGGGGTTCTCCAGCGGAGCAAACGTGGCCGACGAAACTGCAGCCGCGTCCGCGCGCACCACCCTGCTCATTGGGCCGAGCCTCTCTGTTCGTGTCGAGGTTAAGTTGGAGATTTCCCTCAGTCCACTTGCCCATGGACAATGGCAGGATCAGGGCATCATAGGGGGATGGCACAACTTAATTTTCGATGGCTCCCAACGGCCGAAGCGAAAGCAGGCCGCAACGTATGGGAGCCTCCATTTCATAGCGATCCGCGACGCGAAAAATGCAGGATCGCGCTTGTCACCGTCGAAGGTCATCGCCGCAAAATTGCCTCGCGGATCGATGATGGGGATGTCACACAACAAAAATTCGGGAACCACGCCCCTTCGCAAAAAGGACCCTCTGCTTAGCTTCTAATGGCCCATACCCGTTCGTCCAAAGCCCCATCGCACAGGCATCCGCCGAAGGCGACGCGCACGATGATTGGATCGACGCTCTGGTGCTGGAGCTCAAGACTGCGCGCCGTCCAGGGCGCCGGACAATTCGAGATCAGCGTGGGCTTGTCACAAGGTGGACGCCTCCGGAAACTGGACGATTTGAGCGTTTTCTGATTCCCTGCCGGTGGTGGAAGAGGCGGGGATATTCGCATGCAAGGACAGAGCGGCTTCTGGGATGTCGAGGATCGTCTGAAGGAGCTTTCGGCGGAAGGTGACCCCTTGGAGAAGCTGTCGGCGACGGTCGACTTCGAGATGTTCCGGCCGCTGCTTGTGAAGGGCCTTCGCCGTAGCGATGCTTCGAAAGGTGGCCGCCCCGGCTTCGATCCGGTGCGTTCAAGATGCTGGTGTTGCAGGGCCTGCACGGGCTGTCGCTGCAGCAGACCGACTACCTGGTGCGAGATCGGCTGAGCTGGATGCGGTTTTGCGGTCTTGGTCCGGGCGACGCGGTTCCCGACGCCAACACGCTGTGGGACTTCCGCGAGGCGCTGATCGCGGGGAAGATGCTGGATCGTCTGTTCGAGCGGCTGGACAAGGCGATCAGCGATGCCGGCTACCTGCCGATGTCGGGCCAGATCCTGGATGCGACGCTGGTGGCGGCGCCAAGGCAGCGCAACACGGATGCCGAGAAAGTGGCGATCAAGGAAGGCCGCATTCCCGAGGAATGGCAGGACAAGCCCGCGAAGTTGCGCCAGAAGGATCGCGATGCGCGCTGGACGGTGAAGTATTCGAAGGCGAAGCCGAAGGAGGACGGCACGAAGCAGATCGACATCGCCATTCCGGTCTTCGGCTACAAGAGCCATATCTCCATCGACCGCAAGCATGGCGTCATCCGTCGGCAGAAGGTCACCAACGCGGCTGCTGCCGATGGCGCACGGCTGCGTGAGGGATTGATTGCCCCGGACAACACGGCCGGCGACGTGTGGGCCGACAGCGCCTATCGCTCGCAGGCCAATGAGGATTATCTCGTCGGGCAAGGCAAGGTCAGCCGCATCCACCGCAAGAAGCCGAAGGGCAAGCCGATGCCCGTTGCCATGCGCCGCGCCAATGCGACGAAATCGAAGATCCGCGCCCGCGTCGAGCATGTCTTCGCCGAGCAGAAGGACCGGATGGGCCTGTTTATCAGAACCATTGGCATCGCGCGGGCCGAAGCCGCGATCACGTTCGCCAACATGGCTTTCAATATGAAGCGCTGGTGCTGGCTGACCCGAAGACCGGCGTAAGCGTAAGCCGCATGGGCGAAAAAAGGCGCCGAGATCACGGGGAACGAGGCCCTATCCCCTATCCTGCCAATACCCCGTAAAAAGCGTCGACCCGTGCGGCCCATTGCTCAAATCCTCCAGTTTCCGGAGGCGTCCAGGTCGCGAAGGCAGAGAGAGTTAAGAGAAGGAATGCCCTGCCGGCGGGGAGGTGCATCCGGCAGGGCTCGCCGTCCGCGGTCAAATGGGAGGACCGGACAGCAGGGCAAAAAAGCAGGTTGGTGCTCGCAAAGATTATACTGCGCCGGGAATGTGAAACAGGTTGGCGATGGGATCGTGGATGAGACCAAGCGCTGAAGCTGTCGCGCTGACTTGAACCGCTTCATAGTCCTCTCCCGCCGTCGGACCGATTGGCGAGAATTCTCAGCGCGATTGTTCAGGCCCTTGTGTGAGCGATGCTCGACGCCCGCCGAGTGCATGCTCATGCTGCCGCGCTGCCAAGATCCCCGCAATCCTCTTTCTTTGTCAACATCGCCCACACTGAGCGAGCCATCTTGTCGGCCAACGCCATGGCAGCCAGCATCAATGGTTTCCGATCCAGCATTCGGGCAAGCCATGAGCCGGGCCGAGCAAGATAAGCCAGTCTGCGCCACTTCTTCTGGCCGGCCCATGCGCCTGAGCGCCGTAGAAGCAATTAATAGCCGGGAACGCTCAAGATCGTCTTGTCGATGTGACCCGCCACACGGTTTCCTTTAAAAGGCTTGCTTCGGGCGTCCCCAGTGTGGGCTTAGTAGAGCGTTCTTCCGCCATCGACTGTCAGCGTGGCCCCGGTCGTGTAAGAAGACGCATGGGAAATGAGGTATAAGATTGCTTCGGCGACCTCCGACGGCTGGGCGGCTCGACCCAGAAGATAGTTGGAGAAGTCGGCGGGGATCGAATTTTGACCCTGTTCAGGTGCAGTCATTGGGGTGTCAATAAAGCCTGGGCAGATAACGTTAGCGCGGATCTTTGGCGCTAGCTCGCTGGCGAGAGCTTTCGTGAAAGCAATGACTCCGCCTTTCGAAGCAGCGTAGGCAGTTTGGTCCGCGAATGGTTTCAGACCCTGACCCGAGGAAATATTGACGATGGCAGCACGTTCCTCCTTCCGAAGCCATGGCAAAGCCGCATGGCAAACCAGGTAGGTTCCCGTTAGATTGACCGCGAGGACACGCTCCCACACATCCAGGGTTGTCTCTTGGAGGCTTTTGATCGCCAAAATGCCAGCACAGTTCACAAGGCCATCAATGCCCCCCATAGCGTTCGCGGCGCGAGCGATAGCCAACTCTACTGAACTCTGATCTGATACGTCGACGAGATGAGTGCTACCAGAGCTGATGGAATAGGTCTCACGAAGACCGTCTTCCCTCAGATCGAGCAAGGCAAGGGTTGCTCCCTCTGCCGCCATTAAAACCGCAGTAGCGCGGCCAATCCCGGAGCCAGCCCCTGTCAGAACAACCCTTCGGCCGGACAAACGCCCTTCTCCGGCACCCGAAGCCGATCGTTTCGTATTCAGCATATTCCCCTCCTATCGAGCATCACAATAGAGGTCAGTGCCGTTAGGACGCTGCGATTGAGAACTGTTCGCTTCAATTAATCGCGTGCTGCGCTTTGTAATTAAACGGAAATGTTGTTTCGAGATCAATGGGATATATCGGCCGACGGATTCTTCGGTAATTATAGGAGTCAAGATTGCAAGTTGCGCTGCCGGGCGGATCGGTAGCCACGATTGCCTTGGCTCTAGGTTGAAAAAATGCTCGAAAATGGTTGAGGCCTTTTAGACAAACTATCTCATATTGAGTAACGTCGGCACCAGTAATCAAAAAAGGACGATCATCTATAGTGCCGCTGTCGGGAAACTCTGTAACGATAATTTCTACATTGCCAACGCGCAAACGAGCTGTTTTGCCGTAACACACCGGTAGCCCTTCCATCATGGGAGACACGAAAGTGGCATTTCCGTCTGATAGTGCGCACACTCTTGCGTTGTGCAATTCAATTGAGGCACCGGAGATCTTGTCGATTTTACCGCCTAGCAAGCCAGAAACTACTGCCCCAACACCGGCTTTGTGAGCAAGGAGGGCAATTTCAGGGTCGGAAATGAATCCGAAAATTGTCCTGGCAAGATTTCGGCTCAGAATCTCGCGCAGAAGATGGGTTCCATTGCCAGGCGCCCCGCTACCAGGATTGTCAGAAACTTCCACAATGACAACATAGCCTGTTCCGGGTTTTTTCAGCGCGTCTAGAGCTCGATCCACAGCCACATCCGGCATAGGGCACTCGCCTTTCAGTTGGTCCCTCTTTTCCCAGATGTGCATGGCAATTTCTTCGGCGGCCTCCTTTGCCCCTTTTTCAGCTACAACCACTACAGAGGCTCCAACGCAAGGCACATCTGTAAAGTTGTAACCATGGAAAAAAGCTGCATCTATCAGGTCGTGTTTAGCGGCATAGTCGGCCACGTAGTCCGTAATAGATTTCATGGGGTCGTTAAAGGTGTTACCAATTAGCGAATCGACCATTAAAGGTAGTTGAACAAGGGCTGTTTGAGGAGTTGCTGCGCCACGCAATTTGCGAACAAGGGTTTTCATTGCCAAATATCCCGCATCCGCCATATCGACGTGAGGATATTGCTTGCAGCCGAACAGGCCGTTCGACAGTTTGACCATTTCCGGAGTGATATTTCCATGAAGATCCAGGGAAACGGTGATAGGCGTGTCCGGCCCGACCACCTCCCGCACCTTTTCCAAGGTATAGGCCTCTAAGTCGTCCGTGTTCTCGGCACAGCCGGCGCCGTGAAGCGACAAACATATCCCCATGTATTCACCCTTTCGTTCTTTGGCAACCTTAGTTAATTCCCCTACGGCATATTCGACGGCCTCCTTAGTAAGTTTCGGCCCGGCATTCATCACTGCAACCGTCGGAATTAACTCCACCCCAGCTTCTTCCGCTGCTTTGATCATTCCGCCCAAATCGCTGGGCGTATTCCGGAATTTTCCAAAGAGTTCTTGACCTACCGACCATCCAGCGTCAGCCCAACGTTTAAAATCCCCAGCATCGGAGGCAAAGGTGCTGCTTTCATGGCCGAGCATACCGAATAATATTTTCATACTGCCGACATCCTAATTATGAGACGTTTTCCTGAGCGTTCGCTGGAGGCATCAACTGGCGATGTAGCGACCGCCGTTGATGTGGACAGTTTCGCCGGTGATGAAGCTGGCCCAATCCGAGCAAAGATACGCCACGGTCTGCGCCACTTCTTGTGGCCGGCCCATGCGCTTGAGCGGCGTCGAAGCGATTAGTTGCTGCCCCTGCTTTTCGAGCAGGGTCTTGACCATCGGCGTATCTATGAGGCCGGGGGACACAGCATTCACCCGAACATCGGGAGCAAGTTCCAAAGCCAGTGAGCGCGTGAAAGTCAACACGCCCCCCTTGGAAGTTGCATAGCTCGAGTGGTTGTAGCTTCCGCAATGACCAGCTACTGAGGCCACGTTCACAACCGCACCGCCTTTGGCAAGCAAGGGGATCGCAGCGCGGCAAGTGAAGAACACCCCGTCGAGGTTTACCGCAGTGCTGAGCTTCCACTGTTCGTCAGTCATGTCGTGAATCATCTGGTCGCGGTAAAGACCCGCGCTGGTCACCAGAAAGTCAAGCTTGCCGAAACGCCTGTTGATCTCGGCGGCCACCGCATCAGCATCCACGGACTTCCCGGCATCCTGCTTGATGCCGACTACCCTTTCCTCCGTCGAGTCTAGTTCCCTTGCGAAATCCTTGATGCCGGTTTCGTCCAGGTCCGTCAGGACGCAGAAAGCGCCTAGGCATAAGAAGATGCGCGCGATCTCGCGGGAAATCACGCCATTCGCTCCTGTCAGCCATAGGACTCGTCCACCAAAGTCGTGCATGTCACCTCCACCGCACCCTTTCAATGCGCCGCCAATGCGAACTGGTCACTCCCTCTGCTGGGACCGTCAGGGTGACGGTTCCCCCATGATCTCCACAGTTACACCGTCCCATGTTTGGATGTACATCAGGCGTTTGCCCTTGTTCGGCCCTGTGTCAACGGTCCCGATCTTTCCAAGAGGCCGACCACCATATCCTTCCGCTCGCTTCTGCACTTGCTCGAGATCAGGCACATTCAAGGCAAGATGCGCGAAACTCGCGTCACATGGGCGCATATCCATTCGCCGGCTCCTAAGCTGGCCTACATACTCGATGAACTCGATGACGAAGCCTGGTCCCTTCATGAAGGCCACAACGATGTCGGCCTCGTCCAACCCTGTCACGGCGCGTATCATCGCCGTGCCGCGGGGGCCTTTCGTAAGGATTTCAAAGTTGAAAACCTGCTCGAAGAACGAGACAGTCCTGTCGAGGTCTTCTACGGTGAAGCTGAAATGGTTAAGGCTTATCTCGTCAATATCGTTCATTGATGAACTCCCGGTCATCGCGTAAATTCTGACGAAGCCGTTACTTGGGCAACAAGTGATCGGGTATGGAGGTATTTTGATAAAGATCCTCGACGGTTTCCCGCCGCTTGATCATATGAACCGTGCCATTGCAGATCATCACCGTGGCAGGTCGAGGAACGCTATTAAACTGCGTCGATGCCGAATCGGCGTACATTCCAGCATCCAAGATTACGACAGGCTCGCCGGTGGCCAATTTGGGAATTGCCCAATTGTGAGCCATACGCGAGTCAATGCAGGTCGATCCGACTATTTGGGCTAGCTCGGCATAGGCCCTATCCATCCCGCTCGCAGGCAGGAAGTGGTAGGCGCTGCCGGCCGTATCAATACGCGGCAGATTGTTGGTGCTGAAGTCAACGTTGACCCACACCATCCCGCAGTCCCGCTTGATCTGACCTACTCGGCCCAGCAGCGCCACAGCGTTACCGACAATAAATCTCCCAGGCTCCATGCGAAGCTCTGGAATAGGCAACTGGTGCGACCTGAATGTGTCGAGAAGTGAGGCCACAACCGCTTCAGCAAAGTTTTCGACCGAAGAGCTGTTTAGCGTGTGCGTCCGCGATTCCGGGTCGCGGTCTCGAGGCCAGCCACCGCCGATATCGATAAGCTCTGGGACATAGCCCGTGGCTTCGCGGATCCGAATGATCGTTTCTGCAAAGTCGCGTGTGCACGCAGCGAACAGCTCGGGATCCTGCGTAAATCGAGGCGTGTGAAGACTGAAGCCGCGCAGCCGGAGGTTCCGACAGGTTAGGATTTGGGGAACCAGATCAAGGGCGGAGTCGACCGAAAATCCCCACTTCTCCCGCAGCAGGAACTGCCTGACGTCGCTGGTCAGCCCCAAGTAGTCACTTGACGAACCTGCCAGGCTTTCCGGAGCGCTCTTGATGCGCAAGGCGACGGACCCGACCGTTCCAAGCTCCGCGCATATCGCATCCAGCATGCGGATCTCATCCACCGCATCGATGTTGACGTTGACGCCCTTGTGAATGGCGGCGCGCAATTCGGCTTGCGTCTTGTTGCTGCCGTTCATGGCGACCCGCTCGGGATCGGCACCGCCCATGAACGTGGAGTGCAGTTCGCCCAGGCCGAAGCAGTCGCCACCACCGCCCTCCTGATGGATGACGGCCCGGATCGCCGGATTGTTGTTCGATTTGATGGCGTACATGACCACGACCTTGTTCGGCCAGAGCCTTTCGAAGACGCCTTTCATCCGGCGGAAGTTTTCGCGCAGCGTTTGCTCACTCACCACATAAAGCGGAGAGCCGAATTCTGAGAGCAGATCCTCGGCCCTGCAACCGTCGAAGATCAGATCGCCGTCCTGCGATACCTCGATGTGGTCAGTGCGCGTGATCACATTGGTCACATGCTCGCGGGGATTAGAGCCGAGAAATTCTCGTCCTGCAGGGATTTCAGTCATCATTAAGCCTTTGGAATCTGCGATCTCTACGTCTGCTGCAGTCACTGCTGTTCGACGCGGCGAATGTCCTCCCAGGCGGCAAGCGCGACAATTGCTTTGTTCACGAGGATATGTTGACTATAAGTGACCAATTGGCCGAGATAACCGAGGTTGAGGTCTGGGTAAATTTCGAGAGATGAGCCACCGTCTGCCACCACTTATCGCGCTTCGCGCGTTTGAAGCCGTTGCCCGGACCGGCAGTGTCCGCGCGGCCGGAGACGAGCTTTCTGTTAGCCATACGGCCGTCTCGCGCCACATCCAGAACCTTCAGAACCGTCTCGGAGTAGCGTTCTTTGAGCGTAACGGGAGGGGGTTGACGCTTACCGGGTCAGGTGAACGTTACTATCAGAAAATATGTCGGGCGTTTGAAGCAATTACACTAGCCACGTCCGAGTTGAAGCCCGATCTGCCAACGCAGCTGGATATCTGGTGTACGCCGGGCATCGCATCGATCAAGCTGCTTCCTCGGCTGCCTGATCTTGAGAGTTACCTTCCACGGTGTGATGTCGCCCTGCGGCCGACACGGCGGCGTCCCGATCTGACGACGAACGAGGCTGATGCGGAGATCGTGTTCCTGTTCGATGGCGAGGAGCGCGAGGGATGCCATGTGGAGGTGCTTAATCGTCCCCGCATGTTTCCCGTGGCTAGCCCAAGCTTCCTTGGCCGTCACGGGCCGGTGTCGTGCGTTGATGAACTTCTGAAACTGCCGCTCATCCATGAAGAGTCGACTGGCCAATGGGAACGGTGGTTCGACCGTCTTGGACGTTCCGGACCGCTGTCCCTACGCGGCCCCAAGCTGTGGAACGGTCAGCAGACGATCGAGTCGGCGCTACTTGGACAGGGCGTTGCGATGACAGGAAGCCTTCTTGTCGACCAGCATATCGAGACAGGTGAACTCGTAGAGGTCTTGTCGACGAATGTCCACCTGGGCTCATACTGCCTTGTGACCACGAAGTCGCGATCTGTGACCGCTCCGATACTAGCGCTGCGGCGCTGGCTGGCTGATATCCTGGAATGATGAAACTCGAAGCATTCAGTTGTCGGCCGCCAACGGTATTCGGCGCTACCTAAGCACAATTAATCGGCGTAACCGGATCATCTGCCGTTAGGTGGCAATGCTAATTTTCCGTAGTCCGGGGCAGTGATGGTGGCCAACGGCTCGGCCGCTGAAGGACAGCGGCCGAAGTTCAGTTCGAAGAGCTTTCTCAAGCAGCTGTCCGACTTTGAGAAAGGCGGATCGCACCCATGAGACGCTCACGATCAGCGTAGACACGACGGCAATGATGGGCATCAGGTTTTCATCGATGTCCTTGAACACTTTTCCGGTAATGGTCGTTCCATCGATTCGGGAATGAAGAAGACCCCGGTTTGCAATCTCCAGCAGAGGTCAAAGCGCTGCAGCGCACTTGACACGAAGATCATGACGTATGGAGCAGTCAGCGTGGTATGCGTCAGAGGAAACCCATGAAAGTCCCCGTCGGTCCGCCGCACATTGATCTGGCGGCTTGTAAGAGAGGCAACCGTTCGAAGCGTATCCCTCCAGACATCCAGACGTTCAATACGTCCGGGGGTTAAAGGCGCCCTTTGCGTTTTTTGAGCGGACGTGATCGACCGCATCTCGCAAATCGGACAGATAGTTGTTCACGAAAGGGTCCGTGAACGGCCGTGACGGCCTGCTGAATTGCATATTCGTGCAGTTTTTCATGCTGACTTTCCTTCATTCAAAGGATGAAAGCAGGCAAGAACTCGCCCCCCTTCTTCCTCGAACAGTTCCGGGGCGGAAGCGCGGCACGAGTCGGTCGCCCAACGGCAACGTGGTGCAAAAGCGCAGCCGGGAAGGCGGTTGAGAGGGCTTGGGACCTCGCCGTCGAGCGGTGGGGACTGGCGCCGTCGCCGAGGATCGATGACCGGCACGGCGTCGAGCAATGCCCGCGTGTACGGGTGGCGCGGATCGGCGAAGACCTCATCAACGGACCCGCTCTCAACGATCCGGCCAAGATACATGACCGCAACGCGGTGGGCGATGTAGTCGACGACACCAAGATCGTGCGTAATGAACAGGTAGCTGACGTTTGATCTGGCCTGGAGAGCTTTAAGAAGCTTCAGAATCTGGGCTTGCACGGAGACATCGAGCGCCGCGGTAGGCTCGTCGAGCACCAGCAGCCGTGGTTCGAGCGCCAACGCACGTGCAATGGCAACGCGCTGCATCTGCCCACCCGAGAGCTGATGGGGATAGCGGTTGAGGTAGTCCGCACCGAGTCCAACCTGGCTTAGCAATTCGCTGGCGCGCCGGGTGACGGCTTCGCCCCGCATGCCTAAAATACCGCTCAGCGGTTCGCCGACGATCGAGCGCACCTTCATCCTCGGATCGAGCGAGGAATGCGGGTTCTGGAACACCACGCCGACGTCGCGACGTGGGGGCATTGTGGTCCCGTGCAGGTGGGCGGTGACTATATTGCCGCCGATCTCGATTGTGCCTGCATCGAATTTCATAAGCCCCAAGAGTGCAGAGGCGAGCGTGCTCTTGCCGCAGCCCGACTCGCCCACGAGTGCTAGCGTCTGGCCCGGCGCGATCTGAAAGCTGATGTCGTCCAAGGCCTTTATGGCGCCGTGGCGCGTGGGATAGACTTTGCACAGGCCCTCCACGGAGACCAGGCGAACGGGGGGTGCGGCGTTCATGGTGCCTCCGTGACCTGCTGATGGCGAACGGCATGATGGCATAGCGCCAGGTGGTCCTCGCCTAAGGTCCGGGCCGGTGGGTCGGCCTCTGCGCAGATGCCAGTCGCCCGGTCGCACCGGTCGTGAAACGCGCAGCCCGTCGGTATTACCCCAGGATCGGGTACATGGCCGGGGATTGAGACGAGATCGCGGGTACCGCGGCCAACTACGGGAACCGTACCAAGCAGCTTTGCCGTGTAGGGATGGCGAGGCTGGTCGATCACCGCCTCCACGTTGCCCATCTCAACGATCCGGCCTGCATACATGACGGCCACGCGGTCGCAAAGTTGCGAAACGATGCCGAGATCGTGTGTGATGAACACGACGGCAAGGCCCTTCTCATCGGCCAGGCGCCGCAGGAGCCAGACGATTTGTGCCTGGATGGTCACGTCAAGCGCCGTCGTCGGCTCATCAGCGATCAAAAGACGCGGCTGGCAGGCAAGCGCGAGCGCAATCAGGGCACGCTGGATCTGTCCGCCTGACAGCTGGTGCGGGTACTTCTCAAGTGCAAGCTCCGGGTCAGGGATGCGCACGGCCTTGAGCTCGCTCAAGGCCACGGACCGCGCTTCGGCCCGGCCGACGGGTCGGTGGCAACAAATGACATCGATCATCTGCCGCCCGAGCGTGAAGAACGGGTTCATGGAACGCATCGGATTTTGGAAGATCATCGCAACGCGGCTGCCGCGCATGACACGCAGTTCGGACTCGGGTCGCCCAACGACCTCCTGCCCGTCGATCCTGATGCTGCCGGTGACGCAGCCGGGCGGCGGCACCATGCCAAGACAGGCACTCGCGGTCATGGACTTCCCGCAGCCCGACTCGCCCACCAAGCCGAGCACTTCGCCTGCGGCAACTTCGAAATCAACGCCGCGCAGGATCGAAGTCGATCGAAAAAGGCCGGGAAAAGTCACGCCGAGACCGTTCACCTGAAGAACCGCATCGCTCATTCCTGTCGCCCCTGCTTTGGGTCCAGAATATCACGGAGGCCATCGCCAACGAGATTGAGCGCAAGCACTGTCACGAAGATGGCCAGACCCGGAAACAGCGCAGTCCACCAGTGATCGAGGAAGTCGACCCGGGAATCCGCCGCCATCAGCCCCCATTCCACCGCAGGAGCCCTTGCGCCCAAGCCGATAAAGCTCAGCGATGCACCGGCCAGGATCGCGTAGCCAAAATCCGCCGAGGCCGCAACGATCACCGGCGTCAGCGAGTTTGGCAGGACGTGGCGAACCAGAATGCTCAGATGCCCGAAACCGATCGTTCGCGCGGCGCCGATGTAAAGTTCCTCGCGCACCCGCAGAACTGCGCCGCGCATAATGCGAGCCGTTCCTGGGAACCATGAGACACCGAGTGCGATCACAGCGCTCCAAATGCCAGGACCAAGTGCAGCAATGATTGCGATCGGCAACAGCAGGGGCGGAAAAGCCAAGAAGACATCTGCTACACGCATCAAAAGAAGGTCGGTCCTGCCACCGAAATACCCTGCCAAAAGTCCGATGGGAACGCCGATAACTAAGGATAGAAGGACAACACAAAGGCCGACGAGCAGCGATATCCTTCCTCCATGAAGCTCCCTGGCAAAGATGTCCCTGCCGAAGCGATCCGTACCCATCAGATGATCGGCGCCGGGTGGTAAAAGCCGCTCCGACATCATGATTTTGGTCGGCTCATAGGGCGCAATCCAGGTGGCCAGCACGGCACCTGAAACCACCACCAGGAGGATGGTCGCGCCAAAAACGAACAGCCGGTGCTTTCCGAAGAATGCTCTTGCACGGATTAGCCGGCCGGGCCACTCGATGACATCGGTTTGCATCATCATCTCCGTTACGCTGTTCTGAGCCGGGGATCGACGACCGCATACAGAAGGTCGACGATAAGATTGACCAAGAGGTATGTGCCGGCCAGAAAGAGTGTGGCGCCCAGCGAGGCGGGGTAGTCGTTCTGCGCGATCGACGAGACGACAAAGGCACCCAGCCCTGGCCAGTCGAAGACAGACTCGACCACAACGGCTCCGCCCAGAAGGTATCCATAGGTCAACCCAACGACCGTCAGGATCGGTATGAGGGTGGCCTTCAACGCATATCGATAATAGATCGCGGACTTCGGTAGACCATAGGCAAACGCCGTCCGAATATATTCCTCCTTTAGAACCTCGATCATCATGTTGCGCGTGATGCGTGTCACGGCAGCAAGCAGCAGGATCGTCAAGGTGAGGAGTGGTAGGGCGATGTGTGCTAGAGCGCTCGTGAAACCCTCCCAATTCCCGGTAAGAGGGGCATCGATAAGGAACAGGCCGGTGATCGGCCTGATCGGGTCACCCAAACCGACTGAAGTATCCACGCGACCCTGGAGCGGTAGCCATCCGAGCGCGCCGTAAAAGAGGAGCTGCAGTGACATCGCCAGGATGAAAGAGGGTATGGCGACCCCGGCAACCGAGACGGTCCGGACGACATTGTCCACGATCGAGTTCTGCCTTACAGCGGAAAGAATTCCGATCGGAATGCCAATGAGCAGAACGAGCACCATCGCCAAGGTGGTAAGTTCGAACGTCGCGCCAAATCGCTCGCGCACCTCCAACAGCACGGGCCGTTTGGTTAGCAGGCTATTGCCGAACTCTCCGCGGAGGACATTGCCGATAAAATCGAGATATTGAACCGCGAGTGGCCTATCGAGTCCGAGCTCGGCATTCACTTTGGCAATCATCTCTACGGGGGGGCGCCCCCCCAGCATCAATTCCGCCGGTGAGGGGGCGAGCACTCGGCTCAGGACGAACATTATAGTCGCGACGCCCAATACGACGCCAATGATCATCAATATTCGCTGAGCCAAGTACGTTGCCATAGGCATGATGCCCCCCGTTACTTTCCGCGTGCTCAAGGCCTATCTGCTCAGTCTATAGAGGGAGAGCCATTCGTAGGCGGGATTGTTGGCTTGGTCCATTCCCTTGATATCAGAGGAATAGGCAGCGACCCGGTTTACGTCGGCATAGAAGATGCCTACCGCGTTCTGCATCAGCCTGTCTTGCGCGGCGATATAAACCTTTTCCGCAGCGTCTCTGTCGGCGCCTTCCAATTTGAAGCCCTCGCCTATCAGACGGTCGTACTCTTCATCGTGGTAATAGGAGAGGTTCCAGACGGGTTTCTGTTCGGTCTTCCACACTCCTAACAGGTCCTGTGGGGACGGATAACCTGGCCAAGTTACCATCGCGTTCAGGTGACCTGTGGTTTCAGGTGACCGCGCCTTGCTAAGAAAGGTGGTAGTCACTTGTTCCAAGTCAAGCTCGACTTCAAGACCGACAGCCTCGGCGTTGGCCCTGAACAGCTCTATTGAATCGATCTGCTCTTGATTACCTGCGTAGTACAGCGCTTTTATCTTCCAATCCTTCTTAGGAACGCCCGATTCTTGAAGGAGTGATAGCGCCTTTTGTGGATCATATGTGCCCACGTCGTATGTTCCATGACCCCATAAGGATGATACGACGGGACCAACCGATTTTTTCGCGATGCCATGAAAGATGTCCTTTAGCACCGACTCGTGGTCCCAAAGATGCAACAAGGCCTGGCGGAATTTCAGGTTGTCGGTGGGATATTTTTGGGTGTTGATGTAGTAGAACTGTGAGCGCCAGCTCGGACTGTTCTCGATCGATACCTTTGGTAAGGCGCTCAGGCTCTCGATCTGCGAAGCCGGAATACGGGGGCAAATGTTCGCTTCGCCGGATCGGATCATCTGAATGCGCGTCGACGCTTCGGCCACATAGGGATGAAGGACGCGGTCGAACTGGCCACTTTCCCATCCGCCCCAGTAATCTTCGAATTTGTCAAGGACGGCTAGCTTCCCCTGCTGGAAATCTGTCAACTTGTAGGGGCCCGTGCCGATCGCATTGCCCTGGTTCAGCCATTCGTCGCCCTTGTCGATGCCTGCGGGGCCGATAACGAAACCAGCGTATTGTGCACTTGCCACTAAATCGAAGGCGATGACGTCCTTGAAACGGAAGATGACGGTGTGTTCGTCCGGCGTTTCAACATTTGCCAGGCCAGCATATAGGTAGCTCGCGCCCTTCCCAAGATCACGCGTATATTCGAATGACTTCTTGACCGCCGCCGAATTCAGCGGCGAGCCATCGTGAAATTTCACCCCTTCGCGCAATTTGACGGTCCAGGTCTTGCCACCCTCTGCGCGCTCCCAAGCGGTCGCGAGTTTCGGCATGACCTTGCCGTCCTTGTATTCCAATAGGGTCTCGTAGACGCTACCGAGGAGATAAATTTCGGCCGAATAGCTCGCGGCGGGATTCATGTTCTGGTACGCTATGTCCCAAATCCAGGTTAGCGTGTTCTGAGTTGCCTGCTTTGCGACTGCCTGTAGGCTGGACCAGCTCAGTCCAGCAATGGCAACGGACGAACCTAAGGCACTCTTGAGAATTTCACGTCGATTCATTGTCATTTCAGTCCCCTTTCTTGTTGGTCTTCAAGTATTTCCACCGAAACCGCCGATTTGCGCGATTCCAGACCGTTTAACGACGCAAAGGAATGCCGTGGCATGCTACTGACTACCCCCCCCCACAAGGTCGGCGCGAATTCACAACCACTACATTATTGCGCAGCGAGCTCCTCCATCATCTTCACCATAGGGGTGAAATGGTTCGTATCGGAGGCGCTCTTGTTCTCAAGCACGCTGAAGTAGACGACGACGGTGCCGGTGTCAGGATTTGCAAGCATGAATTGCCCGCCGTAACCACCGTGACCGAGCCAGGTGCCGTCGGTGAACGTTTGGCGACTATAACGCATCCAGTCACGCGGCTTCGCCCAGGAAGGGCCTGGATTCCGCCGCGTGTCTTCGATGAAAGCCGCGTCGCCGACACGGCGACCGTCGATACCCTCGCCCTTGCGCGCAAAGAGCAGTCCATAGCGTGCGAGATCGCGGGCGGTGAGACAAGCGCCACCGGAGACCAGCGGCACACCTTCGCGGTCGCAGGTGATGTGGAAGCATCCCTCGAGGCCCGCCGCCTCGACGATCTCGATCAGCCAGTCGCGTAACGTCCGGCCGCTGGCGCGCTCGATGATCCAGCCGATGACATCGCTGTTAGATGACTTATACAGCACCTCGCCGGTACGATTCGACAGGTCGTCTGCGGTTATGCCGCAGATGAAGGAGCGCGTAGTGCCTTCTCTCCGACCCTCCGCCGGCAGGCGCCAGCCGTTGGCGGCATCCATGTCGAACGCCGAAGTGTAGGGGTCGCTGTAGTCCTCGTTGAAGTCGTTCACAACGTTCATGTCGGCGACCGCCTTAACGGTCGCGTCGGCGTATCCCGTACCGATCTCCGGTAGATACGTGCTTACTCGTTCATCGAGATTGACGAGGCCGTCGGCCACCGCGCGGCCGAGCATCAGGTTGAGTGTCGTCTTGGTGATAGACATAATGGTATGTGGCCTGTCGGGCCCGAAATCCGGCGCATAGCGCTCGTAGAGGATGCGCTGGTCGCGCACCACGATGAAAGCGGAGAAATGCGGCATGGCGAGGAAACGCGCGATCTCCGGCCGCTCGCCAATGGTCCAGTCGATCTGTTTCTGGAGCGGCAATACGCCTGGGGCGCGTAGCGATATGGCATACCGCATCGTGGTGTGGAGGTTGTGGAAACCACTACGGCGGTGGTCAGGCAAGTTCCAGCGCGCCTTGTTGTCGAACAAGGTGACCAGGTCGGGATTGGCGGTCGACCGGAGCGTCATGAGGCTTACCTTTCAGAGTTGGTCTGGTCGCGGGACATATGACAGCGGCGGACCATGCGTGGTGTTCAGTAGCCTGTTGGTCAATAATGCTGGATAGACCAGTTCCAGCCGTTAATATCTGGAGATCGCGATCTAGATCGCTCCGAACTCTTTGGAAATGCAGCCCCATTATCGAGCGGACCACGCCAACACCCAAAATGCAGTAGCTTACCAGCCCATGGCCTCAGCGCACCATCCACGTCTGGATATACATCGGGCGCTTGCGCTTATTCGGCCCTGTGTTATCGGTCCCCATCTTTGAGCTTACTGTTCCTGATGACGAAGCCCGGCCCTTGGGATTCGTGCGCGTCAACATGCTCGCTGGGCTCCTTCCGTAAATTCTCGCACTGCAGGGATTTTGATCATTTTCGACCGTTAATCTTAGCGACTTTGCTTACGGGGCAGGCCGGATGCCGTTTGCTCTTCGGTAAATGTCCCTCGAACCTTCGACCGCTTCAATTGCTTTGTTCTGCACGGTATGTTGCCTTAAAGTGACCAATGGACCATGCGGTATCCGTGTAGAAGGAAGGGCAAGCACAGAAGGCGTGACACCGGTAATTTCTTTGGGGTCAGGCGGCGCGCAGAAGGGGAGGTTTAGGCTTGAAAAGAAAAGGCACGTTTGACTCTGGCCGTCGAAACGGTGCCCGCAACCTCTCGTGAAGTTCGCCATTGATCTCGGCCGTCCGGACCTGCATGAGCATATGCGCGTCGTGGAGCCACCAGCGCATCTGCTGCTTCTTGACCATACGTTTCTCGACGATTGAGTTCACCGCCGACTCGGCGAGGGACGTGGCAACGCGAAGGCCTGCCCAGGTGCGGCGCGAGCGCACTGACCGCACGATCTACCTCCAGACAGCCTATCGCGATGCTAAGGCCGCCACGGCGCGGCTCGACCAGATCATCGCACGCGACGGCGCCACGAGTGCTGCCCGGCGTCTCGCCTCAGATCCAGCCCAGCTCGGCGAATTGCGCGGCCGCGAGGGCTTCTTTGCCGGGGCCAAAGCCCGCGAGGAACGTAAGGGGCGGTCCGGGCCGCCGCGGCGATCGGGCCTAACATCACCCGCGGGGCGCAAGCCGAGGTCCGGGCCGCGCAGGATTATCGCGGGAGCGTTGAACAGCAGATGAAGGCGGACGCCACCCCGGTTGCGAACCTCTCTGCTGGCGCCAGGCAGGCACTTGGCAAGGTGGCTGCGGCGAAGGACGACAACGGGCGCGCCGAGGCCGTCAAGACGCTGTCTGGCGATCCCGACATCGCACGTGAGGTCGCGGGTTTTGCGGCGGAGGTCAAAGCCCGCTTCGGCGAGGACGGCGCCCGCGCCATGTTGCGCGCTTCCGCCGCACGCAAGCCGTTCGAGCACCCATCGGTGCCGAAATCGGCGCAGGCCTCGCTCGACCAGGCCACCAAGTTTTACGCCGCTGCTCGCAGCGGCGAGCGGGAGATGGCACGAATGGCCGAAAGCGAGCGTCTTGGGGCGCGTCAGATCCAGGGCGCCAAGCTGAAGCCGTGAACAACGCTTGTGGCGGTCATGCGGCGCGGGCCGTTTCTCTGTGCTCGTGATTGTCGTTGGCCATGCCGGGATACCATTGCCGGAAGGTCAAGCGGAGGGAGCCGTCGAGGGTCTGCGTGCGGGTTTGCAGCAAAAGATGCGCGCCCGTCCGGCTCCATTGCATCTGTTGCTTTTTGGCGAAGCGCTTGCTGATGACGGCGTTGACGGTGGCCTCGACGAAGGCCGAGGATATCCGCTCGCCGGACCGATATCGCTCGCCGTAATTGATCAGGCTCGCGCTGTTGGCGGCGATGTAGGCTTGGAAGTCGCCGATGGCAGTCAGGAACTTGCGCATGTTCGGATAGCCTGTTCCAGACCTTCCGCATCGAATTGCAGGTCGGCGATTTCGTCACGGGCACGATAGCTATTGCCATGCCACAGATGCCATTTGATCCTGCGCAGGGCTTCAAGCAGGTCCTGTCCGGCCTGCTCGTCATGGTTTTCGAGGCCTTGCGCGAACTGGCGAAGGACCGTGATCCGCATGGTAATGTGGAACCAGTCCAGCACATGCTCACTCGCCGGCGTGATCATCTCGGCGAGTGAACGGACCTCTTCGCCGCCATCCGTGATGAAGGTGATATCTTGGTTGTACGAGTCATCGACTACATGGGCGACGACGGCGCTGTCGTGCAGGCAGCCCGTGTCTCCTATGGCCGGGGCACCAAGAAAGTCTCTGAAGATCGGGGCCTAATCCACTATCTGCTCCGCCACTGGCACACGACACCGTTCGAAATGGCGGAAATCAAGTTCCACGTAAAGTTGCCGATCTTCGTCGCCCGCCAGTGGATCCGGCATCGGATGGCGAACGTTAATGAATATTCGGCGCGCTATTCTATTCTCGATCGCGAATTCTACATTCCCGCCCAGGAACATCTGTCAGCACAATCAGTACAAAATCGCCAAGGTCGCGGTGAAGTCGTGGGAGCTGCGACTCTCACAGACGATGCGCAACGCAACTACGATCACTATCTCGATCTGCTGAACCATGATGAAGGCGGCCAGCAGATTCGCGATGACCGACAAGGGCTAGCACGAGAGCTTGCTCGGATGAACCTATCGCTCAATTTCTATACCCAGTGGTACTGGAAAACCGACCTGCACAACCTCATGAACTTTGTCCGGCTTCGCGCCGATCCGCACGCGCAGTATGAGATCAGGGTGTACGCAGAGGTAATTTTGGACATTCTGGAAAAATGGGTCCCGCTGACCTACGAAGCTTTTCGCGAGCATCGACTGGAAGCAGCGACATTTTCCGGGGAGGCGCTCAAAGCACTGGGCCGCATGCTTGCGGGCGAACACGTCGAGCAACTCGACACCTCAATGTCTAAGCGCGAGTGGGACGAATTCTTAGCAAAGCTGGAACTGAGTTGATGCGCATCTCCACGTAGAATTTTTATCACGTTGGAGAACGTCGACATTGAGGTGACTACGCCCTGGGGGGCGTCCGATGATCAGTCGTTCCATTCACTGCGCCGTGCCGGCATGCGTGTGTCGGCAGTTCGCCAAGGTTTGGTGCCGCGCTCGCCTCTTCGCATTGGCTTGCCGTCGGCGCCCCAGGCGACGACGGACACGCAGTTGGCGTTTCTGTACTTGCCTGTTTCGTCCCAGTCCCACTCGAAGCTGACGGCCTCGCCCTTGTAGACGAACTTGCCCGACCAAGGGGCAAGGAAGGAATAGCGCTCGCCATCGATGGTGATCACGTGCTGGTGCCAGGCGCGTTTGTTGCCGCCGCGACTTGGGGGGCGCGACTTGTCCTTGAGATAGACGCCGTAGTCCTGAAGCTGCGCCTTTTCGATCTGCACGTTCGACCTCCCGATTTGCTCCGAAGTGTTTCGTGATAAGTGGATGGCATGAGGTGCGAATTGCAAGCAATACTGGCAATCTTCGCGGCTGCGGTCCGCACCCTTGTTGCGGACAAGGACGTGGCTTACGCCGACCCGGCCGAGCGCGCGCTCGTCGCCCGGATCCGGCATCTGCTGCATGGGCAGTATGAGGGCTGGTCGATTGACCTCGAATGGAACCGGCGCGAGGACGTCATTAAACGGCTCCGGTATGGGCTCAGCGATGACGAGCTGGTCGGCAAGGACGCCATCGTCCCCGACCTAATCGTGCATCGGGTGGGCAAGCGTGAGAATCTGCTGGTAGTCGAGGTGAAGAGGTCGACCAACAAGGACTTCGACGGCGACATCTGGAAGCTCAAGGGCATGACCGAACAGGCCGGACCCTATGGCTATGCGGTCGGCCTGCATCTGGTTCTCGACGTGAAGGCGGGCACGGCCCCGCGTTCCGATGTCTATGTCGATGCGAAACTAGACGAGGAACTGACGGAATGGCTGCGCCTGGAACTGGGAGGCGCGAATTGAGCGCGGACCCGGCGCAGGGTCGTCACGTGGTCCGCCGGTTTACAGCGCGGACCTGAGGCGGACCTTGTCGCGTATCCGACCTCGCTGACGAGGTCGGATAGCGGCCGGAGGAGAACCCAAACTAGGGGTGGCACGCGTGACGCTGGGGTATGCGCCTCATGTATGGGCCTTGTCTATGTTCGCTATTTGTTCTAACGAGGTGCCGGTCAAGCTCGATTCTGTCGCACTGGACCGACGATTGATCTTGCCTGGTTGCCGGGCGGTTTGCACAGCGCGCTAGCTTTTCTCGGGGTTCGCCGTAGCTGCAGCGGTTAGCAACCTCCAGATGAGTGCCCGGACAGGATCTTACTTTGGCAGTTTTTGGCGAGCGTTGGCGACCGACGATGGGTCATGCAGGGACGGACCTCCCGATCCAGAATTCCGTATTTCAGCCTTTCGGGGTAGGAGGATTTCTGGCTTTCGGGATTGCAAGAAAGGCAGAAATCTGTATCGTTGCTCGGTGTCGCGCGACCGGGGGTGGTAGTCGCCGCGCCAAAGGGGGCGGCTTTGGCCAGCAGGCGGACCGAAAGCAGCGCACTGGAGAGCGAAAAAGAGTCGCTCAACTTCAAGGTCAGCCCTGCGTTCAAGAAAGAGTTCAAAGGTTTCGCGGTGTCCGAGGGGATCAGTATGACTGATCTCCTCAAGGAAGGCTTCGCGCTCTCGAAAAAGAAGCGGCAGAAGTGATCGCGCGAGCTGCGCCGCGCAGCGGTCGTCGACGACCAACATCGCACTGGTGGCGGTCATGACTCTAGATGAGACGGACCGACCTCGTTCGGAGGCCGACTGGCTGTTCGTGATTGGCGAAGGTCGTGGCTTTCCGAGCGTCGATGGACTGCTGGCGGTCGATAGCTATCAGCCTTCGGGACGCGCGCCCGAGGAAGTTGCGGTTATGGAGAAAGCACGCGACTATGGCGCGCGTGCCGTGTTCTTCGAGGCTGCACGGCATGGGCGTGCTCCAGTCGCGCAAGCCTTTGTGTTCGACGAAAGCACCGCAGTCGATGACGGCGAATTTGCCGAGCTGCATAAGAGGCTTTGGAGCTGGGGCGGCGTGCCTCTTGTCTATCGCGCGGCTCCCGGGCGCATCCATCTCTTCCGCTGTGCGCACGAACCGGACTTTGTCGGTCCGGACAATATGCCGGTCTGCAGACCGATCCGAAGCTTGTCCGTCGGTGCTGAGATCGCCGCCCAGGACGTCTGGTGGAGCGCAGCGCGGATTCGCAATGGCACGATCTGGGATGACCCCATTGCATGTGACCTCATGCTCTCGGCCCAAAAGTCGGCGCATCGTATGCTCGTTGAGCAAGTGCGCGCGCTCGCCAAGCAGCTGACCGATAGCGAGTTGCTCGAGCCACGGCTTCGTCGTCGATTGCTGATCCTCGCACTCCTTATCGCTTATCTTGAAGAGCGATCGGTTCTCCTCCCCAAAGATTTCGCGCGCGCGCACAAGGGAGGACCGCCAGGGAGCTGTCGGACCGAACGATGTCTGGGCAATGGATTTTGTCCATGACCAGCTTGCGACGGGCAAGAAGCTGCGCATCCTGACCATCGTCGACACCCATTCGCGCTATTGTCCGGCGACCGACCCGCGCTTCACTTATCGCGGCGAGGATGTGGTGCAGACACTCGAACGCGTATGCGGCCAGATCGGCTATCCGAAGACGATCAGGGTCGACAATGGCAGTGAGTTCATCTCGCGGGACCTTGATCTGTGGGCTTACGCCAACGACGTCACGCTCGACTTCTCGCGGCCGGGAAAGCCTACCGACAACGGCTATATCGAGGCCTTCAATAGCAAACTCAGGGCCGAATGCTTAAACGCGCACTGGTTCCTGTCGCTTGCGGATTCCCGTGAAAAGTTGGAGGATTGGCGTCGATACAACAACTCGGCGACGGAACACCCACGGGACCGGCCCGGAGCGCGAGCTTCTCTATCCATTGCATCCTTGGGCGGGTCGCCAGGTCCATATTCATGAAGTGATCGACAAGAAAGAAGCAGAGGTTTTCCGCTGCAGTCTTTCTGGCCGGGTATCGGATCGCTGGCTGGAGGTTCCTGGGTGGATGTTCGATCGGAGCCTCAGCGCGAGCTGGCGCATCACGACTGCTCCGCACGTCTACCTTGCCGCGCTGGGCACCCTTGCGAAACTGCTCCACGACACGGGCGCCCCATCGCAATCGCCGGAGATGGGCGCAGCATTGGGCTGTCAGGCGAATCGGGGAGATGTCCATGCCGCGCCAGCCCACGACATACCAGTTCGATCTGTTCCCGAAGCCGAACGACGCCGACACGGTGCAGACGCCGCAATGGCAGGCGCTGCCGGCCGAGGCGCGCCGATCAGTGACGAAGCTGATGGTCAGCCTGATCCTCGGGCACGTCGACGGCGAGGGTGCCGCAAAACGGGAGGGCGCGGATCATGATGCATGAGAAGATTGGGCCGCATCATCTGGAGCGCAAAGCGATCCTGTATGTGCGGCAGTCGTCAGCCCATCAGGTCCTGCACAATCGTGAGAGCAGCATGCTTCAATATGCGATGCGCGACCGCCTGACGGCCCTTGGCTGGTCTCGCGTAGAGACGATCGATGACGATCTCGGCCGTTCCGCCGCCGGCGGCGTCGTACGCGCCGGCTTCGATCGGATGGTCGCTGAGGTCTGTCTCGGCAAGGTCGGGGCGGTTGCGGCACGGGAGGTGTCGCGGTTTGCCCGCAACAGCCGCGACTGGCAGCAGCTTATCGAGATGTGTCGTGTCGTCGATACCGTGCTGATCGACCAGGAGACGGTCTATGCGCCGCGTCAGGGCAATGATCGGCTGCTGCTGGGATTGAAGGGCAGTCTCAACGAGTATGAACTCGATCTTCTGCGCCAGCGTTCGCTGTCGGCCCGCTACGAGAAGGCCCGCCGCGGCGAACTCGTCGTCGCAGCCCCTGTCGGCTTCGTGAAGGTCGGCGATCGGCTTGAGAAGGAACCTGATCGGCGTGTGCAGGAATCCATTACCCTGGTGTTCGACAAGGTTGCTGAGCTCGGCAGCGCGCGTCAGGCCTTGATGTGGTTCCTCGAGCATGGGCTGGATTTGCCCGCCAAGCGCAACAATGGCGAAGTGGTCTGGCGCAGGCCGAGCTATGCGACCATCCACCGGATGATCGAGAACCCGATCTACGGCGGCGCCTACGCCTATGGTAAGACTCGTGCCGCGCCGGGATTTGGGCGATCCGCCGTTCGAGCAGGTATCCGACGCAGGACGCGCGAGGAATGGCTGGCGCTGATCCCGGACAGCCATGAGGGCTATGTCAGTTGGGAAAGGGCAGAGGCGATCCGCAAGATGGTGAGCGACAACGTGCCGACGAGCCGGCATCACGGGGCGCCCAAGCATGGCGACGCTCTGCTCGCCGGGCTTGTCCGCTGCCGGCGCTGCGGCCGCAAGCTCACGGTGCGGTACACGGGCATCAAGCACAACATTCCGCGCTATTCCTGCTGGCGGGGTCTGCTCGACAATGGCGAGCCGCGATGCATCGCTTTTGGCGGACTGCGCGTCGATGATGCGATTGAGGAAGCGCTCCTGCGAGTCGTGGAGCCGGGAGCGATTGCTGCCGCTGCCGAAGCTGAGGCGCAAGCTGCCAATCGTCGTGACCAGGTCCGGGACGCCCTCAGTCGGGATCTTGAGGCTGCCCGCTACGCTGCCGACCGGGCCTTCCGGCAATACGACGCGGCCGATCCCGAGAACCGGCTGGTCGCGGCGGAACTGGAAGCGCGTTGGAACCAGGCACTCATCCGTGTCGGTGAGATCGAGAGCAAGATCGCCGCGCATGATGCCGCGACGCCGAGGCCATCACCTGTGTTGGCAACGGGCATCACGGCGCTGGCCACAGACCTTCAGGCTGTCTGGTCGGCGCCAACGACGGACGCCAGGCTCAAGAAGCGCATCGTGCGCACCGTCATTCAGGAGGTGGTCGCCGATATCGACGATAAAGCCTCCGAGATCGTGCTGCTGATCCACTGGATTGGCGGCGCCCATACGGAGCTGCGCCTGCCGAAGCGCCGGCGTGGACAGCGCAACAGCACCTCTGGTGATATCATCGCAGCCATCCGGCAACTGGTGCTGATCGCCAGCGATGATCTGATCGCCGGCATTCTCAACCGCAACGGCCTGGTGACCGGGCATGGCAATCGCTGGACACGGGAGCGGGTCACCGCACACAGATCGCATCACAAGATCCCGGTCTTCCGGCCGGTACCGGATGGGACCGAGCCATGGCTCAACCTGAACAAGGCGGCGCGCCTCCTCGGCGTTGCACCGAAGGACCCTCAGACTCGCCGCCGAAGCAGGCGAGATCGAAGGCATTCATCCTCTACCGGATGGGCCGTGGATCTTCAGCCGATCAGAACTTGGAAAGCCGCGAGCCCAGCAGATTGTTCATCGTGCGCGACAGAACCCGAAGTACCCCGCGGGATCGCACCCCGATCAGCAAAACCTATTCCCTTCAACGACATAGACAGATGGGTGTTCTGAAAC
Organism: Mesorhizobium calcicola; assembly: GCF_042682105.1. NCBI lineage: Bacteria > Pseudomonadati > Pseudomonadota > Alphaproteobacteria > Hyphomicrobiales > Phyllobacteriaceae > Mesorhizobium > Mesorhizobium calcicola. The sequence goes on from NZ_JBHUGY010000027.1 coordinate 115,141, forward strand.
AGGATTCAACAACGAGGTTCGTCCTCACAGCGCGATCGGATATAATGTCCCGATCGCATTGCAAAATCTCGGTGGCGCTGCCAGCCCGTCACCATGATCGCAGCCGGAAAACTCCAGCCTCCGGCGCTCCAAACTTCGGTCTCAGAGCAATGAAACCCCGGACTCTCCATTGAACTGGAGCAAAGATGGGTCTCAGGTCATCCTCGATCTTCTTTTTGAATTTTTCTTAGCTTTGCCATGTCACTGAAAATTGTTACTTCGAGTGAATATGTGCTCTGTCATACGACAGTTTCACATAAACGACTGAATTATTCTCAAAAAATTCAAACCGTTTCCAAGAGAGGAGGGGTAACTTCTTCGCACAACTAAGCGGCAGGAGAAAGCAATGGGTTATGTTACGCGTCCGCTGTCGCATGGTCAGATGGGCCTTTGGATACATCATCAAAAACGAACGACCGGTAGCGAATACAATTTGCCAGTCGAGCTGCGCCTAAAGGCACCGTTCGAGATTGATGCCTTGCGGCGCGCGCTACAATCATTGATCGACCGGCATGAAATGCTGCGCACGACCTTTCACCAGGAAGGCGAGCAGGTCGTTCAGCGCATTCATGAGACAGCCTCTCTGAGCTTTCATGCCGTTCGGCTACAAGGTCTCGAAGAGGCGCACTACCATCACTCCATCGCAGCTGAAGCTCGCTCGCCTTTCGATCTGGAACATGGGCCGTTGTTTCGCGCTCACCTGTTCATCCGCAATGCCACGGAAGAGGTTCTCCTCCTCAATTTCCACCACATAATTTCCGACGGCTTCAGCATTCGCACCTTTTTGCACGAGTTCGGCAGGCACTACCAGGCGTGCTGCGGCGACACGGATATGCCAAGTCTGACCACGGCGTCTCCTTACGGCGACTTCGTAGCCTGGCAAGAGTGCCTCCTTGCCGGCGACGACGGAGAACGCATGTGGGCCTACTGGCGCAGTCAGCTTGTTGATCACGAACCTGACCTGCCCCTTCCGACCGACAGACCACGAGCTGCACTTGCCACGCACACCGGGTCAGTTTTCTCCGGGAATATTGAGATGCCGCTGGTCGCGCGCTTGGAGCGACTGGCGCATAAAGAAAAAGTGACGCTCGCCACCGTACTGCTTGCTGCCTATTACGTCCTGCTGCATCGCTATGGCGACCAGGACGACATCACCCTTTACGTGCCACGCCTCGGTCGTCCGGCAGAAAATTTTTCGGGCACCTTCGGCTACTTTGTGACCTTGGCGGCCCTACGCCAGGATCTTTCCGAAAATTCCATTTTCCTCGACCATTTGCAGCAGGTGCGCCAGCTCATGCGCTGCGCGCGCAGCCACGAGTATTTTCCCCTTCCCCTGCTACTGGAGAAGCTCAAGCTCCCCCCGGCACCTGATCGCAATCCTCTCGCGCAAGCAGTTTTCAACTTCATTCCAGAGGCGGTGAGTTCTCTTGGCTTCACGTCATGCGACGTCGACCTCTCCGGCTTGCCTGCGCAAATCCGACTTTGCGAGACCGATATCTGGATCGATCTTGATTTTCGTATCTTGGCCAGTAAAGAAAGTGTCCGTCTACATGTCGTATACAACGCGGATTTGTGGGATCCTAGCACCATCGAGCGGCTGGCGCAGCACTATCAGTTGTTGCTCGAGGCGATTGCAGATGCGCCAGCGCGACGGATAGGCGACTATTGTTTTCTAACTCCAGAGGAGGAGCATCAGCTCCTTCATGATTTTAACGACACCGCTGCACGTTTTCCGTCCGACATTTGCCTGCACACCCTGGTCGAAGCTCATGCTGCCGCTCGCCCAGACAATATCGCTGTCAGTTGCTCAATGGAGGCGCTCAGCTACGCCTTACTTGAGCAAAAGGCAAACAAGCTTGCCCGTCATCTAATTTCAAAAGGTGTCCGCCTTGGAGACGTGGTCGGCGTCCTCGTCGAGCGTTCGTGCGATCTCATTGTCGGCTTTCTAGCGGTGTTGAAGGCGGGGGCCGTCTATCTTCCTCTCGATCCGCGACTCCCACCCCAGCGTCTGCATTTCATGGTGCGGGACGCTGGCGCCACTGCAGTGATAAGCAAAGCGGAGCTTAAAAAACAGGCGTTCGGGACAGCCCTATCAAAGCTAGACATTGAAGGTGCGAAGGGATGTGCGGTAGTTCTCCTCGACAAGGACCGCGCCGAAATCGCTCTCCACGATGTCACGCCTCCGCACTGCCCCGCCGGCCCCTCAGATTTGGCCTACGTGATCTATACATCCGGTTCCACGGGGCAGCCGAAAGGCGTGATGGTTGAGCATCGCTGCGCCTGCAACATGGCGGAAGATCTAAGACGCACCTATCAATTGGGTGCGGATAGCAGGGTATTGCAGTTCGCTTCCTGCGGATTCGATGCATCGCTGTTCGATTTTATGCTGGCTTTATCCTCTGGTGGTCGATTGTGCCTGGCGCCTCCATCAGCATCGCTGCCCGGAGCAGAGCTTGTCGAGTTCATGCGCCGTGAATGCGTTACCGCCGCCGGTCTTACGCCGACAGCGTGGGCCTCCTTGCCGTCGAATGATCTTCCTGATCTCACTGTGGTAAAGTCAGGTGGAGAGCCGTTGCCGCCGAGCCTCATTGAGCGATGGGGCGAGAAACGCCGCATCTTCAATTCCTATGGGCCTACGGAGACGACCGTCTATTGCATAAGGACTGAGGTGAAAGCCGAGGAGCAAAAGCCAACAATTGGGCACCCCGCCATCAATACCAAGGCTTATATCCTGGATCGCTATGGTAATCCGACACCGGTTGGCGCTATCGGCGAGCTCTACATCGGGGGTGTCGGCGTAGCCCGCGGCTACATCAATCACGATGAACTCACGCGCGAGGTTTTCCTGCCAGACCCATTCGATGATGATCCGCAATCCAGGCTCTACCGAACTGGGGATCGGGCCCGCTACCGGACAGACGGCACGATTGAGTTCCTGGGCCGGAAAGACGGACAGATCAAGATCCGCGGCATGCGGGTCGAGCTTGCCGAGATCGAGCAGTGCCTGATGGAGCACGAAAACGTCAAAGCATGCTGCGTCACGCTGACAGCCGGTCCCGATGAAAATGCGAGCCTGGCAGCCTACGTGGTGAAGCGACGGGACAGTTCGGAGGATGCCGATGAACTTCAGTCTTTTCTGCGCGCCGCGCTGCCTGGCTACATGGTCCCCTCACAGTTCGTGTTCCTCCCGCAGCTACCAACCAATCGTAGCGGCAAGATCGACCGGCGCGCTCTTCCCGAGCCGAGAAACGTCTCGAAATTAAGGGCCGCAACTTTGCCGACCGGTGGGTTGCAGGCGGAAGTGGCTGAGATATGGAAGAACGTGCTGAACCTGGACTCCGTCGGCGTTGAAGACAATTTCTTCGATGTTGGCGGCCATTCCCTGGCCATCATCCAGGTTCAGGCGCGTATCCACGATCGTTTGGCCATTGATTGCAAGATTCTGGATCTGTTCGAGCACCCCACCATAAGAACGCTCGCTGCGCACCTGGCAGCAATTCCAGGCGCTCCTCACCCCGCGCAGGACTTAAAAAGACCGAGTGGTCCGGCGGCAATCGAACCCAACCAGGACCGCAATGCTGTTGCAATCATTGGATTGGCCGGCAGGTTCCCGGGGGCGGAGAATGTCGAACAATTCTGGAACAATCTGGTCGATGGCGTAGAGTCCATTGCAGACTTAGATGAACACACATTGTGCGAAGCCGGCGTTGATCCCAATACCTTTGGCAAGCCTGGTTATGTGAGGCGCGAAGCCGTTATCAGCGGAGTTGATTTGTTTGACGCAGCGTTTTTCGGTCTCTCGCCTAAGGAAGCAGCCTGGATGGACCCGCAACAGCGGATCCTGCTGGAAACGGCGTATCAGGCGCTCGACCAGGCGGGATACGGATCGCGCGAGAACGCAGGAGGCCGCGTCGGTGTCTTTGCTGGAGTGGGGGCCAACCACTATCTCCCTGAACGTGAAGCAGTCCGCGACCTGCTGGATTCAGAGAAGTTGCAGATCCGCCTTCTTAATGGCCACGATTTCACGACGACGCGCATTGCCTACAAGCTCAACTTGACCGGCCCCTGCGTGTCAGTTCAGACGGCCTGTTCCACTTCGCTGGTTGCGGTCCACCTCGCTTGCCGGAGCCTGCGCAGCAATGAGTGCGATATGGCGCTGGCAGGCGGTGCATCGATTTCCCTGCCCCATGGAAAAGGCTATCTCCATCAACAAGGCCATATCTTGTCCCCTGACGGCCACTGCCGTGCGTTCGATGCCAAAGCCCAGGGAACGGTGAGAGGCAGCGGAGCAGCGGTCGTTGTCCTCAAGCTGCTGAGCGACGCCTGTAGAGACGGCGACTATATCTGGGCAGTGATAAAGGGGACCGCCATCAACAATGATGGCGCCGCCAAGGTCGGGTTCACCGCCCCCAGCGCCGACGGACAGGCTGCGGTGATCCAAGCCGCCCTCACCGATGCTGAGGTCTCTGCGGACACCATTGGGTACGTCGAAGCGCATGGTACGGGAACCTATCTTGGAGACCCCGTCGAAATCTCCGGCCTGACCAAGGCCTTCGGTTCCCACACAGCACGGAAACAATTCTGCGCAATAGGTTCGGTGAAGACAAATGTCGGCCATCTCGACGCCGCAGCGGGCGTAACGGGGCTGATCAAGCTCGCCACGATGCTGAACAGGAACGTCATTCCCGCTAGCCTGCATTTTGATGAGCCCAACCCAAATATCGACTTCAAGGGGAGCCCGGTGTTCGTAAACAAGACCTGCACCGATTGGCCCAAAGGTGGTGAGCCACGGCGCGGTGGGGTCAGCTCATTTGGCATTGGTGGCACGAATGCGCACGCCATCCTCGAGGAGGCTCCGCCGCAGAGTGGTGAACAAAGCGGCCGCAGGCTACAAGTTTTTCCAGTGTCGGGTGCAAGCAGGTCTGCATTAACCGAAATGCTCCGGCAACTGGCAAGCTTTATTCGCCGAAGCGATGTTAGGCATAGCGCAGCAAATATCGCATATACCCTCCAAACGGGTCGAGCAGCTCTGAGACATCGCACAAGTTTCGTCGGATCCGATCCGGTGGAATTAGCCGACCAGCTCGATCAGGCGGCTCTGAATGCGGGCGCAGCAGGAGAGGCGTCAAGCAGTGAACACCGCATCGTGTTCATGTTCTCCGGCCAGGGCGGGCAGCGGATCGGAATTGGTCGGGAGCTTTATGAAGAAGAGCCGGTATTCCGCAACGCCATCGACGAATGCGCAAAGTGGCTTAACGAGCTCGCACATATTGATTTCCGCCCCCTGCTCTACTGCGAAGGCAAATCCAATGGCGAGCTTCAGCCTCAGCTGGAAGCCCTCATACAGCCTGTCATCTTCGCTACGCAATATGCAATGGCGAAGCTCTTCATCTCGTGGGGCATTTTCCCTGCAGCTGTGATCGGCCACAGCATCGGAGAATATGCAGCCGCTCATCTTGCAGGCATCATCTCGCTACCGGATGCCATTCGACTGACACTGATAAGGGGACAGTTAACGTCGCATGTGCCTGTCGGCGGGATCGTTGCAGTCAGCTTGTCGCCGGAAGAGCTCGAGCCTTATTGGAACGACAACCTTTCACTGGCGGCAATAAACGGGCCGCGTCAGTGCATCGTTTCGGGGGCAGCATCCGAGATCGCAGCGTTCCATGAGCAATTGCAGGCGAAATCCATTGCGAGCAAACAAGTGCGCGCAAGCCATGCCGTGCATTCGTCACTGCTCGATCCAATCCTGCCGGAGTTTAGGATTCATGCAGAACAAGTCGAGTTGCAAGCGCCTCAAATACCTTTCATGTCGACAGTGCTCGGTGACTGGCTTGAAGCGGACGTGCGGCTCAATGGCAGCTATTGGGTCCGCAATCTGCGAGAGACGGTGCAGTTCAATCAGGCCTTCGATCGGGTAGTGCAATCGGGCCACGAGTTGTTCATTGAGATGGGGCCTGGCGCAGCCCTGACCACACATTCCAGGCGGTTCAAGTCAAAGGGCCACAGGCGGAGCCCCGTCGCGTTTCCAGCCTTGCCAGGGGACGACCACGGGCAAGGCGATCGCGCGAGCCTTTTACAGACGCTGGGCAAGCTTTGGACCTGCGGCGTTCGCATCGATTGGTCTAGTCTGCACGACCACCAGCCCTTGCAGCGAACCCCCCTCCCCCCTTATCCTTTTGATCGCAAGCGTTACTGGCTCGATGCGGTAGTCACCAAGGACCAGGAACAAAATGCCGGTTTGAATCAGCCTAATATTACAGCCAGATCCGTCGATCGCCCGACTGGGAACGAGGGGGTGCGCAGTCCGACTGTAGTTGAGATGTCTGCTGAGACAGCTTTAGATCGCCAAATTGCGGCGGTCTATTGGGACATCTTGGGCTTGGATGACGTTGCCCTGACCGACAGCTTCTTTGATCTTGGTGGCGATTCGTTGAGCGCCTTAAGCGTCATCGATCGCATCGAGCAGCTCACGGGAGAGAGATTGGCTGTCTCCCTGCTGCTGGAACACCAGACTCCAAGAGGGCTCGCAATAGCCCTGTCGAAGACACATAGAAGCGTGCGCACGAACGCATTGGTGCCGATACAAACCGGCGGTTCGCGGACGCCTCTGTTTTGCCCCCACCCTTTTGGGGGACATGTACTCGTATATACGCCTCTTGCTAAGGCACTTGGCACGGAGCAGCCGCTCTTCGGCTTGCAGGCGCGCGGTCTGAATGGTGAAGCGAGCCCTCACCTGAGCATTCCGGAGATGGCGCGGGAATACGTAGAGGCTATCAAGAGCGTTCAACCCCGAGGCCCTTATCAGCTCGCTGGGCTGTCTATGGGCGGTAGCATTGCTTGGGAAATGGCCTGCCAATTGCACGATGCTGGTGACGAGGTAGCAATAGTTGGGCTGCTCGATGCCAAAGCGCTTCACAAAGATGAAGAGCACACAAGCGACCGGTATTACCGCCTGCTCGGCAACCGCCGTATTCCTCAATGGCTTAGCGAGCAAGCGGTTATCTTGAGCGTCCTTTTTCCTGCGCTGAAGAAACATTGGCGAAAGCTGAACTCCATCCAACGTGAGCGTCAGGTCACGGCATTGCTGGATTTCGGAATGCAAGCAGGCAATGTCCCCGACATAAGCGAAACGCAGCTCAATAATATTCTGGCAGTTGCCGAGGCAAATAAAATTGCGCTGCGTGAATATATGCCTCGGTTCAACGACAGCAAGTCCGTTCTTTTTGCAGCCAAGAAGGGGCTGCGCACATCCACTAATGAACCTGATGGCGATCTTGGGTGGAAGCAATTCGCGCGGGCGCCCCTGGAAATTCACGAGGTGCCAGGTGACCATTACACGATGGTCGCTCCGCCTCATGTACGCGTACTAGCAACGAAGCTCAAAGATTATCTCAATCGAACCACTAGCGACGGCACCGGCAGCGCATCACAAAAGCGGGACAGGCGTCAGTGACCAAACTGTTGTAACAGGTCCTTCAAGTAAATTCATAGAATCTTTGCGCACCGGATCGATGGCGATGGTACGTTCACCTCAAAGTCCGAGATCAGGCAAGGTTGTACGCTCGGATCGCCGCACAACACGCAATGTCGGAGTCAAGGCCAATGGCAAAAAGAGCGCTCATCCTGCTTGAAGGTTCAAGGTATAATGGTCCGCTATACGTGCAGGCGGCCCTGCGTCTTGGTCTTCATCCAATTACGCTGTCGGATGATCCAGCTCAATACGACTATGTCGCTGCGGAAGGAAGTGGAGCAATCCGTGTCGACACTAGCAATTTAGATGCGCTGATCCACGAATGTTCTCGGCTACAGCCCAGATATGACATTGCTGGTATTACATGCGCCGGGGATACGTTCTATGCGACAGTTGGCAAGGTCTGCCGCCATTTTAAGCTCCCGGGGCCGGACCCCTTCTCGATTGAACGATGCTGCGATAAATTCACTCAACGTCAACTCCTCGCGCAGGCCGGCGTTCCAGAACCTGCTTATCGCGTGGCAACGCACGCGACGGACGTTCAACGAGCTGCGGCGGAGATCGGCCTGCCGGTGATTGTTAAGCCAGCCGTAGGCAGCGGCAGCAGGGGCGTCCGGTTGTGTCGCAACGTCGAGGAGTTAGCTGAACACACGGCCTATCTGTTGGGCGGGCAGCACACATGGCGATCCTCGCCGAGGATACTGGTCGAAGAATTCGCACAAGGCCCCCTTTATTGGGCCGACATAATGGGAGATCAGATCATTGGAATTGGCATCGCTGACTGCGGCCCTCCACCGCATTTCGTCTGTCGTGAGTGCACCATTCCGGCCCCGCTGACTGATGACCAGCATGAGCGTGTCGCCGATGTTTCGCGGAGCTGTTTGCGAGCTCTCGGCCTTGGCTGGGGGCCAACGGGCATTGAATTCCGGTGGACGAAGCGTGGCCCAGTCGTCATTGAAGTCAATCCGCGGCTTCATGGAGCGCCCACTCCCCAACTGATTCAGCTAGCTTACGGTATCGATCTCGTCACCGAGCACATCAAGCTTGTCATCGGCGACGAATGTGATTTGCACAGCAGACATTCGCAGACTGCGGCCGCGCGGTTCCTCGTTCCGGATACCGATGGCACCCTCGATTGGATCGGCGGCGACAGTCAGGCGGCCGCCATACCAGGTGTAGCCGAGATCAAATTCTATGTTGAACCCAAGACGCCAATCGTCAGGAAAGGCGATCTCCGAGATTGGATCGGATATGTCATCGCCACTTCCCCCAGCCGTGCTCGGACGGAGGCGATACTTCAGCGTGCCGTCGACCTAATCGATTGGTCGATTACACCATTTTCGACCCCTGGCGAACAGGAGTGACATGCGGCCCCTTGAGAACTCAAGCACTTGTCCCCGGCGCACTATGTTGCGGTCGCCACCCGCCCAGCCCCATCGCACCGTGAAACGCATTCTTCGCCAAATCGAGCGCGATCATAATTCTTTGCATGGCGGTATAAAATCCAAAGGCTGGCATTCAAGAGGGAATATAAGATTATGAAGCGCATAGCAGTCGGACGCCTGTTTCATGAATCGCACGGATATGCGCCGGCGACAGCGGCGGCAGATATCACCGTCGTTCGCGGCGAGACTTTGATCGAGGCGGCCAAGGGAAATGGCACCACGCTCGGCGGGATTGTCGACGCCTTGATTGAACGCTCGAATATTCAGATTCTTCCCATTTCAGATTCGATGATCGCGCCGAGCGGCGCCATCGATCATAGTTTCTACATTGGGCAACGCCGGTTCTGGGGCGAGGAGGTCAACAAGCTCGCGCCCGATGCGATTGTACTCGACCTGCATGGGTCGATGTCCACGACTGAGTTCGAAGATGCGGAAGGTGACTTCCTCTCCTACATTCGTGGCGTCATCGGCGGAAACTCAGTCCTCGGAGCAGGTCTCGACCTTCATGCGAATATCACGCCGCAGATGTTGAAGGCAGCCGACATCTGCATCGCCTGCAAGAACAATCCGCATGACGATTACTACGAAAATGGCAAGAAGGTGGTCAGATTGGTTTTCGATGTCCTGGAAGGCCGTCTGCGTCCGGTCTATACCTTCGCGAAAACCCGAATGATTGCCCCAGGCAGGCTCGAAACTCATCTCAGCCCACTTAAGGAAATGCACGCACGTGCCCGTGCGCTCGAAAAGTCGGAAGCGCCAGTGGTGGACCTTAGCATCTACAACGCCTATCGCTTTGCGGATCTAACGGACATGGGTCAGGCCGCTGTGATACTGAGCAACGGGCCATATGCGCAAGCCAAGGTGATCGTGGAGGATTACGCGCAGAAGTTCTGGAATCTGCGCGAGAGCTTCAAGGATGAAACCGTGACCATCGCAGAGGCCCTGGATGCAACTGCGAAGGACAAGGGCGGCATTACCAAGGCGCTTGCCGATCTTGGTGACCGGACGCTGGCCGGCGCGCCGGGAGACAGCACCTTGATTCTGCAGGCCGCACTGAAGCATCCCGTGAAGCTCCTGGGCGCCATGACGGTCAACGATCCGGAAACCGTCGCACAGGCACATGCCGCCGGAGTCGGCGCGAAAATCAAGATGCGTCTCGGCGGCAAGATGACGCCGCTATATCTGCCCTTCGAGATCGAAGGCGTGGTCAAGATGCTCAACAATAGGGATATTAAACTCATCGGACCTAGTTTTGCCAACGAATCCGCTGCCATGGGAAAGACGGCCCTTATCGAGATTGATAGTCGTTTCCTTGTGATCGGCACGTCAAAGCCAGGATTCATCGTTGATCGAGCCATTTTCGATTCCCACGGCGTCAATATCAGGGCGCAGGACTTTATCGTGATGAAGTCGCAGTTCCACTTCAATCGCAATTTCGAGGGCGTTGCAGCGACTATCTATGTTGCAAGCGCGGGCCTCTCCTATTTCGTGCCAGGTGCTTTCCCCAAAAAACGCGCACGGGTCTGGCCGGATACCAATGTGGATAACGCGCCTGTTGTTGCCGCTCAAGTCGTGGAGCGATTAACCGTACGGGCAAGGTCTTGAGCGATCGCGGCGAATCCAAACCTGGCCGAGCATTTCCAAATCCTTGCTGCCTGATTGGCCTCGCTTTAGACTTTTCTGGACCCCCATTAGCCGTTGCAACAAACCGGCGCTCGAGCGTGGCAGCTTGGTTTTATCGGGGTGGCCATGTTTGACCGGTTTGCGAATTCTTGCCAGCAGTCGATCCCGAAAGTTCTCACAATGCCAAAGAGAATATCTCCGCTCGTTCCGTTCCAACACAAGACGTTCCGTTCTCTATGGTCAGCCGCACTTATTTCAAACCTTGGCACCCTGGTCGAGGGCGTGGCTGCAGCATGGCTGATGACGAGCATTGCCAAGTCGCCTGGCATGGTGGCACTCGTCCAGTCGTCGACCACGCTGCCATACATGCTCTTTTCGCTCGCGGCGGGAGCGCTCGCAGATAACTCTGATCGCCGCCGGATTATGTTGACGGCTCAACTGCCCCCGCGGGTCACTTCAAATTCCCCCGGGTAGGGTCAGTCAAACTCCCCCACCCGCAAGGCAGGACAGAGGGTGTATTTGTTAGTTTGACTTTGTTTCCCGAGCAAGGGCCTCAGCGGCTTCTTTGAGACGATAGCTGCGTCCATCGAACTCAAGCAGATGGCAATGATGCATCAGCCGATCGAGTATCGTCGTGCTCATGGTGTTGTCTCGCAGATATGTCCCCCAGTCCTGTACGACCCGATTGGAGGTGACGATGACGCTGCGACGCAGTTTGTAGCGCTGATGTATCAGGGTCTGCAGCCATGCGCCGGCTTCGTCGGGGATGGCCCGTGCGAGGAACAGATCGTCGAGCACGAGGAGATCGCAGTCGATGATTGTTCGCATCCGGGCCTCGCGTTGCGCGGGGGCGTTCAGAGCGGGTTTTGTTGCAACGGGTGAATAGAGGGTGCAGAGAGGCCTGATGCGAGGTCAATCAGGCGGCGAGGATTTCGAACTGCTCGGCCAGGGACGGATTCGGATTGAAGGCATACCTCGCCTGTCGCTTGCGCATCATGTGAATCATTTCGATACCGGAAAGGATGGCGGAGGCGGTGGCCGTCGATTTGAAGCCGAGCATCGGCCGGACTCGGCGCTTGATGCGCCGATGGTCCTGCTCGATCCGATTGTTCGAATACTGGCTCCGGCGGATGCGGATGGGCTTCAGCCGGCGCCGGGCGCGATCCTGCAAGCGATTTGTGGTGTCGCAGGAAACGATCGCCTCGTGGTTGGTCTGGCTCCCGTCGATGACGACGCGATCCGGTCGGCCATGACGCTCCAGCGCCTTTCTGAAGAAGCGCTTGGCCGCCGGCAGGTCGCGCTGCTCGCTGAACCAAAACTCGACTGTGTCACCGACATTGTCGATGGCGCGATAGAGATACATCCACTGGCCGCGCACCTTGAGGTAGGTCTCGTCGACATGCCATTTGCCGGTCACGCCACGCTTGCGCTGGTTGAAGCGTTCGAGCAACAAGGGCGAGAAACGAACGGTCCAGCGGTGGATGGTCGTGTGATCGACCCTGATGCCGCGCTCAGCCATCATCTCCTCAAGATCACGCAGGCTCAAATTGTAGGCCAGATACCAGCGCACGCAAAGCAGGATCACGGACTGGTCGAACTGACGGCCTTTAAACATTGCAACCCTCCGAAAATGATCGAAGGCTCCTTGCCACAGCGCTGGTAATCAAAAGGTTGCAACAGATCCGTTGCCCCGTGGGTCGGTCAAAATCCCCCGGGTGTGGTCACTTGAAACTCCCCCACCCGATGATCACCGGCAGCGCTACTGAACAGCGGTAGCCGGTAAGGCAGGACGTTTATTTTCATCCCCTTTCTATAGCGAGGGGACCGGGAGTTGAACGTCTTGAAGGCACATCTGCAAAGCACCGTACTAACATTACTTGATCGCAACACCAGCCAGCGCGAGATTCAAAGGCTGACGGGTGTCGATCGCAAGACGATTCGGCGTTACCGAGCGCAGCGGGCTGGTGCGGAGGCAAATTCCCCCGGGGAAGTGACCACCGGCTCGGCAAGCGCGGAGGACCAAATTCCTCCACCCCGACCAGCGGCTTTTGGGGTGTCGGGAGCGACGGTCACCAGCAGCCTGGCCCGCTCGGCCTGCGAAGTGCATCGGGCGTGGATCGAAGAACAGGTCCGCCTGAAGCGAAATGCGCAGGCGATTTACCAGGACTTGGTCGATCAGTTTGGCTTTCAGTCCAGCTACCAAAGCGTCAAGCGGTTTGTGCGCACGTTGCGACACAGCGATCCCAAGCAGTTTGATCGTCTAGAGTTCCTCCCCGGCGAGGAGGCTCAGGTCGACTATGGCGAGGGCGCGCTGACGATCGATCCCAAGAGCGGCCGGTACCGTCGTCCCCGCCTGTTCGTGATGACGCTGCGCTATTCGCGGCGCAGCTTCCGGCGGGTAGTCTGGCAATCCAGCCAGCAAGTCTGGGCGCAGCTTCACGAAGAGGCGTTTCGGTATTTTGGCGGGGTGGTCAGCTATGTGGTGCTCGACAACCTTAAGGAAGGCGTCCTCAAGCCCGATCTGTACGAGCCCGAGCTCAATCCGATCTACAGTGCGATGCTGGCTCATTACGGCGTCGTCGCCGATCCGGCCCGCGTGGCGGACCCCAATCGGAAGGGGAGCGTCGAGAATGCGATTCAACATACCCAGGGGACCGCGCTGGCCGGACGGCGCTTCGAGACGCTGGAAGCGCAGAACGAGTTCTTGAGGCACTGGGAGGAGAACTGGGCTTCCAAGCGCATCCACGGCAGCACTCGCCGTCAGGTCGAGGCCCTGTTCCAGGAGGAGAGGCCGCACCTGCGGCCGCTGCCTGTCGCACCCTTCCGCATCTTCACTGAAGTCGTTCGGACCGTCTGCGACGACACCACCGTACGCGTCGACAGCAGCTATTACGCCGCGCGGCCCGCGGCCATCGGCAGTCTGGTCGTCGTGCGCATCTACACTTCCACGATCGAGATCCGTGATCGCCACACCCATGCGCTGCTGCGGATTCATCCCCGGATGACGCACCCCGGTTCTGTCGTCCTGCCGACCAACGAACGGCCGTTCAATCCGTCACGGCAAACCGCCGTGCTGCTGGCGAACGCCGGCCGCATCGGCCCACAAACCAAGGCCCTGTGTCAACATATGTTCGATGCCGAGGGACGCCCCGGACAGCGCGCGATGTGGGGCATTGTCGGGCTGAGCCGGAAGTATCCGACACGGCTGGTCGAGCAGGCCTGTGCTCATGCCATCAGCAACCGCATCTACCGTTACAAGCACGTACGCGCGACTGTCGAGCGGCTGTTTGAGCAGGCGCTGCAACAGGTTGAAGAAGCCCCACAGCCGGTATCGCAGCTCACCCAGGATCATCCACTGATACGCGCGCCCGCCGAATATGGCGACCTCTTCAGCCGTGCTGTGCGGCACGATGCCGGCAACAATGGCCGGCAGGCTGGGGCTGACGACGACCGCGCCTCTCCACCCCGCGCTCGTGGCGCCTGCGCAACCCCGACCAGCTTCGCCGCCACGAGCGCTCCCGCTATCCCTTCTCACCTCAAACTGGAGACCCAACCCCATGATGACCATACCCGAAATTGAACGCTGCCTGCGACAGTTGCGCCTGTCGGGCGTCCGCGACACGCTGCAGACGCGCGTGCTGCAGGCGCAGGGCGCAAACCAACCCTTCCTCGAGACCTTCTCCCTGATCCTGCAGGACGAACTGGATCGTCGCCAATCTCGCCTTATCGAGCGGCGATATCAGCAATCCGGGCTCGATGAAAAACTGACGCTCGCCGAGTTCGACTGGGCCTTCAATCCCAAATTGCCGCGCCAAACTTGCTTCCAGCTCCACACCCTGGCGTTCGTCGCCGCCGGCGAGAACGCGATGCTGGTCGGCAAACCGGGCACCGGGAAATCCCACATCGCCAAGGCGATTGCCTATCAGGCGATCCTGCACAGCCACAAGGTCCAGTATCTCGAGACCGATGACTTCTTCCACCGCCACGCTCTGAGGATCTGTTGCAACCTTTTGATTACCAGCGCTGTGGCAAGGAGCCTTCGATCATTTTCGGAGGGTTGCAATGTTTAAAGGCCGTCAGTTCGACCAGTCCGTGATCCTGCTTTGCGTGCGCTGGTATCTGGCCTACAATTTGAGCCTGCGTGATCTTGAGGAGATGATGGCTGAGCGCGGCATCAGGGTCGATCACACGACCATCCACCGCTGGACCGTTCGTTTCTCGCCCTTGTTGCTCGAACGCTTCAACCAGCGCAAGCGTGGCGTGACCGGCAAATGGCATGTCGACGAGACCTACCTCAAGGTGCGCGGCCAGTGGATGTATCTCTATCGCGCCATCGACAATGTCGGTGACACAGTCGAGTTTTGGTTCAGCGAGCAGCGCGACCTGCCGGCGGCCAAGCGCTTCTTCAGAAAGGCGCTGGAGCGTCATGGCCGACCGGATCGCGTCGTCATCGACGGGAGCCAGACCAACCACGAGGCGATCGTTTCCTGCGACACCACAAATCGCTTGCAGGATCGCGCCCGGCGCCGGCTGAAGCCCATCCGCATCCGCCGGAGCCAGTATTCGAACAATCGGATCGAGCAGGACCATCGGCGCATCAAGCGCCGAGTCCGGCCGATGCTCGGCTTCAAATCGACGGCCACCGCCTCCGCCATCCTTTCCGGTATCGAAATGATTCACATGATGCGCAAGCGACAGGCGAGGTATGCCTTCAATCCGAATCCGTCCCTGGCCGAGCAGTTCGAAATCCTCGCCGCCTGATTGACCTCGCATCAGGCCTCTCTGCACCCTCTATTCACCCGTTGCAACAAAACCCGACGTTGTGGTGGCGAAGATATCGTCCAGACTTCGCTCCAGGGCGCGACGCTTGCCGGCGATGGTCGAGGCGGCGAAGGTTTCCATACCGTCGGCTAGGGCGAAGGCCCTTTGCAGCCAACGTTTGAGCCGTGAGGGCAGCATGTCCTCACTTGCCTCGTCCGCATAGGCGACGTCGCGGGCGAGATGCGCCAGGCAGGTCTGATGCGCATTTGCGTGACCTTGTTGTGCGGCATAGCGATCGGAACACCAGACGTCGGGCCGATGGCCGTCCATCAGGGTCCGGACCACGACAGCACCGCGCGTTGGCGCCGCTTGATGAACAACCGCTTCGGCGCAGCGAAACACCCAGTGGTAGGCGTTGCTTCCTTCGATCCGCACGCCGGTCTCATCGGAGGCGATGACCTTGGCCCGGCGCAACGCCGCGACGGCCTTGTCGCACTCGGCCGCGAATGCGCCCTGGGCACGGCGCAACATGTTCATCAGTCCGCCCTGGCTGATGGTGAGACCGAAAAGGTTCGCGAACGCGCCCTGCAGCCGCTCGTAGGACAGGGCCTGGAAAGAATTGAGATAGGTCGCTACGGCGTGCACGCGTGGCCCGAACGGCGTCCCCTTCGCCGCATCTGGCACAGCCGCGACGACCAGCGTGCCGCAGGACGGGCATCGGACTGCCAGACGCCGATGGCGCTCAATCAAAGGCCTGATCGCGGGAAGCTCAATCTTGTCGTGCTCGCTGACGGTTTCGGCAGCAAGATCGCTTGACAGGCTGGCGCGGCAGCAAAGGCATTGGTCGGGATGATGATCGATGATGCGATCGGCATCCTCACTCATGGCGCGGCTGTGACCTTCATGACCCGCCTTGGCGCCGCCAGGCTTTGCCCTGTCCCGACGCGCCTTGCGATCGCTCGAAGGTGGCTTGGACGACGTGCGTGATGTCTTCTCTGGCCGCTGCATCCGCAGCACCAGATCGATCAACTCTTCCTTCGTCAGACGCTGCAAATCAGTGCGATCCATATCCCCATAGATTCAGGGATTCTTGCCCCTGACAAGGGCGTGAGTAATTACGGAGCTCATGCGGCGAATACGGCATTACAAGATCAGTGACCAGGCCGGTGAAATCAACGTCGTCCTGCGCGGCCACTATGGCTATTACGGCGTCGCCGGAAATCTCCGGAGCCTCGTAAAAGTTTATCGAGCCGTGGAGCGTTACTGGCGCGGAATGCTGCGCAGCCGCAGCTGGGCAGGCCGACGCCTCACTTGGGACGCATTCAACCAAATCAAAGAACGGACACCGTTGCTGAAGCCTAAGCTGCGCCTCCCTTATCGGGAGATGCAGGCGCTTGCAGTGCTGTGAACCAACTGTCGAAGAGCGTCGGTGCGGGAAATCCGCACGCCACGTTCTGTGGGAACCGGGGGCGGGCGACCGCCTCCGGTGACCCGGTGCCGGCAGGTGAAATCCCTCCGGCCTACTCACCCGTCAACCAACACCAAGCTGACCAAACGCACCGGCTGGGCACCGAAGGGCGAGCGCTTCAGGACGCATGCGCCATTCGGCAAATGGCAGACGCAGACCTTCATTGCCGGGCTGCGATGCCATGGTCTGGTCGCGCCGTGGATCGTCAACGCACCGATGAATGCCGCCATCTTCGAACACTACGTCGAGACCCAACTCGCCCCCGAACTGTCGCCCGGTGATGTCGTCATCCTCGACAATGTCGGCTTCCACAAGAACGAACGCGCCGCGCAACGCCGGATATGAGGCCAATTAATCGCGACACGCTTTAGCGCAGTCCATGTTGCACATCGTACAGCAGGCTTCTCTCAAACCTCGCAAACTAAGGATGGTTCGGAACTGCTCCGCCTGTGACGCTCCTGAAAAACTGCTCCAGATCAGGAGATAATCGGTAATTGTTCATCTTGCTAAGAACGCTTTGCAATAATATCGACCTCGTACCCCAGGCCAGTTTCTGCAAGCTATAGCTGATCTCGGAGAACAACCAGTAGTCACGGGGGGCGTCGATGCTCGGCTTCCGGAAAACCAACCCATACTCGTCATATGAATATGTCCGATCTGAGAGCATTATATCATCACACTGCCGCGCGAACAGCAGTATCTCCCGATCGGCGATATAATACTTAACGTCGCCGTTACAGAATGCTCGCAATCCCGTCTCGTGGTCGCTATAGGTTTTGACAATTTCCACGTCAGGGCCACCACTAATGCCGTCAGCACACTTCGCCTTTCCCTCAAGAGAATTATCTTTTGCCTGCCTAACCACTTTCTCAAACTGACCGAACTCACCTGCCTGAAGCATAAGGTCTATTCCGTCGCTCTGAGCTGTGGTGTTACCAACCATCCCAACGACGGCGGGCCTCTTAGCTCCTGGCTCACAACCACGATTTTCCGAATCCTGTCGCCTTGAGGCGATGGAGATGCCGGTGACGTAGATCGGGAAAGAGAAGGCGTATTTATCCAACCGTTCCTCAGTGATGGTGTCGGCGCCGCACAAAAAATCGACTTGGTTGTTGTCAAGCGCCAACAAGCGATCGGCAGCAGTCACCTTCACGACGCTGACGCCCATACCTGGGTTTCTTACCCTCATGTCGTCAAGAATATTCTTGCATACAGCGATGGAGTAACCGTCATAGCCATCCAGGCTCGCAGTGCAGGAAGAATCCTTACAATACGAAAAGGGCTTTGTGTCCGGCCGCACACCGATCTTGATTTCCTCGGCGCGGCTCTGGCTATTTAAGCTAACGCAGATGATGCAAAAAACCCACAGCCTCATTACCAGGCCCCCTAGTCAAGGCACCGCTGCGACCTTGGCCTCTGTCTTTTTCTTCGACTTTCCGCCAGCCGACACATTGTCGTACTTTTCGAATTTCTCAACGAAATAGCAAAAGAACAGGCACAGTGAAGTCGATGCAAGGAAATGCTGCATGATGTCGTGCCTTGCATACCGCCCGCTCACGACTGATCCCAGATCCACCAAGATGGCATCGACGAACCCAACGATCGCTGCGTAGACGATTGCGCAAACGATTCCGATCGCCATCGTATACCGCATCCTCAGATTGTTATGCCAATCCGCCACGACAAAAAACAAGCCGCAAAAGGCGACGCCCGCAAGCGCTTGCATCGAGGGCATAAGACCGTAGCTGAACCAAAACGCCGAAAGTGCGCTTGCCGCCACCCAGCCGGTTACAAAGGAGATTTTGGCAATGTAGACCACATAGTAATACAGCTGGCAGGCAAACACAGCAAAAATCAATGGTGCGATGCTCGCTGTCGCGTACCGAGAAAATGGCAGAACCTGCCATGGGTCCCACCTGTCGGTCTCCATAAGTGTAACCCTTACCGACAGCGAATTGCCTAGAGTGATCGCAAAAATCAGAACCACTTGGAGAGTGGTGATGGCTGCATCGACGGTCGACGCGGGAAACACGCTCAGGAAGTAACCAACTGCTCCGCTCGCTTTGAGGAGCTGCGGGTCAGCCGGCTGGTCAATGGTCCGCAGGATCGCAAGCCCGGTCGCAGATAGCAACATTGCGACAGGCGTTCCCAAAACGATAGATCCTACAAAGCTATCCCATAAAGTATCCCTGACGTCCTCCCTCAAATGCGCGATCACGCGCCGCGCGGCGAATTGATGGTCAGGAATTTGTACGTCATATTGCGATATAAATAGCAGCGCAAACACGGAGAACAAGTTAGCCTTTAATACCGATGATTCCGCAACGATGACATCGATTGTGTCGATGCGATCTTCGGCGTCCTGGGCATTGTTCGTTTCGTGTTCGCCAGCGTCAATAGCCTTTAGAAGGGCCGACGTCTTATCAACTATACTTCTTTTGGCACCATCCATGCTGGCGACAAAATCATTGACGGTCTCAATGTTCAGTTGGTTCCACAGGGCATCGCCCGAATCGCCGGTGACCGAAGGTAACAGGACCCCGATAGCGTAGATATTATTTAGAAGTTCTTCCAGCTTTTCCCTTAGCTCGTCGTCCTGACAGACTTCGATCTGTTTGGCGATGGCTTTCGCGGTTCTCTTCAGCGATTCACTGACTGTTTTTGGGAAATGCTCGTCATATGGAAAGTTGCTCAATTTGGTAAGAACGCCATAAATTTCTCTCGGTATGCCAGCCAGACGGTGGGCGAGACCCCGAATGCGAGATTCAATCTCGGCAAACATTTCTATAGATAATACGACAGAGAATGCTGCAGATACCGCTAACGGTACAGCATATGAGTCGGCTCTGGTGGGCTTGGCAGGAAACCCTGTACCAATAAATGGCTCAAGGTCTTTTCCAACATCGACAATCTTGCCGTAGAATACGACACAAAAGGAAAAAATACCTAGAATTATTGCGAGATAGAACAAAAAACCGAGGGCATACTGCCGCTTCCCTCCGAGCGAGGCCAACTCTACACCTCTTAATAGAGGATACCGTGAGTATTTATATGCGTAGGCGGGTTTTGCATAGCTTTTCCAGGCCTGTATCGCCAAATTGATGACAGCAAGTAGCACGATCCCCCAATAAAAGAGGTCAAAGCGGAACATACTATTTGTTGCAGTTTTCGATGTTTGGATTGCAAGGACCCGCTTGCGAGCCCTGAACTGCTTCGAGGGAAGTCAGAACAATTATCGAAGCAAGGCAAATCCAAGAGAGAAATACTTTCCCGCGTTTAATCATACGCTTCACTCCTCGGAGGTCAAGTTCGAATTTCCTAATATAGTACAGGCTAACAAGAAAGTGAAGCACAATAGCATTTTTGCTTTTGCGACCCCGCGGACTGGCGTGCGCCAGTTGGTGGCTCTGGACAATTGTAACGGACTTGCATGTCGCCGGGCTTGTTCGTGACAGGGATGAGGACAGACCTGCGGGCATCCGGGCGTCAGGCCCCGCCTTCGCTTATTTGTTGGTTCTCGCCGGCAAAATAATCTGGTTGAACCTGGGCCGCTGTGACGCCACGGCCGCCTCGGACGGCGATCCGGCAAGATTGCATGACAGCAACAGCTTGACCCCAGATGCCGTAGCCAACTGAGAACGACGCAATCTCAACCATGTTGGCCTAATCGGCCCGAAGCTGAGATTTTGGCCAAGTTGGGAAACATTTGACGAACATCAGGGCTTGCTTCAAGTTTGTAGCAGCATGGCAACGTTTTCGGCGGTGAATTTGAAGCCCCGGCGGTCGGGAACCCGTTCGGCGGAGATGGGATATCTGGGTCGCTTGGGATCGATGCCGGTGATCCGGAACCGTTTGCTTCCGGCGCTGAATTCGCGCCCGAAGTCTGAGGGAGCCAGCCCGTACCGCTCGGCTAGAATCTCGAACATATCCTTTTCGAGATTGAATGCTGTGCCGTCGGAGGCGGGAATGCTGACGCTGAACACCGGTTCGAAGGCAAACCCGGAGTCTAGGCTTCGCCATCCGGCGCTTTCGATGGCCAGCCCGTGATCCGCGGCGATCTTTTGGCAGGCTTCGAGCATGCGGGCTTGGATCCGCTCGCAAGCTACAGGCGTCAGCCGGATGATGCGGTTTCCTTTGCTCAATCTGGTTCGCCTTTCCGTACCTGGTAGACGGTTCCGCGCGAGATGCCGAGAGCACGAGCGATCTGTGTCGGGCCGTGGCCCTGTTTCAGTCGGCGCATGATTTCGGCACGGTCGATCTTTGGCGGCCGGCCTTTGTAGATGCCGCGCTTCCTGGCGGCGGCAATGCCCTCGGCCTGCCGTTCGCGCCGTAGATTGGTCTCGAATTCGGCAAAAACGCCGAGCATGTCAAAGAAGGCTTTGCCGGTGGCGGTCGAGGTGTCGACAGGCTGCTCGGTCGCGGACAGATGCGCGCCCTTGGCTTTCAGCCGGTCCACGATCACTTGCAGATCGCGCAAGGAGCGCGCCAAGCGATCGATGCGGGTGACGACGAGCGTCTCGCCGGCATGGATGAAGTCGAGAATGATGGTGAGCTGCGGGCGACCTTCCAGCGAGGCGCCGCTCTTCTGTTCCTCGCGAATGACCTCGCAGCCGGCGGTCTTGAGTGCGGCGAGTTGCGCGGCAAGATTCTGGTCGGTAGTGGAGGTGCGCGCGTATCCGATACGAGTCATGCGAACCGTTCATTTTGGGTGTGCCAAGGCATGAATTCGTTCAATATCTCAAATCGGACCCAAAATAAACATGGCTGTGCGGCTGGAACGTGTTCACTTGCGTTGTGCTGGCTGGGTATACCCAAATTAGAACGCGCCCATCGGTTCCGGGCTGTCAGTTACGCCGCCGTCGTGGCTTCAGCTTTCTGGTAACCGCCGCCAGCCACGCGATTGCGCCGGGCGTGGCCTGCCAAGCCTGGCCGTTTTCCTCAACGTAGTCAGCTGCCTCATCCTCGCCGCCCAAGGTGATATAGCCGTTGATGGAAGCAACCAGTGGCTGCTTGCCGAACAGGACGCCAGGCACATGGCTGTTCGCGAGCCAAGCCTCCTCCGCAAGCTTCCCGGCACCCGGATCGCTTTCACGAAAGGCAAGAAGGGCGCGCGTGTAGAGCCATGCAGCAGCGCAATCGTCTTCGTACTGTTTGAGAAGCTTCCTCAGGGCCTTGATATCGTCGCGCGCCAGCAAATGCCCGGCCAGCGCATAGCGGATGCCCTGATTGTCATTCGGATTGAGCTCGAGCATCGCCTGACAATGGTCGATGGCCTCTTGATGCTGACCAAGCCGCCAGAGTAACGCGGCAAGACCTGCCCGTGCCCGCATGTAGGGGCGCGTCTCGAGAAAACCCCAGAAGTGACCGGCATATTCCTCAAACCCGTCCGGTCCGAGCGCCTCTTCACCCGCCGCGACGCCCTTCTGGTAGTAGACCAGCACTTCCTCGACAGACCCCGCCTCTTCTTCCGCCAACAGCACATAGGCGTCGGCGCACAACGGCGAGACTTTAAGCGCCTTCCTGGCCAGCGCGATACGCTTGCTGCGACTGGTCGCTTCCCAAGCTTCGTACATGATGTCTTGCGCGGCAGCCGTCGGGTCGCTCCCACGCTGTCCGCCGAAAAGACCTGCCATCAACCCCTCCATGCCGCGCCGGTCCGGCATCGGAGGCAGAGCATCGTCATTTTCCGGCTTCTTGGATTTCGCCATTGCCTTCTTTCGGGGCTTCTTCGATACAGGCATTTCAACATCCCCTTCGATGGGTCACGCCGCTTGTTTCTGCTCAAAATCGATCCGGCGATCCAGATCGAGGTCGAAGCGGCCATAAGGATTGACATGGCCGTAGATCAGCGGCGTCAGGCCCCGATAGTCCTCCGGCGTCAGCCGCGCTGACCACTTCGGCTCGCTCAACACCGACTGCATCATGCGCGTGTTCACATAGACCAGCGACGCCTGCAGCAGATGCAGGGCCAGCACCGATATCTCCTGCTCATCGGGCCGGTTGGAGGCGATTTCGCCACCCTTGCCGAAGAAGACGAAGCTGTTGGCGCTGTTCCAGTTCTCGACCACATTCAGGCCTTCGTGGATTTCCCGGCGGAATTTCTCGTGGC
This sequence comes from Mesorhizobium calcicola, assembly GCF_042682105.1. Lineage (NCBI taxonomy): Bacteria > Pseudomonadati > Pseudomonadota > Alphaproteobacteria > Hyphomicrobiales > Phyllobacteriaceae > Mesorhizobium > Mesorhizobium calcicola. The sequence goes on from NZ_JBHUGY010000027.1 coordinate 138,060, forward strand.
GCAAATACCGGCAAAGGAAGATCGTCTTGATCGCCCGGCCGAGTTCGGCGAGTGCCTTGTAGGTCGGGTGCATCACCTCGGCGCGGGCGAAGCGGCGCAGGATCGCTTCGGGATCGGCCAACCCGCTGTGCATGGCAGCCGCATATTTGACCATCTCGTCATACTGCTGCTCGATCTCCTCCCAGTTGATGACGTTGGAAAGAATGGGAAGCAGATTGGGCAATTCAGCGCGCAGGCCTGGATGCGGCAGCGCCAGCTTCTGCCGGGCGATCGCCTTCAGGCGTGGCGCCAGCTCGAACCCGAGCAGGCGGCAAAAAGCAAAGCCGACGACGCTCTGGCCATGGCTGTCGACATATTGGCGCTGGATCTCCATGTCGGTGCAGTGTCGCAGCACGCCCTTGATCATCGCGGCGACCTCCGAAGACGAACAGCGCTTGAGCTGCGAGAAGATGCAGGTCGAACCCTTCTCGACATGCCAGTAGATCATCACGCCGCGACCGCCATAGCGGACATGCCATTCCGTCATCAGGTTGCCGTCCCAAGCGCCGAACTTCTTGGAATCCGACGCGCAGGCCGTGCCGGCTTCGCCCCAGATGGCGGTGTTGCGGATCGCCAGCGTTGCATTGGCAACGCGCCCGCAAGCCGCTTCGAGCGCGCCCCGGTGGAGGAAGCGCCGGCCGACGTGAAGCAGTTCCTCGTAGCTGACATCCGGGCATCCGGCCGCGACGCGCTTCAGGCCGGCATTCGTGCCCAGCCCGTAGAGACACAGGATCAGGCGCCGGTCGAGCGCACCGCGCGAAAGCGCCACACGGGAAGCCGACGTTTCAAAGGCGTCCAGAAAGCCGGTGTCGAGCGCCGTCTCCTTCAACACATCCAGCAGTTCCGTCATTGGCCAACGCCGGCCGATCTCGGCCTTGACCGATCGCAGGCCTTGCGGTTCCGGCAGCGGCTGGAACGGCGTGATCGAGATGCGGTTCTCGCCGCGCCAGAGAATGCGTACCTTGTCGTTGCGGGGGAGTTCGGCATTCAGCAGCCGCAATTCCCGCTCAAGCTCGGCCTGGATTTTGCGGGTGAACGCTCGCGCATCCGACGTCAGGTTGAGCGCGTCGTAGTAGGCCGCCCGTCGGCTCTCGAAATCCTTGGGCAGATCGTCGTCCGGATTTCGATAGCGGTCCGCCCCAACCACCCAGATTTCCTTGGCCCGGATGCGGTCGCGCAGCTGGCTGAGGACGCAAAGCTCATAGCTGATCCGGTTGATGCGCCCGTCCTTTCCGATGATCGCGCTGCGCCATTTCGGCGGAATGACCCCTTCGATCGGCACCCCGTTCCGCGGCACAACTCGGCATCGGGTTTCGAAGGCCCGCCTGATCCAGTCTAACGCCCCAAGCACGGGCCGATGAACGGCATTGTTCGAACGAAACTCCAGAACCGAAAGAAGCTTCGGCAGGATTCTTCGATAGTGACCGGCATAGGACCCACGCATAACCTGGTAGATGCGGGGACCATGAGGAATTGTGTGGCAGCTATGCCGCCGCCCGATTGCCGGAGTTTCGGTGATTATCGTTTGCCATGCCCGGATACCACCTTTCGAAGGTCGCCCGCAAAGAGCCGTCGAGGGTCTGCGTTCGGGTTTGCAACAGGAGATGCGCGCCTGTCCGGCTCCATTGCATCTGCTGTTTCTTGGCGAAACGCTTGCTGACGACGGCGTTGACGGTCGCCTCGACGAAGGCGGAGGATATCCGCTCTCCGGACCGGTAGCGTTCGCCGTAGTTGATCAGGCTGGCGTGGTTTGATCCGATATAGGACCGGAACTCTCCGATCGCCGTCAGGAGCTTTCTCATGTTGGGATAGTCGGTTTGCGTGGCATCGGCATCGTCGAGCAACCAATCGATCTCCTCGCGAGCCCGGTGCGTGTTGCCGTGCCACAGATACCATTTGATCCGGGATAGCATGTCCAGCATGCCGTTGCCGGCTTCCTCGTCATGGTGGCGAAGGCCCTGGGCGAACTGGCGAAGCACAGTGATGCGCATCGTGATGTGGAACCAATCCAGCACATGCTCGCTGGCAGGGCCGATCATTTCGGCAAGTGAGCGGACTTCCTCGCCGCCGTCGGTGATGAAGGTAATATCCTGGTTGGCCTGCACACCCTGTTTCTTGAGGTGGTCGAGGATCCGGCGCCGCGGCTTGCGGTCATAACCATGAACGAAGCCGATATAGCGCGGCTCGCCATCCTCGGGCAGGGAGCGCCCGACGATCAGCTCGAAGTTCTTCTTTCGGTTGTCACGATCCCGGATGTATACGCCGTCAAGGCCGATGACGATGCGCCCGTCCGGAATGGGCAGGTCCATCCAGTCTTGAGGACACGCATCCTGCATGAAGGGAACCCGTTCCTCCGTCAGTTCGCGTTCGAGCCGGGTGGCCGTCCTCAGCGCATGCTGCCGCACCGTCGTGGCGTTGGTCCCACAGTCGATCGGCAACACGTCGGCCAGCAGCTCGGCAGCGGCCGCATAGGGCACGAGCGAAGCCCAGCGTGTTTCGAGATACAGCCGTTCGGGCGCCATGTGATCGGGGATCAGTAGCCGCAGCGGAGAAACCGTCGCCGATCCATTGCTCCCTTCGCTTTTCGGCACCTCGTATCTCGGGCTCCTGAGCCGGACATCGCCGAACAGGGTGTGGAAGGTGACGGGATAATATCCCTTGTGTCGCAACCGGCGACCGTCCGTCTCGCGGTTTTCCTTCAGCCATAACTCTACCTGCGTTTCCACCATCTTCTGCTGAAGTCTGGCAAGCACGGCCTTGCCTTCGGCGAGCGACAGGCCGAGATCTTCCGCACCAGTCGTGATCTTCGCCATGTCGGTGATGATCTCCCGGCCGATCTCCTCCCCATCGTCACCGGTGAGTTCCATGACGATCCGAACCTGCATGCTGCATCTCCTTGCCGGGTTTTTCAGAACGGTTGGAGTGGGAAGCTCGTCACGCCCGATCCGCGTATTTCCGCGCCCCGCTTTCGCCGGCAACGGTGATATCTCTCGACAGTTAGCAATCCGGAAATTCGATCAGATCACCGCTGCCGCGCGATCTTTGCTCTTCGGCATCCCGGCTGATCACTCAATGACGCTGCCCTTCTGGCCACCGAACTGCTCGCGAACGAGCGTAGTTCGGGCGGACACATCACATCTGCTGATGCATGAGCGTCAGATGTTCGCCCCGCCGCAGGCGCTCATTGACTTTCCGTTGCTCGAACGGCTTGCCTAGAAGGGCCGCGCGGCCCTTGATCGGGAAAAGCAGCTCCTGTAATACGGCCGCGCGATCCGGATCTTCCAGGATCGCCAAAGACCGGGTGTCTCCGATTTCCTGGATGAACTCCAACGCCGTGGCGAGATCCTTATCCATTTCCAGCCCAAGAGCCTCGTCCTTCTGCCGCGTCCAGCTTTCAGAGCCGCCGCTGTCCTCTGGCGGGCAATTGCCGTCACCGCCGATGCAGCAGGGATAATGCGTTTCTGGTTTGGCAGAGCGCCGCTCTTCCAGCCGCACCTCGTGCTCCCAGGGAACATTGAGATCGTATTCGTAATGAAGCCGGCTGCGCTTACGCAGTTTCAGGGTGTCGAAGCCGATGTCCGGCGATTCCGCGGTCAACTCCCATGAGCCGTAACGGACCGTATGCACGATAAACTGGTACAGGTGAACGCTTTCCCAGCCCATCGCCACCTGGAGAACGCCGTGAAACTCGCGCAGAGCCATGGTCGCCGGCACCTGCACTCGACGCCAGACCATTGGGCTGAGACCCTTCAGCCAGATGCGGAACTGCAGGATCGTCGCCGACCCATCCGACGTTGAGGCGATATCAGGATTCGATGGTGAACGGCGGCTCGATCGGCTCGGTGGTTTCAAAAGGGCTGGTCTCGACGAAAATCACTGCCCAGCCATATCGCATTCTCCCCAACTTCGGCACTGCCACACAATTCCTCATGGTCCCCATGTCGCGAACCCTTGCACGGACGGGGCGGACCATACATTTTTTGACAGAAGCTCGCGCAATGCCGAGGCTTCCAGCATCTGGTCGGCGAGCAGCTTCTTCAGCTTGGCGTTCTCGTCTTCCAGGGCCTTCAGGCGCTTGGCGTCAGAGATGTCCACCCCGCCATACTTGGCCTTCCAGTTATACAGCGTCGCCTCGCTGACCCGTGCTTGCGGGCCAGATCGCCCGCTTTCGCACCCGCCTCGTGCTCGCGCAGCACCGTGATGATTTGCTCTTCCGTGAACCGCTTCCGCTTCATCAGTCCGTCCTTCGATCAAGGCCCGGACTCTAATCTCAGATGGAGGAAAAACTCAGTGGCAGGTCACCGGTTGTGCGCCCCTCCACTAGACTTTAAATAAAAGTTGCCTGTGAATATTTCCGATCCCTTTGCACGCGCGTGCCAGAGCGTATTTTGGGTGGCCCGACGATGGAGAAAACATATTGTACAGTGATTTTCCGGCCGCTCGCCTGCACCTCGACAGAGCCTACCACTATCTGCGCGGGACTGACGAAACGAGCCGCAAGGCGTGTGCAGCCCTAGATTTGCTGATCGAGGCTATTGTCACTGCAGAGTATACCCGCCCCCATGGAAAAGTCGTGCAATTCCCCGGCCAAACGGAACGCAGCCGGCGTTAACGGCTTTTTCACCGCGCTATCTGATCATGGGCGAAGAGCGAACAGGTTGCGAGTATCGTTCGGACCAGATGAAGCACGCCCGTCTCCACTCACCCCGGAGGCGGGCGTTTTCATTTCAGGCGCCGCTCATATTGAACGGCAGAACTGCCATGGAGAGCTTGTCGGTCGTGGATCGAGCTTCTCGGGGCCGAGCGCGGTCCGGATGTTCTTTAGGGCTGCGCGGTTCGCAAGGCATGATCGCTTCCGGTGTGGTGGTTTACGTGTCGTGCCAGCCGGTCGACTTCCGCAAGGGCGCGGCATCGCATGATCCGAAGTAGCGCTTCAACATCGACATCGCGGTCCACGATCACACGGTGACCGTTGGCGCTGACAACCTCCATCCGGCCGGCGGTCGGCAATGCCCCTGCTGCCGGCTCTACCTCCGAGACAAGCAGCGCCGGGACAAAGCCACCGACAGGTGACCCAACATCCAGTTGCCAAGCTCGTGCGAGCCGGCGCCATTCATACAACTGCGAACGCGATATCCCATGTCGTCGCGCCGTCGTCGCACACAAGCCAGGTTCCGAATAGCTCTCGGCGACAATCTGCAGCTTCATCTCTTTGCTGAAGCGTCGCCGCCGGCCGCTATCGATAATCTCAAGTCGTTCCATTCCGCACTGTCCGTATTGACGTCAATAAGGACAGTCAGTGCCAAATCCGACAATTCTCACAAGGCGGCCCACCTCGGATGCGTACGCTGGAGCAGCTCCAGTTTTTGGTCCTCATCAATAAGTCTTGCCGTCCGGCCATGCCCCAGTGTCCTCTCCCTGCGGGGAAACTGTCCGCGATTTTCCTTGTCTCAGTCTGGGGGTGCACTCCATCGCTGTCCGCGACTTACCGGAATCGGTGTCCCGAAATTACTGAAACACGCACCACTGCGATGCCGGTGTCGAGATTGGCGAGCAGGTACTGCCCTCCATATCTCCCCTGGCCGATCCAGATGCCGTCCGTCGTCGTAAGCAGCTGTAGTGCATCCCCTCGCGCGGCTTTGGCCAAGTAGGTCCGGGGTTGTGTTTCTTCGATGAAGGCGGCGTCGGCAGCACAGCGTCCGTCAATGCCCACGCCGCCGGAGCCGCAGGGTGCCGAGCTCGGCCTACTCATTCAATCGGTCTTTGGCACCGTCTCCCGGGATGTGAGCATGAGCGAGTATGTGGCGGTGTGCAGGATGAGGCGAACTGATTGACCTTCGGTGAGCGGCATGAGGTCGGTCGGAGGCGCTCTGGCTCCGGTGCATCTTGACCAGGGCGTACATGAACGGGTCGCGCCACTTGGTGGCCATCTCGACCCGCCGCTCGTCGCGTCAACGCACCGAGGGGCGGCATCAATCGCCGTAACGGTCATTCGAAGAAGACGATGTTGTGCTGGAAACGTGTGGGGACAAACTGCCGTCGAAGATCTCATGGAGGTGCTTTGCGACATAGTCGGGAGCGCTGTTCTCGCCTCGGCGCAACTCGCCCCTATTGTTGAGGCCCGTGCTTACAAGAAGCGCGTCGAGGCCGACAGCCTTTGCGCCCTTGATGTCAGTATCAATCTGATCGCCGACCATCAAAAGGCGGTCGGTACCGGCCCGAGTGATGCACTCGTCGAAAATCGCTCTTCCTGGCTTGCCCATCAACTCAACTGAGATCGGAGGAGCTCCGAACGGCGCCAGTCCTGCCTGAAGCATTGCCCCTATTATGCTTGGTCCAAAGATGACTGAGCCATTCTTGGCGGGATAAATCATATCCGCGTTTGCCGTTATGATACGAGGCATTTCGCCCGTCTCGATCAGTCTGCGTTGAAAGGTTGACAGGATGTTGTCGGCAGCCCGTTTGAAGTCGAAACCTTCGTCATCGAGGACTACGAGCGTGTCGAACGTCTTGGCCGTGTCAGCGCACTGAAGATTTGGATACTTGCCAAAAATGTCATCCGCGCCGTGTGCACTGCCCACATACGAAACTAGCCGCCCGGCCGCCAGCTCTTCGAGCACGCGACGTCGTGCGACACCTCCTGCTGACACAATTCGGTCCACCGCCGGAATGGGAAGTCCGGCGCCGCGGAGACGTGCGAATATCGTTTCGTCCGATCCACTACTGATATTCGTTACGATGTAGTATGGCTGACTAGACATATTAAGTTGGGCCAAGATATCAGCAGCGCCAGACAGGGCATCATTTTCCTCGATCAAGACCCCCATCGCATCGAAAAGTATCGCGTCATAGCAATCTGCCAGCGTCTGGGGAGACGGGCTTTCAGGAGCGGCGGTTACAAGACAACTTGGCTGAACTGCCCGCGCCTTAGAGGACGGAAAACAGCCGCGACGCACGAGGCTCGCTTCGGGTGGTAGGCTCCCCTGGGACGCCTCGCTATAAGCCCAGGCCAGCCACTCGCACAAAATCGATAGGTCATCTGACTCGACGGTAGGCCCCGCCCATATCCGGAATCCCGGGGGCGCATCACCGTAACTCCAGATGTCAAGAGCCGCGCCCTCGGCTTCAAGCAGACGGGTCATCCGCCCGGCGATTTTGCCGTCGTCCTCTGAATCCCCGGCTGAGAGTTGCTCTGTTACAAGCCGAAGGGTAATTGAACAGGCCGAGCGTGCCGCCGGATCGGTGCAAACCCAATCAATCCAAGGAGTCGAGTCCACCCAGTCCGCCATGACAGCATAGTTATCGGCAACCCTGTTCAGAAGAGCGGGTAGTCCACCGCACGCTTCGGCCCAGTCGAGCGCAGAATGGATGTCCTCGACAGCGAACATGCTGGGGGTCGAGATCGTGCGACCGCCAAAGAATGCTTCGTTCACGAATCCATCGGCATTGTGGAGTCTCAGGAGCCTGGCTATGGGCTTAAGCCCGCCGGCTTTCAGCCGCGCTTGGGCCCGAGGCGAGAGCGCGATCATGCCATGGCCGCCTTCGCCGCCAAGCGCCTTCTGCCATGACCAGCACAGAACGTCGATCCGATCGTAGTCGATGCGTCTCGTGAAAGCTGCAGAGACGGCATCTGCGATCACAAGCCCGGCACGGCCAGGAAGAATCCAGTCAAGATCGGGTGGACAGACCCCGCTGCTGGTGCCGTTCAATACCACGACGATGTCATGATTGGGGTCGATACCGGTAGTGTTGGGAAAATCTCCGTAAGCACAAATGTGCCGCGTTTGAGGAGCAAGTGCCAACGTATCGATCTCATTTGCCCAATACTGTGCGAAGCTGTCTGATAAAAACGTCTCGACTGGAGACGGACCGAGTAGATTGTGTAAGGCCATGCTACAGGCCCCAGTGCCCGAACCGGGCACGATTCCGCAGAGCCAGCCATCAGGTAGCTCTAGCAAAGACGCCATGCGCCTGATTACCTCTCTCAGCCTTTCTACTCCCTCGGGGCTCCGGTGGCTGCGTCCAACATGTCGGAGCATAGTTGAGTGCACGCTCCAACCGGGATGTTTACGGCAAGGGCCTGATGAAAACCGTGGATCGGACGGGAGGACCGATGGTTTCACAGCGACATTTCGTAGAGCCATGGCTGCCTCCAAAAGGGCAAAAGACGTGCCTCAATCAATATCAGCGATCAGGCGATCTTCTGCGCCATCAGCTGCGAGAGGTTTTCCTCGGCAAAACTTACCCGTTCATCGGCGCGGAGGTTCGAAAGGCGGTCGACAATGGCGGCATCAGACAAGGACCCATCTTCGCGCAGCTTTTGAACATAGGAAGGATGGATGAAGGTCAAGCCCGCGAACTGATATGCCGCGCTACTGCCCCAGCCATATCGTTTTCGAAGCGGATCGAAGTGATGCAGAACGTGCCCCAGGAGCGCCTGTTCCTCGGATGTACCGAGGCGACCGAGAACTGGCAGGAGCTGCTCGCTAGCTGCATTTCCCGCTCCACGGCCCATGCCGCCCATGGTGCAGTCTATCCAGGTCGCTCCCGCCATCGCTGCCGCAACCGAATTGATCAGTGCGTATCCGCAGTTGTCATGGCCGTGAAATCCAATCTCGCTCTTAAGTCGACCGGCAAATCGGCCGATCAATTCCTGAACGCGGCTCGGCTTCATAGACCCGAACGAATCGGCGATATAAACCACGTCAAGGCTGTCGATCCGCTCTAACTCCTTCAGGCACGCCTCAACTTCTGCAGCATTTGCCGCATCGATCTGCATGAGGTTCAAGAACACACGGAAGCCCCGTTGAGACAACTCGGCGCAAATGTACCGGCAAGCCGCGAGTTTGCTGTAGTGCGCCGCGACGCGTATGGTCGTGAGCCGCCCTGGCAATATTCCTTCTGTCAGGTGGGCCACGGCAAGAGGTATAGGCAGTTCGCTCGCAAGCACATCCTTGGCATCGATCATCGCGCATGCTTCGACCAGGAGGTCAGCAGCTACCTGTTCGGCCTTAGAGCTCGTCATACTGGCGAAATATCCGCGGCTCCCAGGCTTTCCGGCGAGCCCCAGCTCGACCATGCGTACGGGGAGAACGTTGATGGTAGCGACATAGTCCGAGACCAGGCCTGGTGGAAAATCCCAACCCGTGTAGTAGCCACCGTCACGCAGGGTGCAGTCTAGGAAGTTTACCCCATCTGGTATCGTGTTTAGCATTGCCCAGCCTCCTAAAAATACCGCTACAACATCGAAGCAACCCGCATCAGCTCGCAGAGTAGCCCCCATCGACATAGAGAATTTCGCCTGTCACGAACGATGCAGCTGGGCTCGCGAGGAAGATGTAAGGTCCGAAATACTCGGGCAAATTGCCCCGGCGTCGCATCGGAGTGAGTTCTATTGCGCGGCGCTGATAAGGGGTATCGAGATCAGGATGCACCCCATCCATGAAGTTGTTGATGAATCCAGGCGCGACGGCGTTTACACGAATACCCTTATCGGCCCATTCTACCGCCATGGTGCGCGTCAGTTGATTGACGCCTCCCTTGCTCGCAGCATAGACAGCTAGGCCCGGTATGCCAAGCGAACTGGCGACCGAAGAAGTCATGATGATGCTGCCGCCGCCTTGATCCAGCATTGCTTGTGCGGCAAACTTCGCACAATAGTAGTAGCCACGCAGATTGGTATCGACGATTTCGTCCCATTCCTGCTCTTCATAGGAATGCGCTGGCTTGATGATGTCTGTGCCTGCGTTGCAGACCATCACATCGATCTGTCCAAACCGGTCGACCGTGCCACTGATCAGTGCCTTGCAATCCTCGTGCGACCGCACATCAGCGCAGATAGCCGTCACGTCGATTCCTTGGCCCGCAAGTTCGGCCTCTGCTCCGGCCAGCTCTTCGTTATTATGCGAGGAAAGGACTACCTTCGCCCCCAATCGTCCAAAGCAGGTGGCGAGTGACTTCCCCAGACCGCGGCTCGAGCCTGAAATGCAGACTACCTTGCTATCAATTCCGAAGATCTCCTGGTACCCTTCTGCTCCAATTGAAGAATCGCGAGTTATATCAGGCATAATAGATTACCTACTCCCAGCCATGATTTTTTGGTTTAGTCCAAGTCAAGCTCATCGTTCAGCGGGCAAGACAGCGTGATGCAAATCCCAAGAGGGGCGGGGTCTCGTATTGCAGAACATCGCCTCATGCGCTCCAATCCAGGCGTGTGTGGGATTGAGATCGACTGTTTCGGAATAATAAATGGCGCGTCGAAAGGAACTGCATCGCCTCGCTCAGCTGCATCAGCTAGCTCTTCCGGAGTCACTTCATACCAATAACCCAGATCGAGCTGTGAGAGATCGACCCCCACTGTCAGGCGGGGCGTCGGATGGCTTGCGTGCCTATTTCGAAGACTACAGGCGATAGTGAGCTCCTGCCCAGGACTGTCGCGAACAGCAGGTGTCATTGAAGGACCAAGATCAATAGCGACTCTGTTTGCGTTACCTTTGTTCATGCGACGGCTCCTAGCCCGACGTTTTGTTTCAGACGGTTGCACTGAGCCCGCCATCGATGACGATCAGTTGGCCGCTGACATAGGCCGCGCGAGCGCTGGCCAAGAATGCAGCAACCGATGCGAATTCAGAGGGATTGCCAAGGCGTCGGGCCGGAGTCCTGTCCTCGAGTGCGCGAATGGCTTCGGCGTGGCTACCGAGGCGATTGGCTTCGTGAATCGCTGTGCTATGTGCTCCAGGAGCGAGCACGTTTACCGTGATGCTCTCCCCCGACAATTCTTGTACGAGCGTGTGGCAGTATGGCACTAGCCCTGCTCGCGCGACACCCGACAGCGCGAAATGTGCTGGGGTCCGTACAATAGCCTCGGAGGCGAGCATCAATATTCGCCCCGCTTGCGAGAGCCGTAGATGCGGCAAGGCGGCCGTAACCAGATTTATCGAAGGTAGAAGCACTCGGTCAAATGCGTCGTCAAAATCCTTAGGCGTCATGGCCGAGGGAGGTCCGGCAGCGACGCCGCCGCAATTCGTCACCAAAATGTCGATACATCCAAAACGCTCTGCTGTTTCGTCAACCCAAGCTGCTGCATCGGCGCAGTCGGTTACGTCGGTCGGGCGGGCCAGCACTTCGGCGCCTCTGCTGCGCAACAGATCCACCGCTCCATCTAGTCGCTTCGGGTCCCGGCCACAGATGGACAGACGGCAGCCTTCGTTGACCAACTCCTCGGCTGTGGCTAGACCTAAACCGCTCGAGGCGGCCGCGACCATTGCCACCTTGCCATCAAGTCCCAAATCCATTTTTGGCCTCCAACTGACATCGCCACGCTTCTTGGCGCCGTTGTAGGCAGCTAAGCATGTGCCATGCCAAGCGAAAGAATACTGATAAAACAATATGATACCCCGACTTATATTACGTCGGTTGTGCTGTTATGTCGAATTCAGTACAAGTCTCTCATCGCCTTGTTCAGGTTGAGCCATGGCTGGGTGCCATCCAGTGCCGGCCTCACCAAGCGAGGCGGTCGCGCGAGAAAAGACGAAGGCGACCATTTGGATCGGGACCGCTGCCGCAAAGTCTGATTCGACGAGTGGTACAATCTTGTTATGATGGCGATGTCACGTTGTCTGGATAAGAACACGATAAGACCTGCGGCGCTTATTTCAGCTGACCCCAGCCACGGTTTTCCATCCGCCAGGGCCTGGAGGCGGTGGTGGTGAATTTCGAATGCGGAGCGTTGTGAGCGGGCTGGGACGAAGAGATTTCTGGGCGATGTCACGGTAACGGGTTGTGAGGAGACAATGCGATAGACGCAGGTGGATGAACACCTCGCCGATCAGCTACAAGCGCCATCGTTTCCCACCGCAGATCATCACCCATGCGGTTTGGCTCTACTTTCGGTTTCGGCTGAGCCTTGTCGAAGAAATGCTGCTGGAACGCGGCATTGTCGTCTCCTACGAAACGATCCGCCGGTGGGCAAAGAAGTCGGGCCCGGACTACGCCCGTCGCCTCCGACGCAAGCAGCCCAGCCGGGGCGACGTGCGGCAGCTGGACGAGCGTGTGCCGCGAGGCACCCACAGCAGTGTGGGAGCCGAGCTGCGCGAAAGATGAGGGTATGGCCCCTCGAAGCCGACCGTCAGGGGTAGGTTTCAAACCAATGCAAGCTGCGACGGTAAAGAGCCGTGGTGGTGAGCGTTGCAGAAAAGGCGGACGTTAGTCCGTCAGGTGAGGTTTAGAGAGACGAGCGCAAGCGAACCGCTGATGACGTGTCGAAAAGTGCAAGATGATGTCGAAACCGGGAGGAATTCGTTAGCCCGGGACGAGTCTGGGGGGCGACCTGATTTCTGCCCAGGCGGCATCCGGCATGAAGGCGGCGTGACTCTTAACCAGGCTTTCGTGTGGAACGCGGGAACCTGTCGCCCCGATGTTAAGGGAGAAACCCAAGCAGGCGGTCCCTGCGAGGGTGAGATTACCGAAGCGGGCACAGGGGCGGAGCAGCCCGTAGTAGTGCTGAAGGTCCTGTAATGGGGCTGGAGCGAAGGGGATGCGTTCAGCTCTGGAGGGAGGACAACCGGCGACGGGAGGATCCTCGTGGATAGAGCAAAGTCGTATACGATTCCGAAAAGGGAGGTGTGGGAAGCATATAAGAGGGTTAGAGCGGTTTTCCCTTAATCGGAGTCGTTTGTTTGCAGTGAACGGCTTGTTCTGATTCCCTGATCGAAGTGATTTGCGGAAGGAGCAGCGGCATGGCACGAGCTTACAGCCTGGATTTGCGGACGCGTGTTATCGAGGCGATAGAGGCAGGCCTGTCGACCCGAGAAGCGGCACGGCGGTTTGCCATCGGGATATCGACGTCTGGTGCATGGTATCGGGCCTGGCGTTCGAGCGGCAATCTGGAACCTGGGCGGCAGGGCAAGCCGAAGGTATCGAAGCTGGACGCGCACGAGACTTTCATTCTCGCCTTGGTCGAGACCGATGAGCGGGACATCACGCTTGCCGAGATCGTCGATCGCCTTGCGGCAGAGCGCGGGGTCAAAGCCAGCCTGACGACGGTCCATGCGTTCTTCGCAAAGCGTGGCATCACGTACAAAAAAAGACAGCGCACGCGGCCGAACAGCAGCGACCGGATGTTTTGGCAGCGCGGGAAGAGTGGTTCGAAGGCCAACTCGATCTCGATCCGAGCCGCCTGATCTTCATCGACGAAAGTGGCCTCAATACCAAGATGGCCCGGCTACGAGGCCGCTCTGCGCGTGGACAGCGTTGCCGGGCGGCTGTTCCTCATGGGCACTGGAAATCCACGACCTTCACGGCCGGCCTGCGCCTCGACGGGATCGTCGCGCCCTGGCTCCTGGACGGCGCCATGGATGGCGAAGCATTCCTGGTCTACTTGCGCCGCGTCCTCGTGCCGACGCTTCAACCCGACGATGTCGTCGTGATGGACAACCTGCCTGCTCATAAAGTGGTCGGTGTCCGCGAAATCATCGAGGCTGCGGGGGCTTCCCTTCGCTATCTTCCGCCCTACTCCCCGGACTTTAACCCCATTGAAAGCGCATAGTAAGGAAACCTCTGGAGGTGAGGTTCCGCTGATACCACGCATTGGCCACAAAGCGCTGATTCTGTTGACCCAATGGATGGCGAATCGTGATGAGCCAGAAGCGAATATACATCCGCTGGACGGATTTGCCGGCAGATCGCCGTCGTCGCCTCGTAGCGCTGATCAGCAGCCTGATACAACGGAATGTGTCGACGGATCGGGAGATCGGTCATGAATGCAGAACCGAGCCTGCTCACCTTCACGTTGCCGGAAAAGATCCACAGCCGTCACAATGATCGCCAGGCCATCGTGTACGTTCGGCAGTCGACGGTTCGACAGGTCGAACACAACCGCGAGTCAACGCGGCTTCAATACGCCTTGGCGGACCGGGCATTCCGGCTGGGGTGGCGTCGTGACCAGATAACGGTGATCGATGACGATCTGGGCCGCTCGGGCGCGTCGGCGCTTGATCGGCCCGGCTTCCAGCGTCTCGTCGCGGAGGTTGGGCTCGGTCATGTCGGAATGGTCATTGGCATCGAAGTCTCCCGCCTCGCACGATCATGCCGTGACTGGCATCAACTTCTGGAAATGTGCGCGTTGTTTGATACGCTGATTGGCGATGCCGACGGCATCTACGATCTATCATGTTGATACCCTCATTCGGTAGCAGATTGGGTAAAATCGAGATGTTGCCTGAGGCCTGATTTGAGCTGTTGTATTGCGGCAATCGTCTCAGCTGCATCCGGAAACAGAACGCGGTTAGGATAGGCGTTCTGTTGGATTTTGATCACGCCCCTGCGGATTCGATGCCGGATCCATGAGCGAGATACGTCCGCTGCCATCGCTAACTCAGACACCGTTAGCCACCCGGGGAGGTGGTAAGAGCGGATTGGCGTGGACTGCCTCAACACGCGATTGCGTTGACGGACGACCTGGACGGTGCGAACAGGAACGTAGCTGCAGCGCGATGAGCGGAAGCCTTCCTCCGTCAGCTTTGCCGCTATTTCTGTGTCGTTGAGCCCTTGATGAGCCAGCTCGATCAGCCGGACTTCCATCTCGGCCCCGCGCGACAGGGCGCTCAAGGCATGCACCCTCGGCTCGACCTCGCGTTCGGTGACTTCACCTCTTCGCCAAACAATGCGGATCGTAATCCGATCCCGGACGACCCGTTGCAGGATCACTTTGTCGATCAGGCTGCGCAGTAAAGCTTTCTTGCGTCCCCACTCTATGTCAGGCCTCAGCCAAAACGCAGGAAGCTGCGAACTGGCATCGATAAAATCATTCTGGTCGACCAGCGTCAGATCGTCAGATTGACTTTGCATCGCGCGACGGCGCTCAAATGCTTCCTCCGCGCGACGAAGCTCGCGAAGAGAACTTTCCCAGCGGCGTTCCAACTCGGCTGCGATCAGTCGATTGTCGGGGTCGACCCGATCATACTGCCTTTCTGCAAGCAGCGCTTGATAGCGCAGGCGTTTGATCTGCTGCTCTTCAGCGCGGTCAAAAGCATCATTTGCCTGCTGACGAGCATCTTTGGCGTGCATCAACTCGGCCAGTTCAGCCGGACTGGCCGCCGCAAAGAAGGCGTCAACGACGCACGCGTCGATGGGATCGGCTGGCAAATGCTGGCATAAGGCTCCGCTCTGGCTGCGTGCCAGGAAGTTGCAGACATACCGGTTGCCGTTCTTGTATTCCACGCCCATTTTGTGTAATTACTCACGCCCTTGTCAGGGGCAAGAATCCCTGAATCTATGTGGATATGGATCGCACTGATTTGCAGCGTCTGACGAAGGAAGAGTTGATCGATCTGGTGCTGCGGATACAGCGGCCAGAGAAGACATCGCGCACGTCGTCCAAGCCACCTTCGAGCGATCGCAAGGCGCGTCGGGACAGGGCAAAGCCTGGCGGCGCCAAGGCGGGTCATAAAGGTCACAGCCGCGCCATGAGTGAGGATGCCGATCGCATCATCGATCATCATCCCGACCAATGTCTTTGCTGCCGCGCCAGCCTGTCGAGCGATCTTGCTGCCGAAACCGTCAGCGAGCACGACAAGATTGAGCTTCCCGCGATCAGGCCTTTGATTGAGCGCCATCGGCGCCTGGCAGTCCGTTGCCCGTCCTGCGGCACGCTGGTCGTCGCGGCTGTGCCAGATGCGGCGAAGGGGACGCCGTTCGGGCCACGCGTGCACGCCGTAGCGACCTATCTCAAGACTTTCCAGGCCCTGTCCTACGAGCGGCTGCAGGGCGCGTTCGCGAACCTTTTCGGTCTCAACATTAGCCAGGGCGGACTGATGAACATGTTGCGCCGTGCGCAGGGCGCGTTCGCGGCCGAGTGCGACAAGGCCGTCGCGGCGTTGCGCCGGGCCAAGGTCATCGCCTCCGATGAGACCGGCGTGCGGATCGAAGGAAGCAACGCCTACCACTGGGTGTTTCGCTGCGCCGAAGCGGTTGTTCATCAAGCGGCGCCAACGCGCGGCGCTGTCGTGGTCCGGACCCTGATGGACGGCCATCGGCCCGACGTCTGGTGTTCCGATCGCTATGCCGCACAACAAGGTCACGCAAATGCGCATCAGACCTGCCTGGCGCATCTCGCCCGCGACGTCGCCTATGCGGACGAGGCAAGTGAGGACATGCTGCTGCCCTCACGGCTCAAACGTTGGCTGCAAAGGGCCTTCGCCCTAGCCGACGGTATGGAAACCTTCGCCGCCTCGACCATCGCCGGCAAGCGTCGCGCCCTGGAGCGAAGTCTGGACGATATCTTCGCCACCACAACGTCGTGCGATCTGGCCCGCGACATCCAAAACAAGTTCAGGCGAGCTCGCGATCAACTTTTGACCTTTGCCCAATGGCCAGGAATGGTCGACGCGACGAACAACGCCTGCGAACGGGCGCTGAGACCCGCCGTCGTTCAACGGAAGATCACCAACGGCTATCGCGCCATGTGGGCCGCCCAGGGCGAAGCCGACATTCGAACCGTCGTCGACACGGCTCGTCTCGCGCCAGGCACGAACCCCTTCAAAATCATCCTTCAAACCGTCAGCGCCTGAAATCCGCTATGACTGAGCCCGCGACCTTGATCTTCCGAGCCTCTCTTCGGGCACGGCTTTGTCGGGACATCGAGGTGTCGAGTTCGAGCACGCTGGCGGATCTGGCCGAAGCCATCGTAGCGGCATTTGGCTTCGACTTGGACCACGCCTACGGCTTCTATTCAAAGCTGACGGGAAAGCTGTTCGACTCGCCCCTGCGGTTCGAACTCTTCGCCGACATAGAGGGGAGCGGCTCTCGCAGCGTGAAGGGCACGCGCGTCAGCACAGCCTTCCAGAAGGTGGGCTCGGCAATGACCTTCTTGTACGACTACGGTGACGAGTGGCGCTTCCGCGTTGAAGTTATTGGAACAGGCCAGGCGCAGCCCGATGCCAATTACCCGAGGATCGTCAGCAAGATCGGCAAGGCTCCCCCGCAGTACCCGGACATCGACGACGAGTGACGACGCACCGTGCCGCATCGAAAGGGTGGGTAATTACCATTTTGTGGCCGCATCGCCCGCACCAGACAATGCCTTGCAACACCGCCGCGCCATCACGCGGCGCGCCGCGTGTCTGGTTTCTTCGGTATTCAGCGTGATTGTCACTCAGCATGGTCTGGATCCGCTCGTAACGCTCCCAGTCGAGATAAGCAGGATAACGGTCTTTCACTACGATTTTCCACTCCGCCATTGGCTGACGGCGCGAGATGATCTTACCACTCGCATATCTGGCGCGACAGGACTGGGTGCGGCCATAAACGAAGGCGCCAGCATAGGCCGGGTTCTTCAATATTCCCGCAAGCATTCCGGCAGTTGGCACGCGCCAGACAATGTCGCCAAATCGATTTCGTCGCGGTACGGTGAGGGCGCGATCCCTTAGGGAGCGGTTGACTTTCCCGACAGTGCCCAATTCCCAAAATGCCGAGAATATCAGGGCAATCCTGTCCCGCACCTCCTGGTTTGGATCCTTCATCACGATCCCATTGGCGTCCCGTTCCAATCCGGCTGGTAACAGCAATGCCAACTCGCCCCGCTCGGCCTTGCTGAGCAAGCCCGCTGTCAGACGGCCGCGAAGCGTGTGTAATTCTACTTCCGAGATGGTGCCCTTCAGGCCAAGCAACAGGCGCCCATTGGCCGAACCCGGGTCGTAGACACCATCGCGGTCGCCGATGAGGCATTGCCGATAGCCACATAAATCAAGGAGCGGATACCAATCGGAGCAATTCCGAGCAAGCCGTGTCACTTCGTACGACAGAACGATGCCAACTTCGCCCAGGGTGACGCGTGCAAGGAGATCTTTGAAGCCGGCACGGTGAGCTGCCGCCGCTCCACTCTGGCCAAGGTCCGCGTCGATCAATTCGATATCGTTGTCATCCCAGCCGAGATCCCCCGCACGCTGATGCAATGCATATTGCAGCCGCAGGCTCTCTTGGTTGTTGACCATCTGATGTGGCGTCGATTGCCGGATGTAAATCACGGCTTTCCGGCACAAATGCTGGGTCTTTATCAGATCCGACATCATGGCTCGCCCTCCAGAGAACCATGCGATTTCGATAGAGGTGATTCGGTTTCTGACGTCAGGCTATCATGTTCAGTCCTATCGACGGAACTTTGCCGCGCCTGCACCTTTGCAATGCTGGCCAAGCGAATAAAATCGCGAACGCTCGCAGTCGATAGCTTGGATGTCGGCGCATCGGGTGCTGGGGGGTACAAATCGGTGGCTGAGATCGGAATCTTCAGGAAAATATCATCGCGATAAACCACAAGAAGTTGCCGAAAGGGCCCGGCGCCGCTCTGTCCCGCCGCCAAAAGAAAATCGCGCCCATAAAGTGGATGCGTTGGATCAGTAACGGTTATCCGCTGATCAGCCCCAAATCCAATTGGGGCATTATGATGTGTGCTCGTAGACGCCGTCCTCATCGAGGATGAGGGTGCTGGTCAGGGCGCAAAGCTCAAGCAGCCGGTGCCAGTCCGCGGAGTTGCGGGCCAGGCGCGAGACCTCCAGCCCCATGACGACGCCGGCCTTGGCGAGCACTACTTCGCTGACCAGTTCCTGGAAGCCGTCGCGGGCAACGGCACTGGATCCCGATTTGCCCAGGTCGCAGTCGATCACGTGGACGCGTTCGGTCGGCCAACCGGCGGCAATGGCGCGATCACGCAGCCCATACTGTCGCTGCGTACTCTCGCCGTTCTCGGCGACTTGTCGCAGCGTAGACTGACGGATGTAGAGGTAGGCGTCGCGCCGGAGGTGATCGGCGGTGACTTTGAGGTCAGGCATGTGCTGGCTCCGCGGTTAGCGTGACAACAAGGCTGGCAAGGATGAGGGTGAGCTCGCTGGCGGCGATCGCGCCTGCCGACGGGGGGCGATGTACCAGGCAGGGCGGCGTAAAGTTGGGTGTTGTCGTTGCGGCCTTGATCCAGGCGACCATGCCTTGACGGCGCAGGGTTACGAGTCCTGATCCGGTGATCAGCCGGGCGCTGAGCACTGCGGCGCGCAGTTGTTCGTATGTGCCGACGAGGCTGGTCGCGCGGACGGTTAAGGCAGATCGAGTCGTTTTTTTTTGGGCGCCACGGCCCTCTCCAGACTTCGCCGGTGCACCCTGACGCCAAAGCGTGTGGCGATAGCGTCTACACATTGCGGCACGGTGAGGTCGGGCCTCGTCGTCCTGAGTTGGTCGATGTAGGCGAGGACCTCGGCAGAGATCTTGTGGCCGCCCTTTGGCCCCCGCTGCTGGGGCACCAGCCCGCCGAGGCCGTGCTCGGCCAAGGCGCTCTGAGCTTTGTAGAAGGTCGGCCGCGAGACCCCGAAGGCGCTGGCGACGTCGCTGATCGGCACGCGATCGGCCTGATGGCGGCGCACCATCTCGTAGCGGACCTGCACAAGGTCCCTGGCATCGAAGAAGGGATTGCCAGCAAACAGCGTGTCGCGCACGGCCTCGGGGTGAGGGTTGAGCGCGCCGTCGCGGGCCAAGGCCTCGGCCTTTGGGTCGCGTCGTCCTGGCTTTGGCTTCGCCATGACAATCATCCAAATTGATTCGTAAATATAAATACGCCTTACATGATGAGACGTCAAACAGGCTCGCTTCACGATGCCTGAGATGAATCCGGCAACTCTGGGCACATCTGCGGTATTCGAGCAGGCATTGCGGCGTAATTTGCCTTACATCAGCGGCGTATTTAACCTTACGCATCCTCCGCCTCCCCCGGCGCAGAGACCCGATCCAGCAGCGTGAGCAAATCCAATAGGTCGGCCGTCCGGAACGCCGCGCGCCCGGCCGCGACGCGCCGGAATGCGTCAGGCTGCTCCATGTCCGTCATTGCGGCGGCAATCGTGGGCAAGGTCCCGTCCGCCGCCCGGTAGATCACCCGGTCGTCGCCCCAATGCGGGCTGCGGCTGATCATGTCGAAGGCCTGGCCTTTAAGCGGGTGGAATGGGTGAGTAATGCGGACCGTGAGGCCAGTCGTCCCCATACGGGCCGCAGTTGACGGCTTTATCCAAAGCCAAGGTCGAAAGCGGCGGTGCGGATTGTCGAGCGCTGGCTTCTTGGTCGCCTGCGCCATCGTGTCTTTTACAGCCTGGCTGAGGTCAACGCGGCGATCGGCGAGTTGCTTGCCGATCTGAACGATCGCCGGGTGCTGCGTCGTGTCAATCGTACGCGACGGCAATTGTTCGAAGAGATCGACCGGCCCGTGCTCAAGCCGCTGCCGGTTGAGCGCTACGTCTTTTCTGAATGGCGCATTCGGCGCGCCGGCCTCGACTACCATGTCGAGATCGACCGGCACTATTACTCGGTGCCATACCGCTTTGCGCGGGAGCAGATGGAGGCGCGCATCACGGCGACCACCATCGAGCGTAATTACATGGGGTAATCGCGGGAGCCGCGTCCACGTGCCGCTTTGTAGCCCTTGCGCATAGGCGGCGGTTGTTCCCCGATATGATGAAAAACGGGCTCACGAGTCGGACCCGGGCCCAGCAGCAATCGGAGAACAACAACCATGGACCAATTTATCGGCCTTGATGTGTCATTGAAAGAGACCTCGATCTCGGTGCGGCAGAATGGCAAGCGGAGCTGGCGCGGCAAATGCCCATCTGATCCGAAGTGTAATTACCCACCCTTTCGATGCGGCACGGTGCGTCGTCACTCGTCGTCGATGTCCGGGTACTGCGGGGGAGCCTTGCCGATCTTGCTGACGATCCTCGGGTAATTGGCATCGGGCTGCGCCTGCCCTGTTCCAATAAGTTCAACGCGGAAGCGCCACTCGTCACCGTAGTCGTACAAGAAGGTCATTGCCGAGCCCACCTTCTGGAAGGCTGTGCTGACGCGCGTGCCCTTCACGCTGCGAGAGCCGCTCCCCTCTTGTCGAAGACGGTCGAAACCCGCTGATAAACGACGACAAGATCTGAAGCGCTGGAAGAGCAAAGGCGGCCGCCCGCGCGCTCTTCAACTAGCGCTGTAGCGGGCGGCCGCCTTTGCGGCGCGGTGCTGATCATGGGAGGTTGAAGGGATAGACGCGGGGCACGTCTCCAGCCGCCCTGAGGCGGCTTTCGACGTACCCCGCCATGCGCGTGCCTTGTGGTAGATCTGCGGGTAATCAGCGCCGCAGAAACAATCCGGCGTAACACCGATCTCAACTGGCAAGTCCGGGCTCGGTGTCACGCTCCACTGACGGTGCGCGACTGCATTATCGCATTGTCAGCGCATTCCGTCGACCTTTTCCCCGAACTCCCAGCGGCGCTCCGAAAGGATCGTCGCGGATGCTCACGGGCCGCTTCTTTCTGTGCGGCCGCTGCCGTTCGCAGGTAACGATCTGCCGCAGCTGCGACCGGGGACAGCGCTACTGCGGCCAGGACTGCGCCCGTGCTGCCCGCCGCGAGAGTGTGCGCGAGGCGGGGCGACGTTATCAGCGCAGCCGCCGGGGACGCCTGGCTCATGCGGTCCGGGCCCGACGATATCGGGCTCGGCACAATAAAGTGACGCATCATTCTCCACCTGCATCTCCTGCCGGTTCACTACTGGTCAGTCCCTCGAACGATGTCGTCGCTGCTTTTGCTGACGTCGCCAGGCGGGCGACGACATCGGTCATGCCCACGCCGTGCTGTCGGCGCTGCGACTGTCGACTGTCGCCGTTCGTTCGCACCGGCTTCGTGCGTCGCCGGGGGCCTCGTTATGCCCGTGAAGCTGACTACGCAGACGGAGAGCCCGTATCATGACCATCAGCCCCGAACTGGAAGCGCAGATCCTGCGCCTGTATCACGCCGAGAAGTGGCGCTGCGGCACCATCGCCAGGCAATTGCATGTCCATCACACGACGGTGCATCGCGTTCTGGCCCAGGCGGGATTGCCCCGGCACAAGCCGCTGCAGAGAGCCTCAATCATTGACCCGTATCTTCCATTCATTGAGCAGACGCTGGAAAAGTTCCCCTCGCTGACCGCCAGCCGCCTTTATGCGATGGTGCGCGAGCGCGGCTACCGGGGCTTGCCGACGCACTTTCGGCACCTGGTCGCCCTGCACCGTCCCCGCAAGCCGGCCGAGGCGTTCCTGCGGCTGCGCACATTGCCGGGCGAGCAGGGACAGGTCGACTGGGCCCACTTCGGTCACATCGAGATCGGCAACGCCCGCCGGCCGCTCATGGCGTTCGTGATGGTGCTTTCTTACTCACGCGACATCTACCTGCGCTTCTTCCTCGACGCGCGCATGGAAAACTTCCTGCGCGGTCACGTCGGCGCGTTCAACACATGGTGCGGGCTGCCCAGGGTCCTGCTCTACGACAATCTCAAGAGTGCGGTGCTCGAGCGCCAGGGCGATGCGATCCGCTTCCATCCGACGCTGCTTGCCTTCGCCGGCTTCTATCGGTTCGAGCCACGTCCTGTCGCGGTTGCCCGGGGCAACGAAAAAGGCCGCGTCGAGCGCGCCATACGGCATATAAGGGAAGCATTCTTCATCGCCCGCAAGTTCACCGATCTCGACGATCTGAACGCCCAGGCCGAACAGTGGTGCCGCAACCAGGCAGCCGACCGGCCATGCCCCGAGGACCGGACGATGACGGTCCGCCAGGCGTTTGCGCAAGAGCAGCCACTGCTTCTGCCGCTGCCCGCCAACCCATACCCCGTCGAGGAGCAGGTCGCCGCCAAGGTTGGCAAAACGCCCTATGTGCGCTTCGACCTCAACGATTACTCGGTACCGCATGCTCATGTCCGGCGCACGCTCAGCGTGCGCGCCGATCTCGGCCTGGTCCGCGTCTTCGACGGCGCAAAGATGATCGCCAGTCACCGTCGCAGCTATGATCGCGACCAGCAGATCGAGGACCCTCAGCACCTCAAGGCACTCGTCGCAATCAAGCGCGAGGCGCGCCAGCATCGCGGCCTCAACAGCCTGACCCGCGCCGTGCCGGCCTGCCAGACCCTGATGATCCGGGCCGCCGAGCGTGGCTCCAATATCGGTGCGATCACAAACGCGTTGCTGAAACTGCTTGACCTGTACGGCGCGCAGGAACTGCAGGCCGCCGTCGAGGAAGCTTTGCATGCCGGCGCCTCCCATTCGAGGTCGGTTCGCGACGCACTGGAACGCCGCCGGGTCGCCCGCGGTGCTCCGCCGCCGGTCGAAACGAGCCTGCCCGAACACGTGCGGCGCAAGGATACGACGGTACGGCCGCATCGCCTCGACAGCTACGACCAACTGACCCTTGGAGGCAAAGATGATGAATAATCCCGACATCCTGCTCAACCGGGCCAAGGCGTTGCGCCTCAATGGCCTGATCACCCATTGGGACGAAATCGCTGACGCGGACTGGCTGGCCGCCGTCCTTCAATGGGAAGAAGAGGAGCGCTCCGACCGTTCGATGCGGCGACGCACGCGTGCCGCCAGGCTCGGCCACTTCAAGCAACTGTCCGATTATGACTGGCACTGGCCTCGCCGCATCGACCGCGCCGCCGTCGAGGATCTGATGACCCTGTCCTTCATGAACGATGCCGCCAACATCGTCTTTATCGGCCCCAACGGCGTCGGGAAATCGACACTTGCTCGCAATGTCGCTCACCAGGCGCTCATCTGCGGTCACACCGTCGTCTTCCGAACCGCCAGCGAGATGCTCGGCGAACTCGCCGCCCTCGACAGCGACGCAGCCTTGCGCCGACGCCTTCACCACTACGCCGCCGCCGACGTTCTTGCGATCGACGAGGTCGGGTATCTGTCCTACTCGAACCGTCATGCGGACCTGCTGTTCGAACTCATCAGCCGGCGCTACGAAAAACGCTCAACCATCATCACCACCAACAGACCCTTCGCTGATTGGTCGGAGGTCTTTCCCAATGCCGCCTGCGTCGTCAGCCTCGTCGACCGCCTCATGCACCGATCCGAGGTGATCTCCATCGAAGGCGATTCCTACCGCTTCAAGGAAGCGGCCGAGCGATCAAAGGCACAGCGCGAAAAACGCACCAGCCGCTCCTCCGGCGAAAAGGTGCCCGCAGCATGAAACCAGATCCTCAACCGTCCGGCCTCAGTCGTGGTATCCACTTCCTCATCAATCCCGAATGGACACCCGAACAGGCGCTCGCTGTCTTCGAGCTCCTCAACGATCTCGCCGATAGCATCTGGTCTCACTACGGCGTCCAACTCCAGGAACTTATCCAGGAGCAGCAACGAACACCGACCGATCACAGCGATATCGAAAAAACCCCGTCCTCGCTCTAAAGCACACATCCTCCACACTCGGCGGCCTGCAAAGGCCGCCTTTTTGTTCCGTCCACAAGCACCAAACGCTTGTCGTCGTTTAGACGCGCTTTTGAAAAGCCATCAACACCTCTATGTCGGCGAAGAGTTCGAACCGCAGGGGCGAGTCGAACAGCTTTCCCGTCAGCTTTGAATAGTAGCCGTAGGCGTGGTCCAAGTCGAAGCCAAATGCCGCTACGATGGCTTCGGCCAGATCCGCCAGCGTGCTCGAACTCGACACCTCGATGTCCCGACAAAGCCGTGCCCGAAGAGAGGCTCGGAAGATCAAGGTCGCGGGCTCAGTCATCGCAGATTTCAGGCGCTGACGGTTTGAAGGATGATTTTGAAGGAGTTCGTGCCTGGCGCGAGACGAGCCGTGTCGACGACGGTTCGAATGTCGGCTTCGCCCTGGGCGGCCCACATGGCGCGATAGCCGTTGGTGATCTTCCGTTGAACGACGGCGGGTCTCAGCGCCCGTTCGCAGGCGTTGTTCGTCGCGTCGACCATTCCTGGCCATTGGGCAAAGGTCAAAAGTTGATCACGAGCTCGCCTGAACTTGTTTTGGATGTCGCGGGCCAGATCGCACGACGTTGTGGTGGCGAAGATATCGTCCAGACTTCGCTCCAGGGCGCGACGCTTGCCGGCGATGGTCGAGGCGGCGAAGGTTTCCATACCGTCGGCTAGGGCGAAGGCCCTTTGCAGCCAACGTTTGAGCCGTGAGGGCAGCATGTCCTCACTTGCCTCGTCCGCATAGGCGACGTCGCGGGCGAGATGCGCCAGGCAGGTCTGATGCGCATTTGCGTGACCTTGTTGCGCGGCATAGCGATCGGAACACCAGACGTCGGGCCGATGGCCGTCCATCAGGGTCCGGACCACGACAGCGCCGCGCGTTGGCGCCGCTTGATGAACAACCGCTTCGGCGCAGCGAAACACCCAGTGGTAGGCGTTGCTTCCTTCGATCCGCACGCCGGTCTCATCGGAGGCGATGACCTTGGCCCGGCGCAACGCCGCGACGGCCTTGTCGCACTCAGCCGCGAACGCGCCCTGCGCACGGCGCAACATGTTCATCAGTCCGCCCTGGCTAATGTTGAGACCGAAAAGGTTCGCGAACGCGCCCTGCAGCCGCTCGTAGGACAGGGCCTGGAAAGTCTTGAGATAGGTCGCTACGGCGTGCACGCGTGGCCCGAACGGCGTCCCCTTCGCCGCATCTGGCACAGCCGCGACGACCAGCGTGCCGCAGGACGGGCAACGGACTGCCAGGCGCCGATGGCGCTCAATCAAAGGCCTGATCGCGGGAAGCTCAATCTTGTCGTGCTCGCTGACGGTTTCGGCAGCAAGATCGCTCGACAGGCTGGCGCGGCAGCAAAGGCATTGGTCGGGATGATGATCGATGATGCGATCGGCATCCTCACTCATGGCGCGGCTGTGACCTTCATGACCCGCCTTGGCGCCGCCAGGCTTTGCCCTGTCCCGACGCGCCTTGCGATCGCTCGAAGGTGGCTTGGACGACGTGCGTGATGTCTTCTCTGGCCGCTGTATCCGCAGCACCAGATCGATCAACTCTTCCTTCGTCAGACGCTGCAAATCAGTGCGATCCATATCCCCATAGATTCAGGGATTCTTGCCCCTGACAAGGGCGTGAGTAATTACAACCGACGCAACCCGAACGAGATTGGAGACAAGCCCATATTATGGCTTGCTAGCCCCGAAAGTGGGGAAGAAGCCGGTCCGAAGTCGACGGGATGTTCGTATTCGGACAGACGAAGCAGACTGCGTCACATTCTGGACCAGAGCTTGCCACCGGTCGCCCAATTATTTGGTTCATACTCATCGAAGACGACATGGATCTGCTCTGGTTTCAAGTTCATCTGGTCGCAAAACAGCTTTGTGATCTCAGAGACTAAGTGTGCTTTCTTGTCATCGTCTGACTTGAACGTTTCGATATGGATAACGGGCATAGCTATCTCCCTGTTGCGCTGAGCGGGATCGGGTTGTTGATATCAGTTGGATGCGTAAAACGCCCTGCGCTCAGAACTCTGCGATGGGGGCGCCAAAAACCGCCTCATCAATCTCCAGACCAAGGCCTGGGCCCTTAGGAAGCGCGATGTGGCCGTCCGTGATGCGAATAGGGTTCTTTGGATCATAATGACTTTCGTCAGAGATCTTGTTGACCCAACTGCAGCCCTCGAACAAATTTGGCCTCACGGTAGCGCCAAGGTGGGTACATGCCGCCCCTATGATGTCGCCTCCCCAATTGTCGTCGCTCGTATGGGGCAGTGAGCAAGCTTCGCAGATGTCCCGGAAAGTCGCCATGGGCTTTAACCCGCCTATGCGCGTAATCTTCATTCCAAACCCGTCGCACAGACCGCTGCCAATGGCCTGTACAACCGTGCTCAGGTCAACGCCGCTCTCATCTATGTAGATCGGATGTCGCACTTTGGACCGCAAGGCGCCAATTTCCTCGAGCGTATTGCAGGGCTGTTCAAGCACGAACGGAAGGTCGCTGCACTGCTGGCTCAGTAAGATCGCGTCCCGCATGGTCAAGTTTCTGTTTCCGTCGACTGCCCATCGGACACTCCTCTTGAGAACCTCGCCAACCTTCCGGATAACCTCGATGTCCTGCTCGACTGGACGCCCGCCAATCTTCGTTTGAATCCGAACATATCCCCCGGCTTGTGCCTCTTTCACGGACCGGACGACTTCGTCAACACTCCCGACACCTATGAAATAGTAGAATGGAACAAGTTCCGTCGCAGCGCCTCCCAGCAGATCCGTTACCCGCATTCCGGTGCGCTTACCAATCAGATCGTGCGCCGCAATATCGAAGGCCGCCTTCGCATAAGAATGTCCATTCAACAGCGAATTCATCTTGCGGTGCAGCAGCACCGGGTTAAGGCACGCGCCGATCAGGCCTGGGCCCATTTCCATGATTGCCGCGCGAGCTCCAAGAGCGTGGCATGGCCCGTAGATCGGACCGATCGGACAGGTTTCACCCCAGCCAGTCACGCCGGAATCAGAAGTGACCTGCACGATCGTAGAGTCGAGCTCTGAAAGAGTCGCCTGGCCAACGGTAACCTTTCCTCCCGGAATCGGCAGCGTCTTCTTGAATACTCGGATGCGCTTAATATTCAAAGAACTCTCCCAATAAGTATCGGTCCAATCGGAACACACTGTCAGTTCTTGCTCGTTGTCCGTGTCGCTCTGGATTCCTTTGGAGAAAGGGCTAACCGTGAGATAACGCGCACAGCCACAGGACTTCAAATGAGTATTAGTCGCCTACCCGATAACCAGGAGTCATGACCGTGTTGAAGGTCGTACCCATCGAAGA
Organism: Mesorhizobium calcicola; assembly: GCF_042682105.1. Classification (NCBI taxonomy): domain Bacteria; kingdom Pseudomonadati; phylum Pseudomonadota; class Alphaproteobacteria; order Hyphomicrobiales; family Phyllobacteriaceae; genus Mesorhizobium; species Mesorhizobium calcicola. Next base: position 165,683 of record NZ_JBHUGY010000027.1, read on the forward strand.
TCCTATGACGGGTGGTGGTGACCTGTGCTTGGGGGCTCCTGAATCCGCGGCGTCTAAATCCAATGTGGCCCAGGCATAGCTTGCGAGGTTGCAACTCCCCCGGACATTTTCAATCAGGAAGTCGAGTGGTGGCGTCGCCTTAACTTGGGTTGGGCACGGGATGCCCCCGATGTGGCCTCTTCACGCGGCTGTCGACAAAGCGATTTGCCTCCAGACCGCCATAGTGGCGGCTCGAATGTCGCGGTGATCGGCGGCTATCAGATGTTTCCGGTGAAGATTGAAGAGGTTGGCGATCGGGCCATGGATGGAAACGAAGCGCTGGCATTGTCGTGCCGACTTGAACCGGATCATACCTCGTTCTCGCCGTCGAACTGCCAGATGAGAATTCTCCGCTCGGTTATTCAGCCCCTAATGCGATCGATGCTCGACACCTGGCATGATTTCCCTTTTGGCCGCATCGTAGGATCTGAGCTTGTCGGTGATCATGACGCGCGGCGTGATGCCTTGCCCTTTCAGCAGCTTTCGCATCAGCTTCAAGGCCGCCTTCTTGTTCCGGCGGCTCTGGATCAAGGCATCGAGAACATAGCCATCGGCATCGACGGCCCGCCACAGCCAGAATTTCTTGCCCTTGATAGCAACGACCAGGCGAGTGGCGCGGGGGAGTTGCACCCCCGCGCTCTCTCAGAACCGGACGTGATACTCTCGCATCATCCGGCTCCCATTGTCCGGCCGTATCCATGCAGCAGAGGCCAATGGGCGAACAGCCGAGGTTGGCGTTGCGCGATGCGCAGAAGCCAATGTCGGGATCTCCGCTTGTGCCCCCGCAAGGACTTGTACTTTCCCGAAGCCCATCGAGCCAAGTATCGTTCGATGTTCCAAAGGGTGGGTTGGAGAGCCGAAGGACAGAACCGTCCATAATAGTTGATCCAGCCGCGAATGTACGAGTTGAACATCCGCGCCAGATCATCAAGAGCCTTGTCACTGCGCAGATGCAGGGACCAACTACGAATAGTGCCCCGGATCGCTTTGAGCGCCGTCGGACTGGCCGCAGGACCGAATGAAACACCCATGCCCCCGGCCCTCTTGCTCACCAGTCTCGGCCTGAACGTGTAGCCGAGAAAGTCGAACTTGTGGACCGTGTGAGTACCTCGCCGACTTTCATCCCTGCAGTAGACAATTTTAGTCTTGTCAGGATGAAGCGTCAGCCCGCAGTCAGTAAGACGCGCGTCCAAGGCTCGCCGAAGCGCCATCGCCTGGTCCTCGGTCCGGCAATGACAGATCGCGTCGTCAGCATAGCGTTCAAACGGAATGTCCGGGAAATTCCGACACATCCACATGTCAAACGCGTAGTGAAGAAAGAGGTTTGCCAAGAGGGGGCTGATCACCCCGCCCTGTGGCGTTCCTCGTTCTCTGGCGACGAGACTTCCGTCCGGCATCTGCACTGGCGCTTCCAGCCATCGCTCGATGTAGAGAAGCGCCCACGGGCAATCGGTGTGCTTGCGCACAGCCCGCATCAGCAGGTCCGGTTCGATGCTATCGAAGAAGGTCTTGATATCAAGATCAAGAACCCAGTCGTAACGCCAGCATCGCCGTCGCGCCACGCCGATCGCATCGAGCGCCGATTTGCCGGGCCGATATCCATAGGAATCCGGATGGAATTTAGGCTCCACCGTTGGTTCCAGACGGCGTTTGACCACCATCTGCGCAATGCGATCGGCGACCGTGGGTATGCCCAGCGGACGCGTCTTCCCATCGCTCTTGGGTATGTCGACCCGCCGCACCGGCGGCGGAAAGTAGCTGCCCGACGCCAGCCGATTCCAGAGCTTGTACAGGTTGTTCGTAAGATCAGCCTCAAAGTCCGCAATCGTCTGGCCGTCAATACCAGCCGCTCCTTGGTTGGCTCTAACCCTCTTATATGCTTCCCACACCTCTCTTTTCGGGATCGTATACGACTTTGCTCTATCCACGAGGATCCTCCCGTCGCCGGTTGTCCTCGCTCCAGAGCTGAACAACGCATCCCCTTCGCTCCAGCCCCATTACAGGACCTTCAGCACTACTACGGGCTGCTCCGCCCCTGTGCCCCGCTTCGGTAATCTCACCCTCGCAGGGGCCGCCTGCTTGGGTTTCTCCCTTGACATCGGGGCGACAGGTTCCCGCGTTCCACACGAAAGCCTGGTTAAGAGTCACGCCGCCTTCATGCCGGATGTCGCCTGGGCAGAAATCAGGTCGCCCCCCAGACTCGTCCCGGGCTAACGAATTCCTCCCGGTTTCGACATCATCTTGCACTTTTCGACACGTCATCAGCGGTTCGCTTGCGCTCGTCTCTCTAAACCTCACCTGACGGACTAAAGCCCGCCTTTTCTGCAACGCTCACCACCACGGCTCTTTACCGTCGCAGCTTGCAGTGGTTTGAAGCCTACCCCTGACGGTCGGCTTCGAGGGGCCTTACCCTCATCTTCCGTGCAGCTCGGCTCCCACATTACTGCGGGCGCCTCGCGGCACACTTTCGTCGAGATGCCACTTGTCGGCAAAACTACCCCTGGACCGCCGCCGGATGGAGCGGGCATATCCGCGGCCGAACTTGGCAGCCCATTCCGCGACAGTCTGGAACGAGACTTCGATGCCGCGCTCGGCCAGAATATCTTCCACATGACGCAGGCTCAGTGGAAATCGGAAGTAGAGCCACACCGCATGCGCTATGATCTCGGCAGGAAAACGATGACGCTTGTATCGGAGCGTCATAATATCGGTGGGCGGGTGCGGGCTCATGCCCGTAAAGTCCGCCGAAAATGTTAAGGCGACGCTACCCTTTGAAAGTCATGTTCGCGATGCAAGCTCGCGACCAATCCGCACAATTCGTTCTGATGACGCCCGAGCTGACAAATCGCGTCGGCAGACCGGCTGGGCGGTTGGCTCGAACCGCCTTAGAGCACTGCGATAACTTCAGCTTGTTCACCGCATGATTTTTTGGGCGCTTGCGAGAGGGAGGGCACCGGCGCTATGCCGACTCGATCGAAAAGCGGGCCTACGAAACATTCTTAGGCCCTTCGCTTGGCTGGGCATGCTCTGATGACACATTCAAACAAGGTGGTAATCATCACTGGCGCGACATCGGGGATTGGGGAGGCGATCGCCGAAGCCTTCGCCGCGACTGGTGCGTCGCTAATGCTGGTCGGCCGCGATCGAGCGCGGGGGCAAAAGGTGCTGGAATCGGTCCAGAAGAGCGATTGTCAGGCCGAATTGATGCTCGGCGATGTAACAGAATCTGGCTTCGCCAATCAGGTGATTGAATCCACCGTGACAAGGTTTGGAAAAGTTAGCGTTCTGGTCAACGGCGCGGGCATCATCCGGCGTGGAAACGCTGTTGAAACATCGGACGACGACTGGCGCCAGACTTTCGAGGCCAATGTCAACGGTGTGTTCTATTTCAGCCGCGCTGCCGTGAAGGCAATGAGGACGTCCGGCGGGGGCAGCATCGTCAACATAGCCTCGAATGTCGGGTTGGTTGGTTGTCCCGGGCTGGTCGCCTATTGCGCGTCGAAGGGGGCAGTCGTTTCCTTGACGCAAGCTATGGCGCTTGACCACGCCAAAGAGCAGATCAGCATCAATGCGGTATGCCCAGGCGCGGTAGACACGCCCATGCTTGTATCAGCTCATAGGGAACCAGTTACCGCGGCTGAGGTCCTGCAAAGGAATGTTGATTCCAGCCCCCAGGGCCGCGTGGCGACCCCGAAGGAAATCGCGAGCCTGACCTTGTTCCTCGCAAGCGAGGAGGCAAGGCACATCACGGGCGTTGCTGTGCCAATTGACGGCGGCTTCACGGCTGGATAGGAGGAATTCTTGGGTAATCGGTTGAACGGTAAGGTTGCCATCGTCACCGGCGGCAATCGGGGTATCGGACTTGCAATCGCAGAGAGGCTGGCTGACGAAGACGCGGTGGTTGCCGTGGGCGATCTGCTTGACCGGCGCTCTGCGGAAGCTGGCAAACCCGGAAAGGTCTCGTTCCTGCCTCTTGATGTTACGGACGAGGCCTCTATTCGCGCATTCGTTGACGAGGTTCTTGAGAGATTCGGCAGGATCGACATCCTCGTCAACAATGCTGGCATGGTCATTCATAAATCCATCGACGACCAGACCGCCGAGGATTGGGACAAGCTCATGGCGGTCAATCTTCGTGGGCCGTTTCTTATGGCAAAGTACGTCGTTCCTGAAATGAGGCGTGTCGGCTCGGGTACGATCGTCAATATCGGTTCGGTCGAAGGCTACATGGTCAACCCCTGGCATACCGCCTACGCGGCCACCAAGGCTGGCGTGCATGGTCTTACGTTGGGTTTGGCAGTCGACCTCGGGCCGGACGGCATACGCTGCAATACGGTTTGCCCCGGTTGGATCGATACCGATCTCAATCGTGCCTATGTCGAGATGCACCCGGATCGAAGCCTGATCGAGCGTGAGCTGAGTTATCTTCACCCGGCGGGGAGAATAGGCGCGCCAAAGGAAATTGCCAATGCCGTGCTCTGGTTGGTCAGCGACGAATCGAGTTTTGTCAGCGGCGAGATGATCTCCGTCGACGGCGCGCGAACCAAGAAGATCCCCCTACCCGCCGTTTTGGATGAGGAATATAGGTCCAAGCTTACAGAGAAGCAGGCGTAGGCGCGATGGCGTCTTGGATGCCGATGCGCAAGAATTCGTTTGAAACGAGCGGGCACGCAAGCTGTTGATCGACTTCAGTCCCGTAGGACAGGTCGCTCCGCATCGGCTAACGCATGCAGAGGCAATTGGCGACCCTCGTTCTCGATGACCGCCAAGCCAAAACCCCTCTTCCTCCGCATCGACACCGGCGGCACCTACACCGACGCCGTGCTGTGGTCGGAAGCCGGCGGGCCGCGCGGGCAGGTGCTGGCCAAGGCCAAGGCGCTGACGACGCGGCATGATCTTGCGGTCGGCATCTCCGGGGCGGTCGACGCGGTGTTGGAAAAATCGGCCACCGATCCGGCGGCCATAAAGCTTGTCTCGATGTCGACGACACTCGCCACCAACGCGCTGGTCGAGGGCCAGGGCGGCCGCGTAGCACTCGTGATGATTGGCTTTTCCGAAGCCGACCTTGCCCGCGACGGGTTGAAGACGGCGCTCGGCACCGACCCGGTGGGCCCCGGCGGCCACGATGTCCACGGCAATGCCGCCAAGCTCGATTTGTCGGCGCTGCAGGCAGCACTGCCGGAGCTGGAGAAATCGGTATCCGGCTTTGCCGTCTGCGCCTATTTCGCCACCCGCAATCCGGCGCATGAACTGGAGGCCCGCAGTCTGATCCGCGAGACGACGCATCTGCCGGTCACCGCCAGCCACGAACTGTCGGCCAAGCTCGGCGGCCCGCGCCGCGCGCTGACCACACTGCTTAACGCCAGGCTGATCTCGATGATCGACCGGCTGGTGGCGGCGACCGAGGGCTTTCTCGAGGTGCGAAAAATCGCGGCGCCGCTGATGGTAGTGCGCGGCGACGGCGCGCTGGTCTCGGCGGCGTTCGCCCGCCAGCGGCCGATCGAGACCATCCTGTCCGGCCCCGCCGCCAGCCTGGTCGGCGCCCGCCACATGACCGGGCTCGACAATGCCATGGTGTCCGACATCGGCGGCACCACCACCGACGTCGCCGTGCTCGACAAGGGCCGGCCGCGGCTCGACCCGGAAGGCGCCACCGTCGGCGGCTTCCGCACCATGGTCGAGGCCGTGGCCATGCGCACCTTCGGCCTCGGCGGCGATTCCGAAGTGGCGCTGGAGGATGGCGCGCTCAACCCGAAAATCCTGCTCGGGCCCCGCCGCCTGGTGCCCTTGGCGCTGGCGGGGATGGCCCATGGCGCCGCCGTCACCGCGGAACTCGAACGGCAATTGCGGGCGCCCAATCCCGGCCGCATGGACGGCCGCTTTGCAGTGCGCACCGGTGTGCCGGACCGGCTTGCCGCTGGACTGACCGGCGCCGAAGCGCGGCTCTACGAGGCGATTGGGGCCGTGCCGCTAGCCGTCGACAGGCTTTTGACCTCCAACGCGCAGAACGCGACGCTCAACCGGCTGGTGTCGCGCGGGCTGGTGCATGTCGCCGGCTTCACGCCATCGGACGCCGCCCATGTGCTGGGCAAGCAGGCCAACTGGGATCCGGCCGCCGCCCGCCTCGGCGCCGAACTGTTCGCGCGCAAGCGCGACGGCCGCGGCCAGCCGATTGCCCCGACGCCGGAGGTTTTGTCGGAGCGCGTGCTGGTGACGCTGACGCGCTGGTCGGCCGAATATATTCTGGAAACCGCGTTCGCCGAGGATGGGCTCGACGGCGCCGCGACCGTCGCCCATGCGCTGGTGCAGCGCCGTCGAGCCCATACCGGCATCGCCCGCTTTACGGTCGCGCTCGACCGTCCGGTCATCGGCCTCGGCGCCTCGGCGCCGCTGCACTATGCCGGCCTGCCGCCACTGATCGGCAATGGCTGCGTGGTGCCGGAAGATACTGACGTCGCCAACGCGCTCGGCGCCGTCGTCGGCCAGGTCCGCGTCTCGGCCGAAGCGCGCGTCAGCCAGCCAAAGGAAGGGCTATTCCGCCTCGCCTCGGGCGAGACCCTCCGCGATTTCCGCGACGAAGCCTCTGCGATCGCGGCGGCCGAGTCCGATGTGCGCACTTTGGTGGCGCAGCGGGCGAAAGACGCCGGCACCGACAGTGCCGAAATCGAAGTCGCCACCGAGTTCAAGGTCTCGACCATCGAAGGCCAGCACATGTTCATCGAGGCGCATGTGGTCGCGGTGGCGTCGGGAAGGCCAAGAGCAGCGATCTAATCTTAGGGACGGGCGGAGTCGAAATAGGTTTCTGCAGGTACGGTTTTAGCCGAGGCCAGGCCCGACCCAAGCCGGGACCATTGCACGACACTGCTGCGGTGAGACCCCGTTGAAAGTTCTGAAGCACTTTGCGAAATGAGAGGGAGAAACAAATCCGCAGGCCATCGCTACATCAATAATAGGCATGCGGGTGCCTTCGATCAGGCGCTTGGCATGATCTACCCGGAGCCGTAGATAGTGGCGGACTGGAGGCATTCCAACCTGTATCGAAAATAGACGTTCCAATTGGCGTCTGGACACCCCTGCCCGTCGGGTAATTTCACTCATGGCCAGCGGATATTCTATGTTCTCCTCCATCATCCGCATTGCCATGAGGAGCTTGTCGCTGACGCCTGCAAAGGCGAGACCCGAAGGCCCCGTCTGGCGGTTTGATCCAGATCGCTGGCCGTCGACGATGGCGTGACGACAAACCTCCTGCGCGACGAACGCGCCGGCGTGGCTAGCAATGAGATCGACAGCCAAATCGAAAGCTGCCAGTTCGCCGGCGCAAGTCGAGAATTGGCCGTCTTTGATGAAAAGGGTGTCGCGGATACGCGGCTGCGTAAACACCTCTGAAAAGGCGGCGAGCCGAGACCAATGGATTGTGCAGCGCCTGCCTGTCAGAAGGCCAGTCTGGGCAAGCAGCCACGTCGCTGTCCCAACCGCCGTTACCGCGACCCCATGGCGTGCGGTTGTGCGTAGGAAGCTGTTCAGCTGTGGCGTGAATTGGTGCTCCACCGGCTCACCGGCCACTACCACCAGATGGTCCGGCTTGCAGTTCTCCGAACAGGTTTGTTGTTTACCAATCGTGGTATCCACGGCTATCGAGATGCCGTTGGCACCCTCAACGGCTCGTGCATCGAGCCCTGCGATCCGCCACCGGAACAACTCTATTCTCGACACCGTGTTGGCTATGCGGAAAGGCTCAAGGAACGCATGCAGCGCGAGATGCGAAAAGCCTGGCAAGACGAGAATCAGCAACGAAAATTGGCTGCAGTCCACCGGACTGTCAAGCGTCGTCAATGACCTGAGAGCACTGATGTTGGCAGGAGCGTTCATTGGATTTCGTCCATGCGATTAGCCGGGCCTGATCTCATCTGTGCCCGACTCCGTGCCCGTTCGGTGCGACTTCTCCAGCACGGGACGACGATGAGACAAACGCCTTTCCTGGTCCTCCCCTCGCCGCAAGCCTGAGATTGCGTCGGCAGTGCCCAACCAAGTCGATTCTCGCCCGCCACGACGGCTTACGACCGGGGCCGCTTATCCTGCCTAAAGCACGGCATCGCCGAGTTCGATTTCCCTGCGTTTTATGAAGTCCAGAAGCGCTTCGTCGACGGCTTCATCGATGGGCGGCGCCTCATATTCCTTTAGCGCTCGGACAGCTGCTTCTATTCCCCGGGTGTTGGCATCCTTAGAGCCGTTGAACGACCACTGCTCAAAGCTGTCGTGGTTCATCAATTCAGGGACGAAAAAGGCGTGCTCGAAATTCTTCAGCGTGTGCTCGGTTCCCAGGTAGTGAGAGCCTGGCTCACTCTGTCGGATCGCATCGAGCGCTTCATCCATCTCGCGCATGACTATGCCCTGCCCGAGCTTGTAGAACATCACCATCTGCTCGGCGTCGAGCATGAACTTGCTGTAGCTCTGGGTCAGAGCCGCCTCGAGGTAACCCGTCGTCGAAAGCACGAAGTTCGCTCCGGCGATAAGTGCGCCATACATGTTGCGCGCCGCCTCATAGCCGGCCTGGGCATCCACGAGCTTCGAACTTGTGTTGCTGCCGCTGCAGCGCCAAGGCAGTTTGTAGTGCCTGGCCAGTTGGCCGACAAGCAAGTTCATGTGGCAGATCTCGGGCGTCCCGGCCATCGGCGCGCCGCTCTTCATGGAGACAGTCGCCAGCCACTGGCCATAGATGCAAGGCGCGCCGGGCCTCACCAGCTGCGCAAAGGCGATGCCGGCAAGCGCCTCCGCATTGAGCTGCGCAACCGCTGCCACGGTGCTCGCCGCCGTGCTGGCGCCACCGAGGACGAAGGGGGCGAAGATCATGGCCTGGTTGTTGGCGGAATAGACCTTGACCGAGTCGAGCATCGTCGCATCCCAGACCAGCGGGGAATTGCAATTTGCAAGCGAGATAATGACCGTGTTGTCCTGGACGAACTCGTCGCCGAACACGATCTTGGCCATGGCGACCGTGTCCTCGGCCCTCTCGCGTGACGTCACAGCACCCATGAACGGCTTGTCGGAGTAGCGTATCAGGCTGTAGTTCATGTGCAGGTGCCGCTTGGGGACCGCGATGTCCATCGGCTCGCAAAGCACACCGCCTGTCATGTGGATTGCCGGGGCCTGGTAGGCGAGCTTCGCGAAATTCACGAAATCCGTGATCGTCGAGTTTCGCCTCTTGCCCTCCAGATCGAGCACATTTGGCGATCCGTAGGCCGGGACAAAGATGCTCTTTCTGCCACCGAGGCTGATCGTCTTGGCTGGATTTCTGGCAACGACAGTGAAGGTTTCGGGGGCTTTGGCGACAAGCTCCAAGAGCTGGTTCCTGTCGATCCTGACCCGCTGGCCGACGACGTCGGCACCGGCCGCGCGCCAGAGTTCGACTGCCTCATCATCGCGGAATTCGATACCTATCTCTTCCAGTATCTGCATGGAGATATTGTGAAGCCGAAGCAAATCCTCCTGGCTCAGCAAGTCCATATAGGGTAACCCGCGCTCAAGCGGCGGCAAGAAAGTAACCGTTCTGTCAGATCGCAATTTTTGCCGAGCGCCTCGGCCACCTGATCTCGCAGACATTTTTTCATCCCTAATTTACGCGGCAATATAGGATTCTGCTGTGACGCTAACCACCAATAAAAAATGATGTAACTTATGAACTGAAGTTATGACCGTGAGTGACCGAAACTATCGTTGTCACACACGAATCCCCCTGCCCGGGAAGCGGGTTCCGCCGCCCAGCCGCCAAGTCCCGCACAAAATTTCAGAGTCGTAGTGGCCGGAAAGTGAGCGCGCAGCTGGCTAGTAGACGGCTTTGGCTCCCGCGACCTCCAGCGTGGTCCCGGCAATGAAACAGGCGGCATCCGAGCTCAGGAAGAACATCGCATCGGCGATATTTTCGGGTTCGCCAAGCCGGCCGAGAGGATTCGACCTACTGAGTTCGGCCACCGCCGTGGCGGGATCGAAACCGCGATGTACAAAGCCGGACCGAAGCATGGGAGTATCGATCTCCCCGGGGCAAACAGCATTGACCCTGATGCCGTCTCCCGCATGGTCTCGCCCAAGACATTTTGAAAACGTGGCGACGGCAGCCTTGCTGGCGCAGTAGGCTGCGTGACTGGGCCCGGGATAGACGCCCCAGGTCGAGGAGATGTTGACGATCGAACCGCCGCCATTTTCCTTCATGAAGCGCACTGCCCGCCGGCAAGTGTAGAATATGGCCGTCAGATTGATGTCGAAGGTTCGCTCCCAATCCTCATCGCTTGTTTCCAGGATCGTCCCGCGCGTGATGATGCCGGAATTGTTGACGAGGGCATCAAGGCGGCCGGTCAGGTTGATTGCAGTGTCGATGAGGTCCTCGCAATAGGCCTTGCTTCTCAGGTCGCCGGGTCGGGCCAGGGCATTTTCCCCAATCTTGTTCAATGCGGTAGTCGTGTCCTGCAATGCTTCCGCGTTGGCGTCACCGGCGACGACAAAATATCCGTTGGCCACGAACTTCGCGCAGATTGCTCGGCCCATCCCGCCAGCAGCTCCGGTGACGATCGCGGTCTTACGTTCAGTCTTCATGATCGTTTATCCAGCGGATCGAAGAGATATCGGCGGCAGGCACGTGCATCCAGGAAGCATGGTCTTATGTCCCCTAGAGGCGCTCATGCACGCCTCGCAGGATTGACGATGCGGTGATAACGCCCACATCTGCTCCGCTCTCATCGATAACGACCATCGGCGTGTTGCCGTGTCGATTGGACAGGCCAAGCAGTTCTTCGATCGGCGTATCAAGCCTTAGCCGCGGAGCATCGGCCAGAGGCTGGCCCTGTCCGACACTTTCGAACTGCTCAAGCGGCAACATCACCGTTTCGGCCTTCAGGAGCTTAAGCCGGCTGCTTCCCTGGACAAATTTTTCGACATAGGGGTCATTTGGACTGCCGATTATCTCGTCGGCTGAGCCGATCTGAAGCATCTTTCCGTCTTTCATCACACCGATGTGGTGTCCCAGCCGGACGGCTTCATCGAGGTCATGGGTGATGAAAAGCGTGGTCTTTGCCAACTTCGTCGAAAGCGCCTTGAACTGATCCTGCAATTCCCGGCGAATGAGCGGGTCGAGGGCCGAGAAGGGCTCGTCCATCAACAAGATGGAGGGATCAGCCGCCAGCGCTCGAGCAAGGCCGACCCTCTGTTTCATTCCGCCCGAAAGCTGGTCGGGGTAACGGTCGCCCCAGCCGGCGAGCTGGACGAGCTCGAGCTTTTCCTCCGCAATCTCACGGCGCTGCCGGACGCTCGCCTTTCGCAGTTCCAGGCTCAAAGCCACATTGTCGCGAACCGTGCGATGGGGAAGAAGCGCTACGTTCTGGAAGACCATCCCCATCGTGCGGGCGCGGAGCTCGCGCATCTCATTTTCGGATTTCAGGTTGATGTCTTCGCCGCCGACGATGATCTGGCCGGAGCTCGGCTTGATCAGACGGTTGACATGCCGGACCAGAGTCGACTTCCCGCTCCCGGAAAGCCCCATGACACAGAAGATCTCGCCTGCCTCGACCTTGAATGAGACGCCGGCAACGGCCGCAACGCAGCCGTGTTTTTCGAGGAGCGTGGCCTTGGAAAGGTCGTTGCGCTGGATGCTGGCGAGGTCGACTTTCGAGCTCGATCCAAAGACCTTCCAGACGTCCTTGAATTCAACGGAATGCGCTTTCAAAGGTAAGCTCCACGATTGAGAGTTATCGCCCGGCGTATCAACGGTGCGGGGCGAGCATGCTGTCACAGGGAAGCGTTCTACTTCGCTGCCTGGTTCGCGTTGGCTATCCAGTTATTCCATTGATTAAGGCAGGTCTTTTCCGGGCTTCGGCGCGCTGCCCAGGAGCCAGGAACCTTCGCTGCGACTGCAAGGTGCCGAAGAGGTCTGTCCATGTTGCTAAGCTGGCCGCTCATAGTCGCTCCCCTTATTCTGAGCCAGCAGCTCATTGCCGGCCACTTTCCAGTCGTCGGCGCCGGGGGAGGACCTGGAGGGTCTGAGCATGTTTGTAAACAGCGCTGCTGGTCCCCGCCTGTACCAGGCAACGTGGCCGAATTGTCTGTGTCGCGACATTGCGGCCTGGGTCAGCCGATCAAGGATAATGGCGAGTATGACGATGCCAATCCCGCCGGTGGCGGCTAGGCCAACGTCCAGGCGACCGATGCCGCGCAAGACCATCTGGCCAAGCCCGCCGACGGCAATCATGGAGGCAACAACGACCATTGAGAGCGACATCATCAATGTCTGGTTGACCCCTGCGAGTATGCTGGGAAGCGCCAGCGGCAACTGAGCCTTGAACAGGAGTTGATTGTTGGTTGCTCCGAAGGCGCGCATGGCCTCGACGACTTCTTCGGGAACCTGCTGAATCCCCAGTGCTGTTAGTCTGATAACGGGCGGCAGCGCAAAAATGATCGTTACGATCACGCCCGGCACATTGCCAATTCCGAACAACATGACGACTGGCACGAGATAGACGAAGGATGGAATCGTCTGCATTGTGTCAAGGATCGGCCGGCAGATCGCAGCGGCCCGCTCACTTCGACCGGCAATCACACCCAGCGGAATGCCGACGATCATGCAGAAGACCACTGCGGTGAAGACGAGAGACAACGTTGTCATCGTTTCACCCCAGATGCCGAGGAGGCCGACCACCACCAACAGACCTGCAACCTGGAGCGCCAGGCGCCAGCCGGCGATCTGCCAGGCAATCAGGCCGACGCATACGATGGTGATGAGCGGCGGGATGCCATTGAGGGCGAGATCAAAAGCCGTGAGCAGCCTGTCGAAAGGCCATTTCAAGGTCTGGAACAGCGGGCGATAATTCGTGACTACCCAGCTCAACACGGCCTCAACCCATTCACTAAAGGGCAGGTGCCAGCTTTTGAACGGATCTAAAATATCGGACAGACTCACAAAAGCTCCTTTCGACCAGAAACTGACTATCGAGTGCTTTCTGGATATCATGAGCGCCAGCGCTGCCCTGGTTCCAAGGCGGAAGGATTGGCTGTGATCAGCAGCCCCCGCAGCATGCTCGAAAAGCTAGAACGGCCGCTGCGTGCGTCGCATTTTGATCCACTCACTCCCGCCCGGAAAACCACCACATCCGTGAATTGTGACCCTGTCACCCCAGGAACGCTAGCTACGCGGGAGCAACAAAACAACCGAACAAATAGTTATACGCGCCCGACTAAATGTTATCCGGCGAAGATGGTTCAGTATGCGCAATCGGCGCCTCATGACCGAGCACCGGCGCGGCGCCAACGAGTTCGGCAGTCGACGCTGGCGGGGCCGGCCTCAGGTCCTCGACCTCGGATATCAGCCAGTCGCGAAAGACCTGGACGTCTTCCCGCCCTATCGCCTTGTCCGGAATCACCAGGTGATGCTTTCGGCCGGTGAGATAGCTTTCACCGAGAGGCCTTATCAAAATGCCTTCATTGACGTAGTCACTCACCAGATGACGCCAACCCAAGCCGATGCCATAGCCTCTAATCACCGACTGCATCATGGTTGCATAATTGTTGAAGGTGAGGGTGCGCTTGAAGGAGGGCGAGATTCCGAATTGCTCCAGCCAGTGCACCCAGTCGAAGGGCGACCAAGGATAGGCGGACCAATGCTGGTCGTCCATGACCAGAAGAACCTCATTTACCAGATCCGCCGGCGCCAGGATTTGCGATGAGTGTGTCTGATAGGCCTTACTGCAAACAGGGAAGACCTCCTCGCTGAAGAGTTCAATGGCTGTGAAGCCGGGGCGCGGCAGATACCCCATGACCACGGAAACGTCGAAACCGTCCGTTGCCGGCGCGGGACTTCGCTCGAGCGAAACCAAGTGGAGATCGACCTTCGGATTGGCGGCAACGAAGTCCCCGATTCGGTGGCTCATGAACAGAGTTGCGAACGACATCGGCATGCCGACGGTCAAGGGCTGGGCTCTCTGCCTTCTACGCACGCTGTCAAAGGCGGCCGCCATATGTCCGAGGCTTAGCGTCACAGCCTCGAACAACTCCTCACCCGGCGGTGACAGCGAGACCTTCTGGTTACCTCGGTTGAACAGCTGGATCTGGAGGTGGTCCTCCAGCGTCAGAATGTGGCGGCTGACTGCTGCCTGGGTAACCGAAAGCTCGTTTGCGGCCTTGGTGAAACTTAAATGCCGCGCCGCTGCTTCAAATGCCCGAAGAGCGCTCAACGGAAGCCTGCGATAGTCCTTCGACATGAGTAATTGTTATACCGGTCCCGACAAAAAGTAAATTGCGTCTCGCCTCGTTCTCTATAAGCATAAGGACGATCGGTAGCAATGATCTCAATTGCACAGAACCCAGGTCGGGCTAAGGGTTGAGCACAGCGGAACGCAATCTGCGTCTAGCAAATAAAAGGCATTGCCTGGCCAGCGATTGCAATGACGTAAACCAGGGATTTTCTGACGTCGGCTGGGTGTCATCTGCTGCTCGAAGCAAGGGGGAAACGTCAACGCCCGGTAAGGGCACTCGATAGGGTCAAGCGCGCGATACTAGTCTCCTAGGATCTCGGTGGCCAATCAACTCCCAAGGCTTCGCCGGAAGCCTGGTCGGTACCCCATCGAGCGTGGGGTACCGACCTTTTTCGACAGAAAATAAGGCGAAAACCGACATGTCCGACGAAGAGATCATCCTTTCGGAGCTTTCCGACGACGAACTCGTGCAGCAGATGCACGACGATCTCTATGACGGTCTAAAGGAAGAGATCGAGGAAGGCACCAATATCCTGCTCAAGCGCGGCTGGGTGCCCTACAAGGTGCTGACCGAGGCGCTGGTCGAAGGCATGCGCATCGTTGGCGAAGATTTTCGCGACGGCATCCTGTTCGTGCCGGAAGTGCTGCTGTCCGCCAATGCCATGAAGGCCGGCATGTTCATCCTGCGTCCGCTGCTGGCCGCCACAGGCGCGCCGAAGCAAGGCAAGATGGTCATCGGCACCGTAAAGGGCGACATCCATGACATCGGCAAGAACCTCGTCGGCATGATGATGGAGGGGGCAGGCTTCGACGTCATCGACCTCGGCATCAACAATGCGGTCGAGAAATACCTCGATGCGATCGAGCAGCATCAGCCCGACATCATCGGCATGTCGGCGCTGCTGACCACGACCATGCCCTACATGAAGGTCGTCATCGACACGATGAAGGAAAAGGGCATCCGCGACGACTATGTCGTGCTGGTCGGCGGCGCGCCGCTGAACGAGGAATTCGGCAAGGCCGTCGGCGCCGATGCCTACTGCCGCGACGCAGCGGTGGCCGTCGAGACCGCAAAGGACTTCATGAAGCGCAGGCACAACGCACGTGGTTGATGCGCGAGGATAGATGCGCCAGCGTTCCGCACCGAGTTTTTGATCATCATCGAGAAGGACCAGTGAACTTATGAATGCGCCCTTTTCAGCGGGAGACCGTTCGCGCATCGTTGGATGGAGCCTTGACCGGCCAGAGATCGACAGTGGCGACGAAATATGCCGCCTAACTATCCTTGCGCTTCCCGGCTTTTCCCTACTCAGCCTGTCGTCCTTCGTGGATCCGCTTCGCCTTGCAAATGCGGTTGCTGACCGAAGGTTTTTCGAATGGACGATGGTCAGTCCCGACGGACAGCCGGTTGAATGCGCCAGTGGTTTTAGCCTCGCAGTTGCCGGTGACTTTGCACGGATTGCTGAGGGCATTCAGGCCTGCAAGGGACCGAGCATGGTTGTCGTCTGCGCCGGCGAGCGAGTCGAAAAGCAGGTCTCGGCCTCGCTGAGTAGGATCCTTCGCCTGTGCAAGCGATTTGGAACCCCGCTCGCCGCGCTAGGCACCGCTACATGGCTGCTGGCCGAAAGCGGGGTGCTCGATGATGCCGCCTGTACTATTCACTGGGACAAGCGGGCCGCGCTCGCCGAGACGTTCGCGCGCGTTCTGGTGAATGACCGGCTGTTTGTTCGTGACGCGCAAATCGCCACATGCGCTGGCGAGTTCGCCTCGTTCGATCTTGTGATGGACCTGATCAGTGAGCACCTCGGCAAAGAAACCGCGTTAGCTGTCTGCAGATATACGACAGCCGGCCACTGGCGCTCTGCGTCTGAGAGACAATGGACGATAACCGGCAGAGAAATGGTGACCTGCAAGCCGCTCGCCGAAATCGTCCGGATCATGGAAGAACATGTCGAGGATCCACTCCCTCTGCGTGATATCGCCAAATGCGTCGGCCGCTCGAGGCGCCAAATCGAGCGGCTTTTCGAGCGCTCCGTTTCGTCCTCTCCCATGCGCTACTACATGACGTTGAGGCTCGCTCGCGCAAAACGACTCATCCAACAAACAGACTTGCCGGTCGTCGAAATTGCGGTCGCGTGCGGCTTCGCATCGGCATCGCATTTTTCAAAGTGTTTCCGTCAGATCTACGGCTGTAACCCGAGGGTCTGCCGAAACTGACCTAGGTCAACATTAACATCCGCCATTCTTCGCGGTGCGTTCGGATCCAGTCTTCTCCTGTTAATTCGATGCAGCACGATCATAGGCACTCCAGTTGGGATTGAATCGCCCACCACCTGCAATCCCGGGTGCCCACACGCTGGCACTTCAATTTCGAATATCGTGAAGAGATAACGCCTCAAACCTATCAAGGGTACCCGGTTGAGCAGGGATGGAAGGCGAAACCGGAGCAATTCAGAATGCGACAATCTCAAAGCATTTCAGAAAAAAAGTTGACCGTAGCTTCTGCCAGACACGGCATCCGCGCAGCGATGATGTCCTTCCTCGTGTGCGTTGCTCTTTTACTTCTGCTGGTAGCGTTTAAGTTCGGCATCATTCTTTAGAAGGCGGATCACCAATCTCGCCACGCGACCAATATCGTAATTACCCACCCCCTCGCCCCCTCGATGCGGCACGGTGCGTCGTCACTCGTCGTCGATGTCCGGGTACTGCGGGGGAGCCTTGCCGATCTTGCTGACGATCCTCGGGTAATTGGCATCGGGCTGCGCCTGCCCTGTTCCAATAAGTTCAACGCGGAAGCGCCACTCGTCGCCGTAGTCGTACAAGAAGGTCATTGCCGAGCCCACCTTCTGGAAGGCTGTGCTGACGCGGGTGCCCTTCACGCTGCGAGAGCCGCTCCCCTCTATGTCGGCGAAGAGTTCGAACCGCAGGGGCGAGTCGAACAGCTTTCCCGTCAGCTTTGAATAGAAGCCGTAGGCGTGATCCAAGTCGAAGCCAAATGCCGCTACGATGGCTTCGGCCAGATCCGCCAGCGTGCTCGAACTCGACACCTCGATGTCCCGACAAAGCCGTGCCCGAAGAGAGGCTCGGAAGATCAAGGTCGCGGGCTCAGTCATCGCAGATTTCAGGCGCTGACGGTTTGAAGGATGATTTTGAAGGAGTTCGTGCCTGGCGCGAGACGAGCCGTGTCGACGACGGTTCGAATGTCGGCTTCGCCCTGGGCGGCCCACATGGCGCGATAGCCGTTGGTGATCTTCCGTTGAACGACGGCGGGTCTCAGCGCCCGTTCGCAGGCGTTGTTCGTCGCGTCGACCATTCCTGGCCATTGGGCAAAGGTCAAAAGTTGATCACGAGCTCGCCTGAACTTGTTTTGGATGTCGCGGGCCAGATCGCACGACGTTGTGGTGGCGAAGATATCGTCCAGACTTCGCTCCAGGGCGCGACGCTTGCCGGCGATGGTCGAGGCGGCGAAGGTTTCCATACCGTCGGCTAGGGCGAAGGCCCTTTGCAGCCAACGTTTGAGCCGTGAGGGCAGCATGTCCTCACTTGCCTCGTCCGCATAGGCGACGTCGCGGGCGAGATGCGCCAGGCAGGTCTGATGCGCATTTGCGTGACCTTGTTGTGCGGCATAGCGATCGGAACACCAGACGTCGGGCCGCTGGCCGTCCATCAGGGTCCGGACCACGACGGCACCGCGCGTTGGCGCCGCTTGATGAACAACCGCTTCGGCGCAGCGAAACACCCAGTGGTAGGCGTTGCTTCCTTCGATCCGCACGCCGGTCTCATCGGAGGCGATGACCTTGGCCCGGCGCAACGCCGCGACGGCCTTGTCGCACTCAGCCGCGAACGCGCCCTGCGCACGGCGCAACATGTTCATCAGTCCGCCCTGGCTAATGTTGAGACCGAAAAGGTTCGCGAACGCGCCCTGCAGCCGCTCGTAGGACAGGGCCTGGAAAGTCTTGAGATAGGTCGCTACGGCGTGCACGCGTGGCCCGAACGGCGTCCCCTTCGCCGCATCTGGCACAGCCGCGACGACCAGCGTGCCGCAGGACGGGCATCGGACTGCCAGACGCCGATGGCGCTCAATCAAAGGCCTGATCGCGGGAAGCTCAATCTTGTCGTGCTCGCTGACGGTTTCGGCAGCAAGATCGCTCGACAGGCTGGCGCGGCAGCAAAGGCATTGGTCGGGATGATGATCGATGATGCGATCGGCATCCTCACTCATGGCGCGGCTGTGACCTTCATGACCCGCCTTGGCGCCGCCAGGCTTTGCCCTGTCCCGACGCGCCTTGCGATCGCTCGAAGGTGGCTTGGACGACGTGCGTGATGTCTTCTCTGGCCGCTGTATCCGCAGCACCAGATCGATCAACTCTTCCTTCGTCAGACGCTGCAAATCAGTGCGATCCATATCCCCATAGATTCAGGGATTCTTGCCCCTGACAAGGGCGTGAGTAATTACGATTCTGCCATCGTTGATGAAGCGGGCGAAGTCGACCCAGCGCCTGAGCATGTAGTTGATTGGCTTCAGAACCTCGGAAGAGCGCGAGAGGGTTTCGCGCTCGCGAAGCAGCCAGGCGTGCATGTCGTCGAGAAGTGGTTTGCTCTTCTCCTGCCGCACGGCATACCGATCGTCAGCGCTGCGGCCGTTGATGGCGCGCTCGATCTCGAACAGCGCGTCGAGGCGCCTGACCGCCTCCAGGGCGACCGGCGAGATCGGTTTGCCCTTCTTGCCATCCCGGGCCTTTTTCGCGATGTCGGCCAATTCGAAGAATCCTCGCCGCGCATGGGCGTAGCAAAACGCCGGCGTGATCGGCTGCTCCTTCCGCTGCGGGTCAAACAGCGGCTCGAAGCCACTGTAACAGTCGCACTGAAGGATGCCGGCGAACCCGGCCAGATGCTTCTGAGGATGCTCGCCGCGCCGGTCGCTCGAGGCGTAATAGATCGCCGCCGGCGGCGCAGGCCCGGCGAAGGGACGGTCATCGCGCGTATAGGTCCATATGCGCCCGGTCGCGCACTTGCCCTTCGCCAGGATGCGAATGGTGGTGTCGTCGCCATGAAGGCGCTCGGCTGCGAGCACATGGCGTTCGATCAGCTGGAAGAGCGGCATGACGGCGAAGGATCCGTGGCCGACCTGATCGGCCAGCGTCGACAGCGGCAGGTCGATCCCCTCGGCCTTGAAGCGCGCGCTCTGGCGGTTGAGTGGAGCATGCATGCCGAACTTGTCGAACAGGATTGTGGCCAGCAGTTGAGGACCGATGAAGCCGCGCGGCGTGGCATGGAACGGCGCCGGCGGCTGGGTGATCTTCTCGCAATCCCGGCACGTAAACTTCTCCCGGACCGTTTCGATGACCTTGAAGCGGCGCGGGATCTCCTCCAGCGTCTCGGTCACATCCTCGCCCAGCTTGGACAGCCTGGATCCGCCGCAGCAGGCGCAGGTGGTGGGTGACTCGATGACGATGCGCTCATGTTCGATGTCATCCGGCCATGGCTTGCGCACCGGTCGCTTGCGCGTGAAGGGGCGGACCTTCTGGATCTTCGCCGCGGCGACCTGCGCGGCAAGCTCATCCTCGGTCGCCGAGGTGACAAGGTCTTCGAGCTCCAATTCCAACTGCTCGATCAGCCGCGCCGTGCGCTCGGAGCGCTGCCCGTACAGTTCGCGTTTCAGCTTCTCGATGCGCAGCTCAAGATGTGCAATCCGCGCCTCGGTGTCGGACAGCATGGCCTGTGCGTTGGCGGCTTCAGCCTGCCAGCTGGCAGCATCCGCGACCGCCACATCGCGTTCAGCCTGCAACGCCTCACGCTCGGCTAGCAGCGCCACGTAGGCGCTGGCAAGATCCGAGGGAAGATCAACCGGCTTCGAAGTCATGTGCCGATTGAATCACATTCCATTGTATTTTCAATCAAAAAATGCTACCCAACCCGGGTTGGACGCCATGTTTCCTGAGGGTTGCGCCAGTCTATCCCAGACAATAGATAACTCAGCTGTGCTGGAGATACTGTCACAGCGCCACCCTCAACTGTTGGCCAGATGAAGCGGCCGCGCTCAAGCCTTTTTGTGAACAGGCATGATCCTTGGCCATCATGCCAGATGACCTTCAGCAAATTTCCACGCTTCCCCCTGAAGCAAAACATGTTGCCCCCAAGGGGATTATGTTTGAGGACCTCCTGCACCCGGAGCGCCAGCGAGGGAAAGCCACATCTCATGTCGGTGTAGCCTGTGGCAAGCCACACACGCACGCCTTGTGTCGGGATCATCGCAGCATTTCCAGGCCCTGCAAGATCCGCAGCAGGACACTTACGTCGACAGTGCGGTCAACGATCACACGCCGGCCGTTGACCCCGACGATTTCCATCCGGCCACCGGCAGACACCGCTTGGCTGGTCGTAGCTGGTACTTCAGAATGCGATCGCGCAGGAGCCGGCTCTTCCGGCTCTACGTCGTGCAGGCTGGGACCGACAACACCCATGTCAATGAACGCGACCGGTGGGGTCTCAGGCAGCGGTTTGGACTGGCCCAATCGCCCTTGCTGGGCTTGCTTTATCCAGATGAACAAGTGGTTCGCGTTCATGTCGTGACGCCGCGCCACAACCGACACCGGATCACCGGACTCCTGCACCTCAAGCACGATCGCCAGCTTCTGCTCAACCGTCCAGGAGCGGCGCGTCCGCTGTTGGCCCGCACCCGGCGGCAGCGGCAGAGCCGCGGACGTGCTCGCTTCCACCGTCGATGGCTGTTCCATAGCCAGATACTTCATTCGCCAAGCGTCCACTTAATCTAAGCGGACACTATCGCCTCAAGCTACGCGTCAGTAGGCGGCCTCCAGCGTATGCATACCTCCGATCTTGGCGTGAAGCGCCTTCAAATCCACCGATGGCGCCTCGGCGCTCGCAACGCCCGAGCCGAAGACGCCGGCGGCGCCATCAAGCAGTTGCGCCTTCCAGGCTGTGATTTGGTTCGGGTGAACATCGAAAAGCTGAGCCAACTCGGCCAGCGTCTTTTCGCCCTTGATGGCAGTCAAAGCCACCTTGGCCTTGAAAGCCGGTGTGTGGTTCCGGCGCGTGCGCTTCGTCATGGTCTCTCCTGATTCGCGGCAACCACGTTGCCGTTGTCAGGCGGAAAATCCACTTATCGCTCTGTCCAGATTCCCCAAGCCAGCTCTCTCAATGCCGAGATGAAGCGCCTCAACATCACAGGCGTCAGTTCCATCCTGAATGGAACTACTCAATCAAACCGCGGCGGTCGCTAAAATCGTAGCGCTTATCGCTGCAGGTGTCCTTAATGCAGGATCATCTGGTCAGACGCTCTGTGCCGTGAGGAGTTTGATGACAATCTCGGCACGACGAGCAAAGGGGCTTGTCTGTATCGGCGAAATGCGGCGCCAGAAGACAAAACGATGGTGCCCTCCGCAATAAGGGTGCAATCACTTCCTCTGCCCAACCGATCGTCCCGCCGCAGCGGGAACCGGGAGGACTGCGTGCGCTTCGATGAGAGGCTTGAGTTTCCTCATCACCTCAGGCAATGGGGGAACGGAGCGATTCTCTTTCGACGAAACATGAAGCAATAGGTGCTCGTAAGTGGACAGCAGGGTGTCGTCGGAAGCTCGATAAAGCCACATAAACGTATGGATCTTTTTGCCATCCGACGGCAGGAGTTGCGCCGTGACATATAGCGCGTCTCCAAGCTTCGCCTCAGCAAGGAGCCGAACATGGCTCTCCACCGTGTAGTAACTGTGGCCAGCCTTTACATAGTCCCTGTCGACGCCGATGATTTTAAGGAGAACTTCGGTAGCCTCGGTGAAGCTTTGAGTGTATCGGTATTCTGTCATATGCCCGTTATAGTCAATCCAAGCAACAGGAACTTTCAATTCGAGAAGCCTTAATGACTCGTTACTCGGACTGGCCTGATGTTTCGGTACCGTCTTCCAGAGATTCGCCTCGAACTCAGCCAGCAGCTTCCCGGCACCCCAGCCACGCCCGCCATCGCCGGCCTTCAGCGCCTGCATGATACCGACGAGATTCCAATCGCGGATCCGTTCGAGCTCTCGAATGCCGCGCCGCCCCGACTGTGCGTCAGACTGCACTGCGATCTTTTCAACGACGTCAGCATCGAGGTCGACCACATCGGTCAGCTTGGTCCAGGGCCAAACGAGGCTGGGATCACACTTGGAAAGAAAGTCGCGCATGCCAGTTCCACCGCCAGCCATGCGGCACGTCTCGAAGAGGCCCATCTGCGCCCAGCGAAGACCGAACGAGTAGCGGATCACATTATCAAGCGTTTCGGTGTCGCAGATGTCGTCCTTGGTCAGCCAGAGGGCTTCCAGAAGGCGATCGCCGACGAAAGCTTCAATTTCCTTGTTGATGATCATCCCCGTCATACCAATAGTCGCAAGCTTGACCATGGCGTCTTCCAGCACAGCTCTGGTGGTATTCTTGCCACCAACAAGCTTGACCAGAGGCAGTAAATAGACAGGGTTGCAGGGATAAGCGACGAACATGCGCTCTGGGTGCTTCATGTCACGCTGGAGATCGGTGGGCATCAGGCCAGAAGTCAAAGACCCAATCAGCGCCTTGGAATCGGCTGCAGCGTCTATCTGGGCGAGCACGCCGCGCTTAAGGTCGAGCTTCTCCGGCACACTCTCCTGAATCCAGGCTGCGCCTCGCACGGCGTCCTTGAGCGACTCGCCGAAACTTGAAGCGCCCTTGACGGGAAGTGGCGCGCTCGTGAGCATCTCATACGCGCGTTCGGCATTTGCCATGACTTCGGACATGAGCCGCCGAGCTTCCGGATGCGGATCAAAGATTCTGGTATCGATGCCGCCTATGACGAAGCGTGCAGCCCAAGCTCCACCTATAACGCCACCCCCAATACAAGCCGCCTTACTGATTTTAGCCATTTTTCATTTAGCTTCCGAATTGCTTCTTCATCAAGTCTGGGCGACCCTTCAGGGAAGCAGGTCGCGATGACCCGCTTCCTGGAGGACGCGCGGCACTTTACCTCTTCGTGAGCTTAAGCTTCCGCCGTACCTCATCGGGGCCAATAATCCTGCCGCCCATGTTTTCGACGACATTGACGGCCTTCTCGACCAACTGACCGTTGGTTGCAAGCTGACCTTTGGCAAGGTAAAGATTGTCTTCGAGACCAACGCGCACGTTACCACCTGCTAAAACAGCCGCCGCCGGATATGCCATCCCGTCGCGTCCTATGGCAAAGACTGAAAATGTCCAGTTAGGGGGAACGCTGTTCACCATCGCCATGAAAGTGTTGAGGTCATTAGGGGCCCCCCATGGAACACCCATGCAGAGCTGAACCAAGACAGGGTCTTCAATCAGGCCCTCTTCGACAAGTTGCTTTGCGAACCACAAATGTCCCGTATCAAAAACCTCCATCTCTGGGCGAACGCCAAAATCGGTCATCATTTTCGCCAACGCGCGAAGTGTCGATGGCGTATGCACCATAACGTAATCGCCAAGCTTGAAATTCATCGTGCCGCAGTCAAGTGTACAGATCTCTGGGGTGCACTCGAGAATGTGGTTGAATCTTTCGGATGCACCGACAAGATCAGTAGTGGGATCGAGTGGAAACGGCTGCTCGACGCTGCCGAAAATCATGTCACCGCCCATACCTGCGGTGATGTTTAGCACAACGTCGGTATCCGCCTGCCGGATGCGGTCAGTGACTTCTTTATAGAGTTCATGCTTTCGAGATGGCGCCCCGGTTTCAGGGTCACGGACATGGATGTGTACGACTGCGGCCCCCGCCTTTGCCGCCTCGACGGCAGCGGCCGCAATTTCTTTCGGGGAACGAGGAACGTGCCGGGAAGTTGACGCGGTATCTGCTGCGCCGGTCAAGGCACAAGTAATAAAGACTTCTCGGTTCATAGAAAGAGGCATCAATCTTCTCCTTAAGTGAGCGCGGGGTGACGGCGGAAGATGCTAGGTATCGCCGGGCAAGGCCGAGACTTGTTAGTACCCAGAACTTTATAGTTGAAATATGGACGTCGACTGTGATCGAATTCCCCAAGGTAACGGGGCATCGAAGAGTGCGTAGATATGCAAGCAAATTATTGACTCACCTCGCATCGGCGCTGATCCCTCCGAGATCGCCGTGCTGAATGCCCCACAGCCATCGAAAATAGCGCACATACGCAGGGTCATTGAGCCTCAGAGATTCCCGCAAGTTGGCGAGCGCGACCGGCGTCGCCGACTAGCCGAGAATCGATTGGGCCACGTCGCCCGGCAGGATCTGCGTACCAGCGAATATCAGCTCAGAAACCGCAAGCAACAGCAGAATGCCCAGCGCAATGCGCTGGGCCACTACCTTTACGATGAAAGACATGAACTACCCGTTGGGCTCACGCGGTTAGCCAGCACTTCAAACCAGCCATATTGTTCATCAGGCTCCAGTTCGGATCGGGAACGAACCCGCCAACCTTGTCGGAGACTGCGTCAATCCAATCGTTGAAGACCGGCGCTATGACGCCTCCGTTATCGCGCAAAATACGACCCATATCGCTGTAGTCCTTCTTGCGTTTAGCGGGATCAAGCTCGGAGCGCGCCGCTATTAGGAGTCGGTCGAAGTCGGCGTTCTTAAAGCGGGTGTCATTCCAAGGTGCAGTCGACAGATAAACGGTTGAATATATTTGATCCTGCGTCGGTCGGCCCGCCCAGTAAGCAGCGCAGAACGGCTGCCTGTTCCAAACCTCGGAATCGTAGCCGTCGTCCGGTTCACGACGGACCTCAATCGGAATTCCTGCCTTCGCCGCGCTCTGTTGGAAAAGCTGCGCGGCTTCAACCGCTCCGGGAAAAGCGCCGTCAGCGGTTCGTAAAACAATCGACGTTCCGTCATGGCCCGACTTCTTGTACAACGCTGCCGCTTGTTCTGGATCATACCGACGCTGCGGAATTGAAGCATCAAAGAGCGGATAGGCCGAGTTTATCGGCATATCATTGCCAACACTGCCATAGCCACGAAGTATTTTGTGGACGATCTCATCCCGGTCGATCGCAAGTTTTAAGGCCATACGAAGGTCCTCATTGTCGAAGGGTGGGGTATCGACATGCATGACAAAGACGTAGTGGCTGCGGCCCGAAACGTTTTTGATTGAAACACCTGCCATCCCTTTGAGTCGATCAGCGACCTTAGGGTCAACCCGGTTCACCATGTGTACTTGGCCGGATTGCAAAGCACCATTTCGGGCGGTTTGATCATTGATGACAAGAACCTCGCTTTCGGCGACATGGCCGATATTGGAGTCCCAGTAGTTCGGAAATTTCTTGAAAGCGCAGCGTATCCCAGGCTGATAGGACTCCACCATATAGGGGCCGGAAGCAATGCCGGAGGTAGGATGGTCCTTGCCCCCGCTGGGCTGTATTACCAGATGAAAATCAGCCATATAGTAAGGAAAATCCGCATTCGGTGACTTGAGTGCAACCTTGAAGGTGTCCCCGTCGTAGGACAAGCGGTCGATGTCGGTCAAAAGTCCCCGCGCGCCGGACTTAGACTTTTCATCCGAGTGTCGCTCGATGGTTTTGAGGACATCTTCTGCAGTCAGTGCCCTGCCGTTGTGAAACTCAACGCCCTTGCGAATTGTGAACTCCCAATTGACACCATCCCTGGATGCAAATTCTTCCGCCAGCCTTGGCTCAAGGTCGCCTTTGGGGGTTACATTGAGAAGGGTTTCACCGTAGTACCGTAGCGCTAGAAAGTTTGTATCGTTGGCGGCATACGCTGGATCAAGCGTATCGGTGCTTGCTCCATTGCCGGCGCCAATTTTGAGGTGACCGCCCTTGATGGGCTCGCCTGCCGCGACAGATTTAGGAAAAACGGAAGCCGCGGCTGCGCTGAGGCCAAGTGCCGAGGCGCGACCGAGGAATTCACGCCGGGACATTTGGCCTGCGTCAAAACTAAATTTCAGGCGTTCGAATTCTGTAGTCATACGAGATCCTCCCGGTTAGCAGTATTTTCAGCGAGCATATGGCGCTTTTTCGAAGCATGTTAGAAATATTATGCGATTGCGGCAGTTAACTTCTGCTGAAAATTGCAAGTCTCATATGCTGATACTTCATTTACGTCCCCCTATTCTGAACAGCCCCCTCCAGCTCCAGCATGAGGGTATTCCCTCATAACGTTTCGAAAATGCTAGCGGCGCTGGAGTAACAAGACAACTGGATAAAAAATTATGCCTCGTAGGACTAAATGTTATCTGGCGGTTCCAACCTGTAAGTTCAATCACGTGGAAGCCTCGGCCGCGTTAGCCGGGGGTGTTTCAGCTGCTAGGATCAAGATCTGCGGCCTTTGTTATCTACCAATTGCGAAACGTCCTCGTGCTCAATTGCCGTGACCGCTCTCAGGCCGGCGACTTGCCAAAGTGACGCGCAAACAGCGAGACCTGCTGAAGGTAGGAGCGCTGGGTGGGTAGCGTCGCCTTAACATTTTCGGCGGACTTTACGGGCATGAGCCCGCACCCGCCCACCGATATTATGACGCTCCGATACAAGCGTCATCGTTTTCCTGCCGAGATCATAGCGCATGCGGTGTGGCTCTACTTCCGATTTCCACTGAGCCTGCGTCATGTGGAAGATATTCTGGCCGAGCGCGGCATCGAAGTCTCGTTCCAGACTGTCGCGGAATGGGCTGCCAAGTTCGGCCGCGGATATGCCCGCTCCATCCGGCGGCGGTCCAGGGGTAGTTTTGCCGACAAGTGGCATCTCGACGAAATGGTCGTTGCTATCAAGGGCAAGAAATTCTGGCTGTGGCGGGCCGTCGATGCCGATGGCTATGTTCTCGATGCCTTGATCCAGAGCCGCCGGAACAAGAAGGCGGCCTTGAAGCTGATGCGAAAGCTGCTGAAAGGGCAAGGCACTCACGCCGCGCGTCATGATCACCGACAAGCTCAGATCCTACGATGCGGCCAAAAGGGAAATCATGCCAGGTGTCGAGCATCGATCGCATTAGGGGCTGAATAACCGAGCGGAGAATTCTCATCTGGCAGTTCGACGGCGAGAACGAGGTATGATCCGGTTCAAGTCGGCACGACAATGCCAGCGCTTCGTTTCCATCCATGGCCCGATCGCCAACCTCTTCAATCTTCACCGGAAACATCTGATAGCCGCCGATCACCGCGACATTCGAGCCGCCACTATGGCGGTCTGGAGGCAAATCGCTTTGTCGACAGCCGCGTGAAGAGGCCACATCGGGGGCATCCCGTGCCCAACCCAAGTTAAGGCGACGCCACCGGCGGCAGAGCCACGCAAAGGGTGAATGACAAACCCGCCCCCCCTGCAAACCCCACCTCCGCCCGGAAATCTGCCCCGGTTACCGCAGCGCATTGACTGGCCGGCCGCTGGAGGCACGTTTGGGGCACGTCTATTCGGACGGTCCTGGCATGCCGCCGCTACGAGACCATCTGACCGCCGCGCTTCGCGACACCTCCGGCCGGATCAGGCGATGCGGAACCGGACGCGCCGTTCAGAATGGCCGCTTACTAGGCCTCCACCGTTGTTGAGCCTGTCGGCACCCGCGCGACCGCAAGCCTACTCCTTGACGCGCACGAGATGGAGTGCATAAAGGAAAGGGCGTATGTCCCTTACGGGGTAGGGGGTAACGTGTCGTTGCCGCTGTCCTGAAAATGCTCGAAGGGCAGTTCGCCGCTTCATACAAAGCCTTCGCCCGGCAATGCAATCCGTATGTCGGCCACACCCGCAGACCGTCATACCTAACATGGAGCGGATTACTGGCACCGAAATCGACCGCATTCTTGCCAACGTCGGCTATCGCATTCATGACGCGCCGCAGTCTTTCTCAGCAACAAGAAAAACCGCGTGATCGCGGCCGCCAAGCGACAGATGCAAGGTCGTTACGCAATCGGGCTGGTCATCGACCAAATCCAGGTCAAGCCCAAAATGGGCCGCAATTATCTCGACGAGTAGATGCTGTCAAACAATTTCCTGATGGCGGACGGCTACAACTTCTCGCTGCAGTTCTAAACAAGTTTAGGGCGCTTTGTGGCTTGTTGTCGTCGCCATCCAAAGTCGGTCAACCTAACGCCTGGATCGCCAATTGGGCCAGCTGGCACCTCTTCACGGCAAATGGACAGGTTGCGAAATTAACTGAGAGATGAACCGGAAGACCAATGCCAAAGATTATTGATGCTGAGCAGACACGACTTCGCATTGCCAAGGCAGCATGTAAGGCGATAGCGGGGAAAGGCATTTCCGCAGTCACGATGATCGACATCGCCAATGCCGCTGGCGTAACGACGGGAATGATTACCCATTACTTCGAAAGCAAGGCAGACATTATCGCAGCTGCCTTGCGCATTCCACTTCTTAACATGGAACGCAAGATGGCTCATCGGCTGGCAAGAGGTGAAGCGGATCTTGCCACTCTGCTTGACGTCGCGATTCCAGCATCCAGGTCCCATTTTGAGGACAGCCTGATCTGGGTGAATTTCTGGGGTGTAATTGCAGCCGATTCTGAATTTCGTAAGCTCAACGCTACGCTGCATCGCGAAGGTGTGAGCATTTTCGCCCAGGTCATCCGTTCAGGGTGGCCAGAAAGTGCGGAGTGGCCGAAGGAGATCTTCGGGAGCGCATTACGTTCGATTGTCACATTCATTTTTGGTCTGAGCGCAGGCGGGGTGACAAATCGAGGTGTCTGGACGAGTGCCGTTCAGCGCTCACAGTTAAAACTACATCTGGGCTTGGTTCGCTGTTGGGCGCGACATCAGGCTCTTCAGGTTAGCGCTGACGCGCAGTGCGTTATAACTGCCAACGGGCGCATCACTAGGGACCGGCAAAGTGGAGAGATAGCGGGCCAGGATAACCAAGTAACGAGAAATCGCAAGGAGCGCCCCACTTCCCGATCCGAGGCCTGATCATTGATGTCATCCTCGATGGAGGGCGTCGTGTGTACGCGGCGCCCGCCTTCAGGCCGCTCGATCAGCGATGCTTGGACATGTCGATCGCTATCAGCACGGCATCAGTGGGAGTGGTGGCGTCGCCTTAACTTGGGTTGGGCACGGGATGCCCCCCGATGTGGCCTCTTCACGCGGCTGTCGACAAAGCGATTTGCCTCCAGACCGCCATAGTGGCGGCTCGAATGTCGCGGTGATCGGCGGCTATCAGATGTTTCCGGTGAAGATTGAAGAGGTTGGCGATCGGGCCATGGATGGAAACGAAGCGCTGGCATTGTCGTGCCGACTTGAACCGGATCATACCTCGTTCTCGCCGTCGAACTGCCAGATGAGAATTCTCCGCTCGGTTATTCAGCCCCTAATGCGATCGATGCTCGACACCTGGCATGATTTCCCTTTTGGCCGCATCGTAGGATCTGAGCTTGTCGGTGATCATGACGCGCGGCGTGAGTGCCTTGCCCTTTCAGCAGCTTTCGCATCAGCTTCAAGGCCGCCTTCTTGTTCCGGCGGCTCTGGATCAAGGCATCGAGAACATAGCCATCGGCATCGACGGCCCGCCACAGCCAGAATTTCTTGCCCTTGATAGCAACGACCATTTCGTCGAGATGCCACTTGTCGGCAAAACTACCCCTGGACCGCCGCCGGATGGAGCGGGCATATCCGCGGCCGAACTTGGCAGCCCATTCCGCGACAGTCTGGAACGAGACTTCGATGCCGCGCTCGGCCAGAATATCTTCCACATGACGCAGGCTCAGTGGAAATCGGAAGTAGAGCCACACCGCATGCGCTATGATCTCGGCAGGAAAACGATGACGCTTGTATCGGAGCGTCATAATATCGGTGGGCGGGTGCGGGCTCATGCCCGTAAAGTCCGCCGAAAATGTTAAGGCGACGCTACCCGCTGCTGCGATGCAGTTTGGCGTGTCCATATTGTCCGCTATTGTGGGTCTAAAAGAGCAGACCGACGCGTCCTTCGACCGTGAAACCCTCATACACCTTAGCTCGGATTCAACAAGGTATCGGATACTGCCTCGACGAGCTCTATTCATCTCCAGCGGAAAAACTATCACTCCGATGTAAAAGAAGCCGGTTGATAGAAGTAATATGTATCATGCGTAAGAATTGATGTATTAACCTGCGGATATTGCCCGTCTCCTCGTTTCAAAATCATTTAGAGTTTTCCCTGCTCCCATGTTGTACTTTGCCAAAACTCTCTGGATGGCCACCAGGCACTCGTCTCGAATCTTCTCCTGTTCTCTAACCGATTTGCTTGCCGCCTGATCCGCTGTGCCGTTTGCAAAGCGATCGATGATTTCTCTAGTCACAGCTGGGGCCGTGTTGTGTGACCAGGGCCAATCAACCGACGGCCCAAATTGTTTAAAGAAATATTCCACGCCACCCTCTCCGGCCGACAGCATGTAGAGTTGGCTCATTCCCATAATTGCCCACCGCAAACCGGGACCGTACACAATGCTTTCGTCGATTTCACCGGTGGTTGCTATATCGTCGTTGACCATATGGAGAATTTCACGCCACATTGACTCCTGAAGCCGATCCGAGAGGTGACCAGAGACCTCCCTCTTTAGAATCAGAACGTGCATTCCAATGGATCGGTAGAATTCAGCGGCTGCCTCCTTCACGTCCGGACTCGTTTGTTCGTTTCCAACGACCTCAACCAGCGGACACAGGTAAACGGGATTGAATGGGTGACCGACGATAATTCGCTCCGGATGGGATAGGCCTACGTGCAATTCGCTTGGCATGAATCCCGAAGTGCTGGAGGAAATAACGACGTCGGGGTCAGCCACTTTGGAAATGGGCTCCAATACCCGCAGCTTGAGTTCGAGAGACTCGGGCACATTCTCCTGAATGAAATCGGCTTTGGCCGCCATCTCTGCCGAGTCCAGGGTGAATGTTAGCCTGCCGGGCGCCGGCATAGGCAGCCCAGCAGTCAGCGCCTGCAATTGCGGCATCGCATTTTCGACAGTATCTCGAATCCATATCTCCATTTTCGGATCTACGTCAGCGGCAATCACGTCGATACCACAGTGCAATGCACGCGCAGCCCAACCGCCACCAATAACGCCAGTACCTAGCAACCCAAGGGTACGTACCTTACGCATACTTTCTCCTATGACTCGACGGTGAACGATACATAACGGGCCGCAGTTGAGAGGGCGACCCTCTCTGATCTCAAGTCCCCGCGCTGATGTTAACCACGTCCATTGTTGAACCCCTCATCTGGCGGAGAGTTGTAACAGGCGATATATAACCGCCTTTTTTGGAACCACGCAAGCCAAAACAGCGCTATGCAGTGTTTCATAGAGAGCTATGGCTGAAACGGGGTGATCGGTTTGAGAAGAGCGGCGCATCGAGGGCGGGTGATGAAGCCTGCCAGAACCTCTCAAGGAGAGCGATACACCATGAACGAGACTATCAACATTGTTCGCCTTCGTCAGCCCGACGAAATCGATGATCAGCTGACGGATGTGCTTCGCAGCGGCGCGCGCAAATTGCTTGCGCAGGGCGATCGAGATGGAAGCCGAGGCGTTTCTTGCCGAGATGAAGGATCTGAAGCTGCCGGACGGGCGCGATCGGCTAGTCCGGCACGGTCACGGCCGGAGCGGATGATCCAGACGGGATAGACCGGTGCCTGTCAGCCGGGTGAAGGTCCGGATCGCGGCGCGAATGGCGAAGCGGACCGGATCCGGTTTTGCTCCCAGCACATGCTACGCATGCCCTCGACCGCATCCCACGGCTTGTGACTAGCCGACGGCGCGATGGCGCCCGAAGGGAATTCAAGCGCTGCAACGGCGACCAGTCGCCGTTGCAGGCCGCCGAAAACTCATCGTTGCGCATCAAGGGGGCTAAATGACCTCCAACCTATCTTTGATCGAATCCCATTTGGTAGGCCAGGCCGATAACGTTTTCAGAATTGTAGAGCTCAATGGAAAAACTACAATTCCCCTTTGTCACGTATCCAATATTGGCGTTGATGTCGATCTCGACATCCTGAAACTCAAGGGGTTGGTTGAATATTGGAAAGAAAGCTTTATAGATAGCCTCCTTAAGAACGAACAGGTCTCGTCGCTGGAGCAGACTTGAGTCGTACATCCATTTCTCTCTGGAAGTTGCAACCAAGTCAATTAAACCGTCCGGAAGAGGTTCATTAGGTTCAATGTCGATACCAAGCGCCCCGATGATTTTCTTCTCTGCAATCGCGGCCGCTGCTACCGTATCGTGATGGGCCAAAGAGCCAACAATGCCAGCTGGCCAAGTCGGAACACCCGATTGCGTCTTTAAGATAGGCATCGGTGGAACTCCTAGTTTACCTAGGAGTGTTCGAGCGATAATTCTTGCCGCACCGCTTTGGCGCCGGACTTTGGTAACAGCGCGCCCTTGCGCAGCGACCTCGGAAGCGAACAATGCGGCTTCGTCGACGCGACCTATCGGACGAACGCCGACGAGAATGTTCGGTTGATCTAACCTTATAATATCCACCTATTTTGCCCCTTTTAGGTTTCGGATTGGAAATCTCACGCAGCCGGCGTTCCTGTCGCAGATAATCGCTGAACCCGGCAAATACCTGGTCCCCGGACCAACGGCGGAGTGGCACAGTTGCAGCGCTTCCCGCGTCGCGCAGCACCGTCAGCAACTGCTTCAGCGCCGCACGGTCGCCCCGCTGGATGCATTGCTTCCTCACTCGGCGCCAAGGTACCTTCGACCATACGTTCTTCGAGATCGGCCTGCTTCAAACGACCTTTTTTCGATCCAACTCAAGAGATGCCAAGACCTCGGCCGAGCCGACATGACCTCGCCTTCGCGGTCTTGCACGTACTGCCCCGGACTACCCAAACCGAAGGCCGAACGCTTTTGCCAGTCCCATGCAAGATTCACTTCCGGCTGGCGGGCTGCGCCTTCACCGGGAGGGGTCGAACCCTCTAGCCCTCTAGGTCGCTTCGAAAGGTTTCAGGTTACATTTCCATTCTCCTTTCCAGGACTCTCCTGTCGCAAGGGAAGTCTATGTCAACATGGAACCGGCGGGCGGCTGCATCTGGGTCTACGGGCCCGACGATCAGCAAATCCCGACCTACACAGACCTCCGCCTCGAAAGGCGGGCCGCCTTCATCCGCGAGTACAATGCCAATCGCTGCCACGACCAAAACGGCGGCCCAACCAGTCGAGGTCACGACAGGGCGCTTTACGTCTTTACGAATTCTCAGACGGCAATCCTTAACATTCATAGATTAGAATGATCCCTATGAAGATTTGTCACCGGACCCTTCTGCAACGGCAGGAACTCGCCAGTGATGTTTCGTTCGTCGTAACCTGCAGTCCCGTTCGGATGTGAGGGATAGCTTCGGAGCGTATCATGCTCCGCCACTTTCCGCTGTGATTATTCGCACGGGTGGTGGTTACGACGGCATATTCGCTCGTACAGGTCGCCGAACGTTGCCGCCTCAATTATCTCATCCAACTTCGGCGACCGCCAGCGGTCGCTTTTCTTGAAATGAGCTTGAAGCTCTGCGGCGAGAAGGCTGTCTCCCCCAATATCGAAGAAGTTGTCGTCCAACCCTATTTCCTTGGTGCCGAGAAGAGCCTTGACTTCATCAAGGAACAGGCTCCTCGGATCCCCCTGCCGTAACATGTCGTCCTTGCTCGTTTCGACTTCGTCCGGCGGGGGTCTTTTCTCTTCTTCTGGCTGCTCGTCGGGCGTGATTGTCCGCACTTGGTCGACCCATTGCCTTATGCGTTGAGGAAAGAGTCGCGTCGCAACAATAATCTGGCCGTTATCAACCGTTGCCAGTATGCGCTTGATGACGTTGATCCCCTCGTCGGAACTTAGCGCCAAATCCTTCACCTGACATGTCCGGTACGCGGCGGTCACCTGCTCATTGTAGGAGGAATCCCAGTCATCCCAGTTGGAATTGATCCACCGGACACCGAGTTTGCCCTGCACCCGGCGTGCAAAGGCGTCTATGAACCTGTTGGCCGCTGCGCGGGCGGCCATCGCTGGTCCGCCGAGGATGGACACGACGGACGAGAAAAGGAACACGAACTCCGGTGATTGCGCGTGAGCGGACTTAATTCGCTGGATCGCACGGTAAAGGTTGCGTGTCCCGATGAGTTGGGAGGCGAACTCATTGGCAGAGGTTGCGTCCTTCATCACTGAAAGAAACTGCGGATCGGCTAGTCCCGCGGCGTGAAAGATCCCGTCGATCCGCCCGAGTTCCCGGACCGTTGTGTCAAGCGCGCCCGACAGGCTGTCGCAGTCGGATACGTCGGCCTGACGAAGAATCACCTGACCTTTTACGTCGTCAAGCGTGGCCAGTCGCCGTCTCCAGCCATCCTCATTGGGGTCCACGCGCCCTGAATTAAGATGGTCGGGTAAGGCAAGCGGGGTTATCAGGACGACAGTGGCCCCAAGTCTTACGAGATGTTCCGTTAAGGCCTGGCCGATCCGCTCGAGTTCTCCTGTGATCAGATAGACGCCCTTTGGTCGCAGGGTCTCCCGTCCGGAAACCTCCGAAGCGAGGGCCACCTCGGAAAAATGAGGCGCCCACCGTCGATCTCCGCGGAGCGCGACGATCGAATCCGGACCAGGCACGTCACGCTCGATTTCAGCCGCGAGCTGATAGCCTATATTCGGGTCGTCGATATTCACATCGACAACCCGGCAATCGACCATTGGGTTTTCCTGCGGCAACACGATGGCGGGACCGACAACGCACGCTTTTTCGGGATCTGAAGGTTCCTCACCGATCTGAACGATCCGATTGCTGACGATCCAGAGGTCGACTGGGGTGTGGAGCGTCAGTGTGGAAAGAACTTGCGCCAAATCGAGTATGGCGTCGTAGCTCCGCAAAAGATGGGTCTGCACATTACCCGGATCCTCGCATGCGTCTGCTGTGCCGCTCAGGTGCCAGAGGCAGACAATGCGGTCAGCGGGACACTGCGAAGCGACCTCGGCGTCGAAGAGCGCCTTCAGGTCTTCACGGGTGGGATCAATGTAAATAGTAGACCCTTCGATTTTCACGGGCGAGTTTGAAGGTTTGGCTCGTCGGCAAACACGGACAACTTCATGACCCGCACCCTCCAACTGCTGTGCGATGCTGTTTGCCAGCACGTCTCCCGCGCGCTCCACCTCCCCAAACGGCCGATCGGCGAGCAGCAGCCATCGTAGCGCCTTTGTACTTCTGCCCCCAAGAACCGTGCGGGGAAGCATTTTCTCTGTCCAGGTCTGCGCATAAGTGAACACGTCCCCCCTATGCTGTTCTCGCTGCTCGGGCTGCCGCGGAAGCGTCGGGCCCGCTGGCCGATCGTCCGGCCAGCAACGGTGACCGTCAAACGAGTACGTCGGAAGGGGAAGGCGCCGGCGAGGACCGAACGGTTCCAATTGATCACTGGCCCGCTTCCAATCTACCGCAACACCGGTGGCCCAGAGCGCCCCAAGACATTCCAGAAGGACATGGCGGTCCGTGGACTCTTCGTCGTTCTCATCGCGCGCGGCTGGCACAATAGCTGGGATTCTCGTCTTACGATCCTCTTGGTTGATCGCCCCATGTGCGAAACGCGTCAGATTGCGCGACGGGCCAAGATCAACGAGTGCAGTTACCGCAGCCGCGACCACGGCTTCGAGAGAGCGATCGAACCGGATAACCCCAATTGCTTGCCTACTCCAGTGGGTCTCCAGCAAGGGCACTTTCGCCTCATGCAGAGATCCTGAATTCAGAGCAATGGCCACATCCGGCAACCGCTTTTCAACGATGCGGACCTGCGCATCGATGATCTCAGCCGCTGGTTTCATCATCTCAGAATGACTGGGAACGCCAGCTGTATTAATGACGTTGTTGGGGATCTGTACTTGTTCGAGCCTCCCCTGAAGCCTTTCGATAAGTTCTCGCTTGCCGGTGAACACGACACCCATATTTGAGTTCACGACACCAACGCTGATCTCGCCAGCTTCAGCTTTATCACGCCAAGCGTCCTCCACGAGGATACGCTCAGCCTCGTCCGGGCCGCATCTGGCCGCAAGCATTGCACCGTCGATACCAAGATTCACCATCGCGCGGCTACGAACAACCGTCAGCCGAATAGCATCATCAAGTTTCAGTATGCCCGCTAGGGTGGCCACGACATATTCGCTCATGCTGTGTCCGACCAGATAATCGGGACGCACTCCGCACAGTTCTAGCAACCGCGCCATGGCGTATTGCACTGCGAAAATCATGGCACTGATTTCTTCGAAGGAGGCGGCCGCGTATGCGTGGTCGTCTCCAAACATGACAGTCTCCAGGTCACGATCCAGAACCGGGCGACTAGCGGCCGCACAAGCCAGGATGGCATTGCGGAAGTCCGGCACGCAATCGAACAGATCCTTGAACATTCGCTTGTGTTGCACTCCGCAACCCGGCACCATGAACCCGATCGACGGTGAGGAAAGGGTCCGATCCGCCGCACGATCCCCCTCTTCTTCTAGTTTCGCGATGGCCATGTCCAAGTTCCGCGCCACAACGACTGTTCGATAATCGAATTGGCATCGCGCCACGCGTAGCGTGTGGGCGACATCACCGAGATCGATCTCGCGCTTGCGCCGCAGGAACACGGCTAGATTCCGGCAGGCCCGGCGTAGCGCTGAAGGAGTCTTTGCAGATAGGCAAAGGGCGTGGGATCCCCGCGCGACCGATCCGGGCCAAGTCCTAGCGTTGTCGCTGTTCCATTCCTGCAGCACGACATGGCAGTTGGTGCCGCCGATACCGAGGCCAGTGACGCCGGCAGTTCGAAGACGTCCCTGCGGGCGGGGCCAAGGTCTAAGCTGCTCATTAACGAAGAAGTGCGTGCCTTCCAGACCCAGATCTTCGTTGAGCCGGTTGATGTTGATGGTCGGGGGGATTACCCCGTGCTGAAGGGTGAGAACTGTCTTGATAAAGCTCGCGACCCCAGCGGCGAAGTTGGCATGGCCGATGTTCGGTTTAATTGACCCGAGCGCACAGGCGTTGCCGGTTTCCTCTTGCCCCGCGAAAGCCTTTGCCAAAGCGCGGATCTCGATCGGGTCGCCGACCTTAGTGCCAGTGCCATGAGTTTCGATATACTCCACGTCTTCGGGGCCGAGTGCCGCAGAGGCAAGCGCTTGGCGCACAACATCGGCCTGGCCTCGCGCGCTAGGCGCCGAGAAGGACGATTTGGCGCGGCCATCGTTATTAATGGCACATCCTTTTATCACTGCGTGGATCGGGTCGTTGGCCGCAAGCGCATCTTCGAGGCGCTTGAGAACGACGACCCCTACCCCATCTCCGAGCACCGTCCCATTGGCATCGGCATCAAAGGCTCGGCACACACCGTCCGAAGAATTGATGAAGTCCTTGACAAACTGATACCCCGCTTGAGGGAAGGTGATGCTCGCCCCGCCTGCCAGCGCCATGTCGCAATAGCCGGCCGCGAGCGACTGAGCGGCGACCGCAATCGCCACTAGCCCAGTTGAGCAAGAGGTTTGCACCGCCATGCTTGGGCCTTTGAGGTTCAGCATGTAGGACACGCGCGAGGCGAGATAGTCCTTGTCGTTGCCGAGATCCGTCAGGAAAGCGAACGGTGCATTAGTAGGATCGATGAGGCCGCCGCCCTTCAAATGGTGTAGTAGATAGAGGGGGAAGGACGAACCTGCGAACACTCCCGTCCGCCCCTCATGCTGGGTGGGCGCGTACCCGGCCGACTCGAGTGCCTTCCAGCAGCATTCGAGAAACACGCGATGCTGCGGATCCATCAGTCTTGCCTCACGCCTCGAGAGACTCCAAAAATCCGGATCGAAAAGGTCCACATCTTTCAGGTGGGCACCCATGCGCACATAATCGGAGCGCTTCAGGACAACCTCCGGAATGCCCCGGGCCTTGAGCTCCTGTGCGGAGAGCGGGGCGATCGAGCACACCCCTTGGCAGAGGTTTTCCCAGAGCGCATCGACGGTCTCCGCGCCGGGGAAACGCGCGGCCATACCAATCACCGCAATGTCTATCCTGGGGCTGTGTCGCCCGTCGAACGCCTTAAAATGCGCCCTGCCTACTGAGATTGGCTGTGTTTTAGGAAGCTTCCGGATCTGGGGTTGTTCCTGCTCGCTACGGCGCTTGTGAAGAAGAGCAGCGAGTTCTTTGAAAGTCGGGTTGAGGAAGACCTCCACTACGCGGAGATCCACCTTCAGACTTTGACGAAGCTGCGTGCAGAGACGGGCGGCCAGAAGGGAGTGTCCGCCGCAGTCGAAAAAGTTGTCGCCCGGCTCAGCAGCTTCAGCCTGTAGAAGGTCGCTCCAAGCTGCGCGAAGTGCCGATTCGACCTCGTCGCCACCTTTCACTGGACTGCACGCCTCTTTCGCGAGGTCGCGGAGGCGCAAGCGATCAAGTTTCCCGTTGGCCGCAATGGGCAATTCCCTCACCGCGACGAAATTTGACGGGATCGCGTAGTGCGGCAGCTCAGACTTCAAATGCGCCCGCAAAGCAGCTTCCCAGCCCTTGCAACCATTCCGCAAGACCACATAGGCGATCAGTCGATCAGGCTGGCCAGTCGCCGCATCGAGTTCCGGCAATACGGCGGCGGAGCATACCCCGGAGTGCCGAAGCAAAGCAGATTCTACAGACCCCGGCACGACGCTGAAACCTCGGATCTTCACCATGAAAGCGCAGCGCCCGATAATCTCCAGTTGGCCGCCGGGCAGCATCCGGCCAAGATCGCCAGTGCGGAACATCGTGCCACCAGCGCGGAACGGGTCGGCAAGGAACCGTTCCCGTGTCATCTCTGGGCTGTTGAGATATCCATGACCCACTGCGTCGCCGCCGACGAAAATCTCGCCCGGGAAGCCCAGTGGCACGGGTTCGCGTTGCTCTTCGAGGACATAGACACTGACATTGTATTGAGGTGGACCGACCGGCACTACCTTTTGTGCTGCCGTAGGATCGATCTCGGTCAAATCAATATGCGCGACCTCATGTGTCTCTGCTGTGCCGTAGTTATTAATAATTTTGACATGCGGCAACGCATCCTTTACTCGCGCAAGCAACGCTGTTGTTACGACCTCGCCTGATAGGTAGATCAATCGGAGATCTGGAAGGCGCGAGGGGACGTCGAGGAAGCCGCTGCTGAGAAGCACATCAAGCAGGGAAGGGGTTAATAATGTTCTGGAAATTCGATTTCGTTCCAAGTAGACGACCAACTGTTGCGGATCGTAGATAACGTCGTCCGGGATCAGATAAGCTGGTATCCCGGCCAGGATCGGCCGCATTATCTCCCAGACCAAGAAGAGATTGACCGCCTCGCGCTCATCAGGCGCGTATGGCAGAGCGTGATAGTACCACTGGTGAGAGCATACATTGGTCCGGTGGGGGCAGACGATCCCCTTCGGTTCACCAGTCGTTCCAGACGAAAATACAATCTGTGCCGGCGCATCGAGATCCACTACTTGGGGATTGCCGTGATTGGCCTTGCCGAGTCTCATTTCCCAGCCATCGTCGAGCGACAACGCAAGACCTGACCAGTTAGGCGAAAGGCTGGCTGCGAAACGGTTATTGGTGACGACGATTTCAACAGATGCCTTCTCAAGCATCCGCTTTAGCGCCGCAACGGGCTGAGCTTTGTCAAGCACAACGTAGGCTGCCCCTGTCTTAAGAATACCAAACAGCGCGACGGCGTATTCAGGTGAAGTATCCATAAGTATACCGACGCGCGAACCTCGGCTCTGACCATGTCCGAGGAGATGTTTAGATAGCAGCTCGCTCAAGTCGTCGAGTTCACGGTACGTCAAGATTCCACTCTCGGAGACAACGGCAGGGGCGTCCGGATTAAGGCCCGCTTGCTTACGGAATTGATCATGTAGTGGTAACTCGGGATACGGCAGGGCGTCGCCAATTCGTATGGAGGCCGGGAGTTGTGCCTTTACTTCCCCGACTTCACGCAGAAGGGTAGACACTACTTCCTCCGTCATCGAATGGGTGTAAAAGTGATCGCTATCAAACATAATCCGGGCGAAGCGCGACGTCGTAAGCCGACGCCATTCGTCTAGGTCATTGGCATTGATTGTTTCGTCTTGAACTCCCCCCATTGCGGTGATTGCCGCCCGGAGAGGCGTTGGTAAGTTCCGATCATAGGTCTCCGCAAGTTCGAAGTCGGCCCGCATTGGGGGCAAGATGAAATTATTAAGGAGTTCCTCGTTTGCCAGCGCCTCCTTGGGGACCAAACCAAGGCTCCGGATCACATCGGTTAATTTGTCGTCCGCGTATATATACATTGGCGGCTCATCCGCCGGCACGTCCGCCGAGGGGTGAGCAGACACGACAACATGGAAGGGACATGGCAGACTGGCCTTCTCCAGGGAACGGGCGATCTCATAAGCCACGAGGGCACCTACGCTATGACCAAAGAAAACAAAAGGCCGGTCGTTGTACCCGCGGAGCGCCTCAGTGACCATGGGTACTAGTACGTCCATGCTGCGGATGGCGGCCTCCGCTGACCGTTTGCCGCGCCCGGGAAGATCCAGGCAAATAAGATCTACGTCGTCGGGGAGGTAGTCTGACCATGTACGGAACGACTGCACGCTACCACCCCCATGCGGAAAGCAGATTATTCTATACGATGGCTGAAGTGAACTCTTTACGACACTCAGCGATGCTCTGGCTTCTCCAATAACTTTGTCCATTTCTCAAATTACTCCGCTTCGATGCAACTTGGAACCAACGTCTCCGCCTGGACGTTGATTTTGTCCGTAAGTTTCACGATTAGTCGGCCCGTTTGTACCCACTTCATTGAGGAACATGACGCGTCCGAAATCGTCTGGAAGTCGCTTAGCGGGGAGTTATCGGCCAAAATCATATGCCCAGCCCCTCGACCTGATCGTCCGACGGAACTAGCTAGGCATTCGTCGTGTAGGCGACATAGGCGCAGCATAAATTCCTCCGAAACAAGCAGTGATCCTTGCCCGACGAGCCGGGTTTCCCACAGCTAGGATAAGGTTCTCGACGTGATTTATAGCGGTTGCGCGCGATGGAAAGAAGGAGATATTTGTAAGAATTGAGTTAAGGCGTCTTTAAAAAACTGTCATCCTAGATAAATGTTATAAGGACGTGTCATTTATAAAAATATAAAAATATTTATCAACTTGAAAAGTCTATTGGTTCATATATTTAACTATTCTGCGGCCTAGACGTACGTGAGCGGTAACTGCTCAGCCCTTCGGTTTAAGGGTTTTCGGCGGGCGTAGGGGTGGATGCATTTTTCGGTTGCGTCGGACTCGCGAATATGAGTCAAGGGTTGGGTGGCTTCTGCCTTCTGATTTTCATGGCAAGGACGCGTTGATCGCCGAGCTGATGGCGCGGATGGATGCGTTGGTTGCACGCAACGAGGCGCTTGTGGCGAAGAATGCGGCGCTGCTGTCGGAAGCTCTCAGCGTCGCCGCAGCGACGGAGGCCAGCGATGAAGATCACAGCTGATCACCTGGCGCGCGGCGCCTTCATCTACATCCGCCAATCGACTGTCGACCAGCTTGCCAACAATCATGAGAGCCGGCGGCGTCAATATGGTCTTGCGGAGCGCGCCCGTGCTCTTGGCTGGGCGGATGTGACAGTCATCGATGACGACCTTGGCCGCTCGGGCTCGGGCGTCAGTCGTCCGGGCTTCGAGAAGCTGCTGTCAGGGTAGCGTCGCCTTAACATTTTCGGCGGACTTTACGGGCATGAGCCCGCACCCGCCCACCGATATTATGACGCTCCGATACAAGCGTCATCGTTTTCCTGCCGAGATCATAGCGCATGCGGTGTGGCTCTACTTCCGATTTCCACTGAGCCTGCGTCATGTGGAAGATATTCTGGCCGAGCGCGGCATCGAAGTCTCGTTCCAGACT
The DNA here is from genome assembly GCF_042682105.1 of Mesorhizobium calcicola. Classification (NCBI taxonomy): domain Bacteria; kingdom Pseudomonadati; phylum Pseudomonadota; class Alphaproteobacteria; order Hyphomicrobiales; family Phyllobacteriaceae; genus Mesorhizobium; species Mesorhizobium calcicola. Next base: position 207,742 of record NZ_JBHUGY010000027.1, read on the forward strand.
GTCGCGGAATGGGCTGCCAAGTTCGGCCGCGGATATGCCCGCTCCATCCGGCGGCGGTCCAGGGGTAGTTTTGCCGACAAGTGGCATCTCGACGAAATGGTCGTTGCTATCAAGGGCAAGAAATTCTGGCTGTGGCGGGCCGTCGATGCCGATGGCTATGTTCTCGATGCCTTGATCCAGAGCCGCCGGAACAAGAAGGCGGCCTTGAAGCTGATGCGAAAGCTGCTGAAAGGGCAAGGCACTCACGCCGCGCGTCATGATCACCGACAAGCTCAGATCCTACGATGCGGCCAAAAGGGAAATCATGCCAGGTGTCGAGCATCGATCGCATTAGGGGCTGAATAACCGAGCGGAGAATTCTCATCTGGCAGTTCGACGGCGAGAACGAGGTATGATCCGGTTCAAGTCGGCACGACAATGCCAGCGCTTCGTTTCCATCCATGGCCCGATCGCCAACCTCTTCAATCTTCACCGGAAACATCTGATAGCCGCCGATCACCGCGACATTCGAGCCGCCACTATGGCGGTCTGGAGGCAAATCGCTTTGTCGACAGCCGCGTGAAGAGGCCACATCGGGGGCATCCCGTGCCCAACCCAAGTTAAGGCGACGCCACTGCTGAAACAGTTCACTTAAATGGGTTCTTCGCGTTGTTCTGCCAATTGGCATGAGTTTTGATGCTCTCGATGCGAATGCCAATAGGGGCCGAACGGGCGCTTCGGCTGATAGTTGGCCCCAACACAAAGGAACTGTTAATGAGCACCCAGGATCAGCAGACAGCACCAGCGGAAGCCGTACGAGAGCGAATCAAAGCATCCCATAACCTCGATGGCGACGCAGTTCGCTTGGCCAGCTTATACCGCGGATGGGCGAGCACCTTCAATCAGGATCAGGTCCGCGTCGGGTACTGTGGTCCCACGATCGTGGCAGAACTGGCAGGCGCCGTGCAAACGGCTTATTTAGCCGGTCAGCGAAATGGCATCGCAGTCCTGGACGCTGGTTGCGGAACAGGGCTCGTCGGCGTGGAACTGGAACGCCTCGGCTTCGGGCTAATCGATGGGTTTGACCTTTCGCAAGAGATGGCTGAAAAGGCGCTGCAAACCGGCATCTACCGCCATGCGCGAGGAAACGTTGACCTTAACGGGCGGCTCTCAGACTACTCGGGCGCGGGATATGACCTAACCGTCTGCTGCGGTGTTTTCACGCTCGGGCACGTTCGACCGGACGGGTTGCGCGAGTTGGCTCGCGTGACCCGTCCGAACGGATTCGTAGTTGCAAGCACCCGCAAGAGCTATGCGGAATCAACATCCTTTGAAGTCGAGGTGCAGCGTCTACAGGATGAGGGTTTCCTTGAATTGGTGCAGTGTCTAAGGAACGGCAGATACCTCGCCGAGGAAGACGGGCACTACTGGGTTTTCCGAATACCAGCCTCCGCATCGGCGGGAAAGCGGCAATGATGACGCTACCGCACGACTCATTCGCGACAACTAGCTAGCAACCTACGCGAGGCGACGAAGCGCGCACCGATGCGCAGGATACGGTCCGCGTAACTGAGCTTCTCTGGGCGCTTGACATGGTAACCGGATCGCACCTGACTAGTGAATACGGTGCAATACTATTCACGCCCCTCTTGTCCGAAGCAGGACAAGAATGTCGCAACCCGACGAAACGGCCGGGCGACGGACCTGTCGATATTGATGAAGTGGTGAAACTCAGAACTTCGCGCCAACCGGCGCAAGTCGCGAGGACAACGGAGCAGGACCGCTGTTCCGTGATTAATCTCAGCCTTCCAAGCCTACTTTGTAGAGTTTCGGCTGTCTCGCTATGAGCCGGAGATCCGATACCCGGTCGTTCGGTTCGGGCCTGCTGATCTGATTGGAGCATTCAATGTCTCATCGGTATTATGATCTCGCATTTTTCGTTGCTCTTGAGGCATTCGAAGCATCGGCATTTCATCTTTCGTTTGAGCTTGCAGCTTCTGAGCTGAACGTGACGCCGGGAGAGATTAGTCGGCAGATCAAAGTCATCGAGAACGAGCTAGATGTTCCGCTGTTTTCGAGGGCAGCGTCCGGCGTGGTGCTTACCAGCGCTGGAAAAGACCTCTACATCGAGCTGGAAAGCATTTTCTCCAAGACGTCCCAGGCGTTGACGACCATTAAGCGCGGGAGTCGTACCCTATGTCCCGACTAGCTTCGCCGATAGGTAGCGGTCGATCAACCTAGGACGTAGTGACGATTTAAGGGTTTGGGATTGAACGAACCCGCTGACGCGGGATTGGCGTGTGCATTGGCTGGAATGGCCTCCTGATGGGAAGGTTTGGTTGCTGAGACCAACCCCTGACCAGGAGACCATCCCATGGCTGAAGCCACGGCAGCGGTAAGCCCGCTGCGCCGTCGTATGATCGACGACATGAGCTTGCGCAACCTGTCGCCCGCGACGCAACGATCCTATCTGCATGCGGTGGCGAAGTTCAGCCGTTATTTCGGCCGGTCGCCGGATCGGTTGGGGCTGGAGGACGTCCGTGCGTTCCAGGTTTATCTGGTGTCGCAGGGCATTTCCTGGCCGGCGCTGAACCAGACGGTCTGTGCGTTGCGTTTCTTCTACGGCGTGACGCTGGACCGGGCGGAGATCCCGGAGCGCATCGTCTATGCGCGCACGCCGCGCAAGTTGCCGGCGATCCTGAGCGCCGACGAGGTGGTGCGCTTTCTGGAAGCAGTGCCATCGTTGAAGGCGCGCACTGCACTGACCACCGCCTATGCCGCGGGGTTGCGCGCCTCGGAGGCGGTGAGCCTCAAGGTGGCGGACATCGACAGCGACCGGATGGTGATCCAGGTCCGCCACGGCAAGGGCGCCAAGGATCGCACGGTCATGCTGTCGCCGCAGCTGCTCGGGATCTTGCGGACCTACTGGCGACTGGCACGCCCGCAGGACTGGCTGTTCCCCGGACGAGGCGACAAGCCGATCGACGTGCAGGTCCTTCATGCGGCCTGCCGCTCCGCGACCAAGGCGGCAGGTTTGGTCAAGCGGGTGAGCGTGCATACTCTGCGCCACAGTTTTGCGACTCACCTGCTTGAGAGCGGTACGGATATCCGGATTATCCAGGTGCTGCTGGGGCACAACAACCTCTCGACGACGGCGCGCTACACCCATGTGGCAACAAGCACGATCGCCAGGACGCAGAGCCCGCTCGACCGCCTGACGCTGGAGGTGGTGCCGCCCGCCTGAGCCCGGCGATGCGCTCCGAGCTGGAGGTGGCGGATATCTTCCGTCGCCATGATCATGCCTATCGTCTTGCCCATGACGGCCATCTCGGCCGCGTCGAGCGCCGCGTCATGTCCGCGATCGAGCTCTGCCGGACTGCGGCGCTTGGCGGCCATGTCGAGGCCTGTGAGGACTGCGCACATGCCCGCGTCTGCTATAACTCCTGCCGCAACCGGCATTGTCCCAAGTGTCAGAGCGCGACGCGCGAACGGTGGCTCGCCGACCGTCAGGCCGATCTGCTGCCGGTGTCTTACTTCCACGTCGTGTTCACGGTGCCGGCCGAAGTCGCCGAGATCGCCTTTCACAATAAGGCAGTCGCCTATGCCATCCTGTTCGAGGCCGTCGCCGCAACGCTCAAGACCATCGCCGCCGATCCGCGGCACCTCGGCGGGGAGATCGGGTTCCTGGCCATTCTTCACACATGGGGCCAGGCGCTCACCCATCATCCGCACATCCATTGCCTCGTCCCCGGCGGCGCTCTCTCTTCCGATGGGCGCTGGCTCAGCTGCCGGCCACGCTTCTTCCTGCCCATCCATGTCCTCTCCCGCCTATTCCGGCGGCTGTTCCTCGAGCGGCTCCAGGCGGCCTATGCGGCTGGGCGACTGCGCTTCTCCGGCACGCTCGACGGGCTCGGTCAGGCCCATGCCTTCACGGCCGCGATCCGGCAGCTTCGTCGCAAGAACTGGATCGTCTATGCCAAGCCGCCGTTCGGCTCGCCCGAGCAGGTCCTCGCCTATCTCGGCCGCTATACCCACCGGGTCGCCATCGCCAACAGTCGCCTGGTCAGCGCCGACGAGACCAGCGTAACCTTCCGCTGGCGCGATTATCGTCACGGCAACGCGCCCAGGCTGATGTCGCTCGATCCGCACGAGTTCATCCGTCGCTTCCTGCTGCACTGCCTGCCCGACGGCTTCCACCGCATCCGCCACTATGGCTTCCTCGCCAATGGATGCCGCCGGACCCGACTCACCATCATCCGGCAACTCCTGGTGGCGATGAAGCTCGCTGCGACCGCCGCAGCCGGCGAGACCACCAGGCCGCTCCCGCGCTTTGACCCAACCGTCTGTCCCTGCTGTGGCGGCATTCTGCGCATCACCGCCACGCTGCCGCGATGGCGCACTGGGCCATCACGACCGCAGCCGGATACCTCATGACGACAGGATGTCGCCCCAGCATCGATCGTGGCAGCGTCGCGGCATCAGCGTCGACGGACGCAATGACCCCCCATATCGTCATCTTCCCGACCAGCCCGAAGAGCACAAGCATTACCCCGAAGCACGCCCAAAGATGCCAACGGGCGCGTCGATCGCCTCGGTCAACGTCGGCGTCTCGGCCTCGTCTTCACCGACATGGCAGCGTTGCATCACACCAAGCCGCACACCTAGAGCAGGCTTCGCGATACTAATCCCATAGCGCGTGGCCGCGTCAGCGGGTTCGCTCAATCCGGCTTCAATGAGGTCGCGCACCGCGCCAAGCCAGACCATCACCGCCGCGCGACCTCACAGAACCCTCCAGATTCCCAAGGATTGGCAAATCAGATTCAACGCTGATTTTTGGAGATCGGCGATGGATTGCGATGCGCTTGGGGACGACCAGTGGGACCGGATCAAGGGTTTTGTGCCCGGTGGCACGAAAGGCAAGCGCGGCCCGCGTACAGATAATCGGAAGTTCCTCGACGCGCTGTTGTGGATGGCGCGTTCGGGTGGCCGTTGGCGCGACCTGCCGGAGCGGCTTGGCGATTACCGCTCGGTGAAGCGGCGCTATTATCGTTGGATCGGGATGGGCGTGCTGGACGATATGCTGGAAATGCTCGCCCGCGAAGCCGACCTCGAATGGCTGATGATCGACAGCACGATCGTGCGAGCGCACCAGCATGCCGCCGGGGCACGCAAGGTCAAAGGGGGGCGGATGCCCAGGGCCTGGGTCGGTCTCGCGGCGGCCTGAGTACCAAGATCCACGCCGCCACCGAGGCGCTCGGCCTTCCCATCCGCCTGATCGGCACCCCCGGCCAGCGCAACGACATCGCCTTGGCCCACGACCTGATCGACGGTATCGACGCCGATGCCGCCATCGCCGACAAGGGATACGACGCCGATCACCTCGTTGACAGGATCACTGAACAGGGCGCAGAGGTCGTCATCCCGCCCAAGCGCAACCGCAAGGTCCAGCGGCAATACGACCGCGATCTCTACAAGGAGCGCAACCGCATCGAGCGCTTCTTCAACAAGCTCAAGCAGTTCAGGCGCGTCGCAACCCGTTACGACAAGCTGCTCGCAAACTTCATGGGTTTCGTCAAACTCGCAGCAATCGCCATTTGGCTCAGATAGTTAAATCGTCACCACGTCCTAGAGCACGTCCCGCGATCAATGAATCGATTGTGATGTGACGTCGGGCTTCGCGGGTGATTCAACATCCACTTTGATGAGGTGGACGATGGGAAGAGCACTGAGCGACGATCTTCGATCGCGGGTCTTGAAGGCTTCGGACGCGGGCATGTCTGCCCGGCAGGCGGCGGCGCGGTTCGGCGTCGGCATATCGAGTGCAATCCGGTGGATCGCACGGGCGAAGATCGGCGAGCGGACGCCGCGGCCGCAAGGCCGTCGACGCGCGTCCAGCCTCGATGCGCATAGAGCCTTCATCGTGGGGTTGATCGATGAGCGCAAGGACATCACGCTGAACGAGATGGTAGAGCGGCTGGCGGTCGAGCGATCGGCTCGGATCAGTCGCAGCGCCTTAAGCGCCTGGCTTGGCCGGCACGGCTGGACGTTCAAAAAAAGTCCGCACATGCACTGGAGCAGGATCGTCCCGACATCCTGAAGCGCCGTCGTGCGTGGTTCGACGGCCAACTCGACCTCGATCCGGCAAAGCTGGTGTTCATCGATGAAAGTGTGCTGCAGAGGCACGGAAGGAGTTCAGTATGAACTAACCCCGTAACGTGAAGCTGCGTGAATGATGGAGGATGGCCCTCCGGGATCGGCTTTCAGGAGCGGGTCTCAAACCAGTCCGAGCTGCTGCGGTAAAGAGCCGTGGTGGTGAGCGTCGGATGAAACGTTCGGACGAGATCCGAGCAGGTGAATGTCCAAAAGACGAACGAAAGTGAACCCTCCGAAGACGCGTCGTTATGAACGTAGGTGTCGTCGAAACCAGGACCGTTTCGTCATCCTGGGACAAGTCCGCCGGGTGCCTGATGACAGGGCGGGCGGCGGCCGGCGTAGAGGGGGCGTGAGTTGGACATAGGCTTTCACGCGGAACTGCAGGAACCAGGCTCCTGATGCAAAGGGAGATGCTCAAGCGGAGCAAACCGCAAGGCGAGAGTACCAATGCGGGAGACTGGGGCGGACCGACCCGTATGAGCGTTGAAGGCCCTGTAATGGGGTCGGAGCAAAGGGGTCGGATCAGGTGGTCGTATTGTTTGAAACAACTGGAAACAGGATGACTTCGGAAAGTACGACAGACAAGCCGTTTCGAATTGAGAAACGTCGAGTGTACGAAGCTTACAAAGCGGTCAAAGCCAACCGTGGCGCAGCCGGGGTGGACGGGCAGACTCTGGAGATGTTTGAGAAAGACCTTGCGAGAAATCTCTACAAGATCTGGAATCGGATGTCTTCGGGGACTTACTTTCCGCCGCCCGTGCGTGCCGTCTCCATTCCGAAGAAGACTGGGGGCGAAAGGGTTTTGGGTGTGCCCACCGTCAGCGATCGAATCGCGCAGATGGTGATCAAGCAGATGATTGAGCCGGATCTGGACTCCCTCTTTCTTCCGGACTCCTACGGTTACAGACCGGGAAAATCGGCTCTGGATGCCGTCGGCGTGACGCGTCAGCGGTGCTGGAAGTATGATTGGGTTTTGGAATTCGACATCAAAGGGCTGTTTGACAATCTTCCGCACGATCTCCTGCTGAAGGCGGTCAGAAAGGACGTGAAGTGCAAGTGGGCTCTGCTCTACATCGAAAGGTGGTTGACAGCGCCGATGGAAAAGAAGGGAGAAGTCATGGAGCGCACACGCGGCACCCCGCAAGGGGGCGTGGTTAGCCCGATTTTGTCGAATCTTTTCCTGCACTATGCATTTGATCTCTGGATGACGAGGACGCATCCCGAACTTCCATGGTGTCGATATGCCGACGATGGTCTCGTGCATTGCCGGAGCGAGCAACAAGCCGAAGCCCTCAAGGCGGAGCTGAGTTCTCGGCTGGCAGCGTGCGGACTTCAGATGCATCCGACAAAGACCAAGATTGTCTACTGCAAGGATCAACGGCGCAGAGAGGCGTATCCGAATGTCACGTTTGACTTTCTCGGGTATCAGTTCAGGCCGCGACGGGTGGCGAACACACAGCGGGACGAGTTCTTCTGTGGTTACACGCCTGCGGTCAGTCCGACGGCGCTCAAATCGATGCGGGCAACGATCAAAAGCTTGAACATCCCGCGGCAGACGCCGGGGACGCTGACCGAAATTGCCAAACAGCTCAATCCGCTCCTCCGGGGATGGATTGCCTACTATGGACGGTACAGTCGTTCGGCCCTGTCCACTCTGGCTGATTACGTTAATCAGAAACTCAGGGCTTGGATCAGGCGAAAGTTCAAGCGCTTTCAGTCCCATAAGACACGCGCCAGTCTCTTCTTGCGAAAGCTGGCGAAGGAAAATCCGGGACTGTTGATGGCTTTTCAAAAGCGCGTCTAAACGACGACAAGCGTTTGGTGCTTGTGGACGGAACAAAAAGGCGGCCTTTGCAGGCCGCCGAGTGTGGAGGATGTGTGCTTTAGAGCGAGGACGGGGCTTTTTCGATATCGCTGTGATCGGTCGGTGTTCGTTGCTGCTCCTGGATAAGTTCCTGGAGTTGGACGCCGTAGTGAGACCAGATGCTATCGGCGAGATCGTTGAGGAGCTCGAAGACAGCGAGCGCCTGTTCGGGTGTCCATTCGGGATTGATGAGGAAGTGGATACCACGACTGAGGCCGGACGGTTGAGGATCTGGTTTCATGCTGCGGGCACCTTTTCGCCGGAGGAGCGGCTGGTGCGTTTTTCGCGCTGTGCCTTTGATCGCTCGGCCGCTTCCTTGAAGCGGTAGGAATCGCCTTCGATGGAGATCACCTCGGATCGGTGCATGAGGCGGTCGACGAGGCTGACGACGCAGGCGGCATTGGGAAAGACCTCCGACCAATCAGCGAAGGGTCTGTTGGTGGTGATGATGGTTGAGCGTTTTTCGTAGCGCCGGCTGATGAGTTCGAACAGCAGGTCCGCATGACGGTTCGAGTAGGACAGATACCCGACCTCGTCGATCGCAAGAACGTCGGCGGCGGCGTAGTGGTGAAGGCGTCGGCGCAAGGCTGCGTCGCTGTCGAGGGCGGCGAGTTCGCCGAGCATCTCGCTGGCGGTTCGGAAGACGACGGTGTGACCGCAGATGAGCGCCTGGTGAGCGACATTGCGAGCAAGTGTCGATTTCCCGACGCCGTTGGGGCCGATAAAGACGATGTTGGCGGCATCGTTCATGAAGGACAGGGTCATCAGATCCTCGACGGCGGCGCGGTCGATGCGGCGAGGCCAGTGCCAGTCATAATCGGACAGTTGCTTGAAGTGGCCGAGCCTGGCGGCACGCGTGCGTCGCCGCATCGAACGGTCGGAGCGCTCCTCTTCTTCCCATTGAAGGACGGCGGCCAGCCAGTCCGCGTCAGCGATTTCGTCCCAATGGGTGATCAGGCCATTGAGGCGCAACGCCTTGGCCCGGTTGAGCAGGATGTCGGGATTATTCATCATCTTTGCCTCCAAGGGTCAGTTGGTCGTAGCTGTCGAGGCGATGCGGCCGTACCGTCGTATCCTTGCGCCGCACGTGTTCGGGCAGGCTCGTTTCGACCGGCGGCGGAGCACCGCGGGCGACCCGGCGGCGTTCCAGTGCGTCGCGAACCGACCTCGAATGGGAGGCGCCGGCATGCAAAGCTTCCTCGACGGCGGCCTGCAGTTCCTGCGCGCCGTACAGGTCAAGCAGTTTCAGCAACGCGTTTGTGATCGCACCGATATTGGAGCCACGCTCGGCGGCCCGGATCATCAGGGTCTGGCAGGCCGGCACGGCGCGGGTCAGGCTGTTGAGGCCGCGATGCTGGCGCGCCTCGCGCTTGATTGCGACGAGTGCCTTGAGGTGCTGAGGGTCCTCGATCTGCTGGTCGCGATCATAGCTGCGACGGTGACTGGCGATCATCTTTGCGCCGTCGAAGACGCGGACCAGGCCGAGATCGGCGCGCACGCTGAGCGTGCGCCGGACATGAGCATGCGGTACCGAGTAATCGTTGAGGTTGAAGCGCACATAGGGCGTTTTGCCAACCTTGGCGGCGACCTGCTCCTCGACGGGGTATGGGTTGGCGGGCAGCGGCAGAAGCAGTGGCTGCTCTTGCGCAAACGCCTGGCGGACCGTCATCGTCCGGTCCTCGGGGCATGGCCGGTCGGCTGCCTGGTTGCGGCACCACTGTTCGGCCTGGGCGTTCAGATCGTCGAGATCGGTGAACTTGCGGGCGATGAAGAATGCTTCCCTTATATGCCGTATGGCGCGCTCGACGCGGCCTTTTTCGTTGCCCCGGGCAACCGCGACAGGACGTGGCTCGAACCGATAGAAGCCGGCGAAGGCAAGCAGCGTCGGATGGAAGCGGATCGCATCGCCCTGGCGCTCGAGCACCGCACTCTTGAGATTGTCGTAGAGCAGGACCCTGGGCAGCCCGCACCATGTGTTGAACGCGCCGACGTGACCGCGCAGGAAGTTTTCCATGCGCGCGTCGAGGAAGAAGCGCAGGTAGATGTCGCGTGAGTAAGAAAGCACCATCACGAACGCCATGAGCGGCCGGCGGGCGTTGCCGATCTCGATGTGACCGAAGTGGGCCCAGTCGACCTGTCCCTGCTCGCCCGGCAATGTGCGCAGCCGCAGGAACGCCTCGGCCGGCTTGCGGGGACGGTGCAGGGCGACCAGGTGCCGAAAGTGCGTCGGCAAGCCCCGGTAGCCGCGCTCGCGCACCATCGCATAAAGGCGGCTGGCGGTCAGCGAGGGGAACTTTTCCAGCGTCTGCTCAATGAATGGAAGATACGGGTCAATGATTGAGGCTCTCTGCAGCGGCTTGTGCCGGGGCAATCCCGCCTGGGCCAGAACGCGATGCACCGTCGTGTGATGGACATGCAATTGCCTGGCGATGGTGCCGCAGCGCCACTTCTCGGCGTGATACAGGCGCAGGATCTGCGCTTCCAGTTCGGGGCTGATGGTCATGATACGGGCTCTCCGTCTGCGTAGTCAGCTTCACGGGCATAACGAGGCCCCCGGCGACGCACGAAGCCGGTGCGAACGAACGGCGACAGTCGACAGTCGCAGCGCCGACAGCACGGCGTGGGCATGACCGATGTCGTCGCCCGCCTGGCGACGTCAGCAAAAGCAGCGACGACATCGTTCGAGGGACTGACCAGTAGTGAACCGGCAGGAGATGCAGGTGGAGAATGATGCGTCACTTTATTGTGCCGAGCCCGATATCGTCGGGCCCGGACCGCATGAGCCAGGCGTCCCCGGCGGCTGCGCTGATAACGTCGCCCCGCCTCGCGCACACTCTCGCGGCGGGCAGCACGGGCGCAGTCCTGGCCGCAGTAGCGCTGTCCCCGGTCGCAGCTGCGGCAGATCGTTACCTGCGAACGGCAGCGGCCGCACAGAAAGAAGCGGCCCGTGAGCATCCGCGACGATCCTTTCGGAGCGCCGCTGGGAGTTCGGGGAAAAGGTCGACGGAATGCGCTGACAATGCGATAATGCAGTCGCGCACCGTCAGTGGAGCGTGACACCGAGCCCGGACTTGCCAGTTGAGATCGGTGTTACGCCGGATTGTTTCTGCGGCGCTGATTACCCGCAGATCTACCACAAGGCACGCGCATGGCGGGGTACGTCGAAAGCCGCCTCAGGGCGGCTGGAGACGTGCCCCGCGTCTATCCCTTCAACCTCCCATGATCAGCACCGCGCCGCAAAGGCGGCCGCCCGCTACAGCGCTAGTTGAAGAGCGCGCGGGCGGCCGCCTTTGCTCTTCCAGCGCTTCAGATCTTGTCGTCGTTTATCAGCGGGTTTCGACCGTCTTCGACAGGGACTGTTCGTGCATTGGAAGGCGTTCGGAACGAACACGTTTACCTGATGGGAGCGGTGTGAATCGAGAGGTTCACGCACCGTTCTGCGAGAGTTGCGCCTTGCAAGCGCGTTGAAGTCTGCCGTCTGAGATGACGGCCGCGGCAAAGCCTAGCGAGCAGCCGCGAACTGAGTCTTGCGTGACGTCCGGTAACGGCCGTTGCGAAGCGTAGACAGGGAGGTTGTAGGCCGGAATGAAGTGAACGGGAAAATAGCCCCGAAATCGAACGTGATCGGAGTAGCCGACCCTGTCTCTCAAAGGGGAAGGCGGAATCGCAACCCGCGTCATCGCGAGCGGGCTGAGGTGCTCCCGGGGTTCGTACCGCCAGCATGCAACCGAAGGCATTGACGTGAACAAGGGAGATCCATCCGGTTCAAGCGCAAGCTTGTAGGACCTGCCAAGCCGATGAGGTGAGAAGGGTCTGATGACCGGGTGGAAGTCAGACTGACTGATAGTACTCGGAGGTCGGGAGAGCCGACTACATGGGGAAGCGGTCAGCGGTAGTTGAATTGTTCTTGGGCGACATGGGCTCCATTCGACGGGAGTCACGGCCTTCTATTCTAAGAGAAGATCAGCTGACCATGGAAACGAAACTTGAACAAATAGCAGTGAAAGCTCGGCGCGAGCCAAATCTTCGCTTCACCTCGTTGGCCCATCACATCACGCGCGACCGAGTGCAAAAGAATCTACTACAGATTCCGAAGCGCTCCGCCGCCGGGGTGGACGGACAGACGGTGGCGGCGGCGAGGGAGAGCTTCGACGGATGGATCGAGCCGATGCTCCAATCCATCCACCGACAGGGATATCGGGCACCGAACATTCGGCGTGTCTATATCCCCAAGCCCGGTAAGACGGAGAAGCGCCCCCTCGGGGTTCCAACTGTCGCCGACCGGGCGCTCCAGCGCAGCACGGCTGAGGTGTTGTCCGCCATCTACGAGCAGGACTTCTTGCCCTGCTCGTTCGGCGGCAGGCCGAAGCTCAGCGCCCATCACGCCTTGGCGACCCTCAATGAGGTCATCGCCGGCGGCATGATCAGCTGGGTGTTGGAGGCGGATTTGAAGAACTTCTTCGGGAGTCTCGATCATGATTGGGTCCTCCGGTTTGTCGAACATCGAGTCGGTGATCCGCGCCTGATCAGCTTGATCCGGCGCTGGTTGAAAGCGGGCGTCTTGGAAGACGGAGCGGTGCATCCGAGCGAACAAGGAACGCCACAAGGCGGATCGATCAGTGTGCTTTTGAGCAACCTCTACCTTCATTACGTTCTCGACCTCTGGTTCGAACGCGTGGTGAAGGGCCGGTTGCGGGGCGAAGCCCGACTGGTGCGCTATATCGACGACTTTGTGATCTGCTTCCAATATCGATCGGACGCCATCCGCGTACAGGAGGCCTTGCGTCTTCGGTTGGGGAAGTTCGGCCTCACTCTAGAGCCGACCAAGACCAAGTTGGTCGAGTTTGGTCGGTTCGCGCAAAGACACGCGGGCAAACGCGGCAGAAACCGCCCGGAAACAATCTACTTTCTGGGTCTAACGCTCTATTGCACGCGAAACCAAAGAGGCAACTTCAAGGTTGGGATGCGCACCGAGAAATCTCGGCTAAAGCGCAGCCTTATGTCTCTGCAGGAGCTCATGCGGCGAATACGGCATTACAAGATCAGTGACCAGGCCGGTGAAATCAACGTCGTCCTGCGCGGCCACTATGGCTATTACGGCGTCGCCGGAAATCTCCGGAGCCTCGTAAAAGTTTATCGAGCCGTGGAGCGTTACTGGCGCGGAATGCTGCGCTGCGCAGCCGCAGCTGGGCAGGCCGACGCCTCACTTGGGACGCATTCAACCAAATCAAAGAACGGACACCGTTGCTGAAGCCTAAGCTGCGCCTCCCTTATCGGGAGATGCAGGCGCTTGCAGTGCTGTGAACCAACTGTCGAAGAGCGTCGGTGCGGGAAATCCGCACGCCACGTTCTGTGGGAACCGGGGGCGGGCGACCGCCTCCGGTGACCCGGTGGGCGGCGTCGCGAGGCGTCCCCCTATCCCGATCAATCCTGAATATCAACAACCCCTAAACCGACTGCAAAATGAAAGTACCGGGGCAAATTGTTCCCGGGGGCTGAAAAGGAGCCTTCATAGAAACAGCGATTGTCGTTCCCGATCCCAACATCCATGAAAGGAAGAACCATGATCCTCATAACCGGAGCCTCGGGCCAGTTGGCATCGCAGATCGTAGCACGGGCGCGGCAGAAAGGCATTGCGGTTCTCGCCGACAGCAGAACTGCCGGTGCTGACCGCTCCATTGACTTCGACAGATCCGAAACGCTCGACTTCACCGGCGTCGAGACCATGCTCCTGACTTCGGCCGGCTCTGCAGAAGACGATTGCGTGGTCCGTCGACATGGTGCCGTTCTGGCTGCTGCTCGCGCTCAGGGGGTGAAGCATGTCGTCTACACGAGCCTCACCTGTGCGAGCGATCATCTCGGCTTTGCCTTGGCGCACCGCTGGACCGAACGCGAGCTTCGGGCAAGCGGTATGGCTTGGACCATCCTGCGCAATGGCCTCTATGCAGAACTGATCGGCTCTCTCGCTGCGCCGCGCGAGGGGGTGATTTCCACTCCCTTTGGCGAGGGCCGGATTTCCGCGGTTGCAAGAGCGGATCTGGCCGAAGCAGCGCTTGCGGTGCTTAGCGATCCGGTTAAGCATGCCGGCCGCTGCTACGAGTTGTCGGGGGCTGCCGCGTTTTCCATCGCGGACCTCGCACAAAAAATAGCAATCCCTTATGAGCCGAGCAGCTTTGAGGAGGAACGCGCGCGGCTTTCGCCCTTGCCACTGTTCGCTTTCCAACCTCCCATGCTGATGTCGATTTCGTCGGCGGCAGCGGCCGGGTTTTTGGAAACTCATGCAACAGACCTCGTCGCGTTGGTGCCTACGCCACTAGACGCGCTAGAGATTGCCTGCGCCGCCGCTCGACAATCGGCGCAGTAGTTTACAGTGCACCTATCTCCTGGCGTAGGCCGGGTGACCTCGAGACGGCGGCAGAAATGAGAGCTCGAACTCGCAGCAGGGTGTCATCAGGCCGAGCAGGGGGCTTGGCTTGAGAGCTGTTGATCTCAACTGGCCGAGACCCATGGCGGTGCATGGCCATAGCCTCTCACTAGAGGCAGCGCAACCTCTGCGAAAATCGCCGAGGCGTCTCGGCGTATCCCCCAAAGCGAGAGCCGGCTTGCTGGCGTGCCTATTCGCGTCCAGCGCGCCATTCCCGCATTGCGAGGTTCAATCGTGCTCCCACCTCGACGAGCGGGCGCGGCGGCAATCTTTGCGGCTTCTCGAAAGCGCGGAAAATTTCACCGAGCAGGGATTGATGACCGACTGCGAGTTCCGCCGTTGCTATGCCTGCGGCGGTAGACTTGGTCCCCCCTATGCCGTTGCAGGCGCATGCCGCGAAAATCCGATCCTCCACTTCGCCGAATAGCGGCACCGTATTCCAGGTGAGCGCCATTGCACCCGCCCAACGATACTGCATCTTTAGGTGGCGATGATCGGGAAAGCGGTCCGCGAATTTGCGATCGTGAAGCTTGGCCGCGCCTTTCATAGCGGTGGCGCCAACTTCAATGCTAGGTATGTAGCTGTAGCGCGACCGGATGAGAATTCTGTCACCAGCAGCCTCGTTGATCCGTCTCACCGTCGTCCCCATCGGCGCTGCCGGCGTTGCTCCCCATTTACTGAGCCCGCCAATGAGCGAAGGGGCAAACGGCTCGGTCAGCGATGCGTAGGTGAAGACGTGGAGAAGCTCACCGCTTCCAAAGCCGAAGCTTTCAGCATGCCCGTTCGTCGCCAGGATCACCTTAGCGGCTCTGACCTCGCCTTTAGGGGTCTTCACGGTGCACCCGCTCGAGGAGGTTTCAATAGACAGGGCGGGTGTCCGTTCGAACAGGCTGACAGAACCTTTAAACCGGTCCGCAATGCCCCTCACCAGCGCAACAGGTTGGACCATAGCGGCACCTGGAGTGAAGAGGCCGGCCTTGAACGAACGCGTGCCCGTAATGTCGGCGATCTCCGCCGCGCCAAGGAGCTGGTGGGGTTCGTCCAACGCCTTCAGCTTGGCAGAATAGGTCGCCAGATGCTCCTTGCCGGCGTCCGTCATGGCCACGCTGTATTTGCCGCAAGGATCGAAGATGTCCTTGCCCCAGTCACTGGCCTGTGCCAGCCGCGCATAGAGCTCAATGGCGCTTCGCGCCACGGTGATCTCGTTGCGGCTCTTAGTGGCCGCGTCAACTCCGAAATTGCCTGACGAGATGTCATGCGGCAAGTCAATGAGAAAACCGGAATTGCGGCCACTCGCCCCATTCCCCACGACATCGGCATCGATGATCGCGACCGAGAGGGTCGGATCTAGCTGAGCCAATCGCGTGGCCGCGGCCAATCCCGCGAAGCCGGCGCCGATGATGACGACATCCGCAGTGATGGCGCGATCGAGTGCCGGTGTGGGAGCTCTCGCGGGGAGCAATGCCGCCCAGCCTGGCTCTGCACCATGCGCCGGTAATCGACTAGCGCGAAACGTCTTTGCCATCATCACAAGGCTTCTTGCTCGACCAGCCCGCCCAGCGCTTGCCGCAGTGCAGCGATCCGATCTGACGAGATGGAGCCGAAGGGTTTCCGTGCGCTGCCACAGCCATAACCGGTAACGTGAGCCGCCGCGTAAACATGCTGGACATAGTCGCCCTCCCAAAGGAGGGACATTAGCGGTTCAAGCTGGCGCCCGATCGCCCGCACGTCGTCCCACCTTTTTTCCTTGGCGGCCTTCGTGATTGCAACGCAAGTCCGAGGAGCGATGTTTGCCCCACCCCAAATCAGTCCAGAGCAACCCGCAAACAGAGAGAAAGGTACCAGCGGATCGGCCCCGTTGATGACATCCAGGCCGGTTGCGATCAACCTGACCTGGGAAATCAGGTCTCCACTGCTGTCTTTCACCGCGCGGAATTCGGGAAGTTCGCAAAGCTTTCGCAGCAGATCAGGCGTAATCCGCACACCTACCGCCTGAGGCACATTGTAGCCGATGATGGGCAGCCCGACCTTTGCGACTTCAGCGTAGAAGTCGAAAATGCTTTCGTCGTCCGATGGACCTTCGAAGAATGGCGGGAGCACCATGACACCGTCGGCACCGGCGTCCTTGGCGAATTGCGTTCTTGCTACGACATCTGCTGTCAGCAGCGCCGAAGCCTGGGCGATTACTTTGGCTCGTCCGGACACCACGCGCGCGCCGCGCTCAATGACGCATCTCGATTCCTCAGGAGTTAGATAGACATGCATCCCGGTACCAGAACTAAACACGAAACCATCGACGCCGGCAGCCAGGTAGCGCTCGATGAGTGCCTCGAAACGCCCGAAATCGACCTGCCCGCTCAAGTCGAACGGTGTCGTGATCGCTAGATTAAGACCGGGAAAAGCGGACGTTGACATTTCAAATCCCTTCTTCGGAGCTGGTCAGATCGACCCATACGGTCTTGGTCTGGCAATACTGATCGTGCGCGTGGATGGACTTGTCCCGGCCACCAAAGCCCGACTGCTTGTAGCCACCGAACGGAGTGGCGGTGTCTCCCTCTCCGTAGCAGTTCACCGTGACCGTCCCCGCCTTGATCGCGCGCGCGGCCCGAAGCGCCCTCGTGCCGTCGCCAGCGAAAACCGAAGCCGCTAGGCCATATTCGGTCTGATTTGCCAGCGAGACCGCTTCTGCAAGAGAGTCCACCGGGATGACCGAGAGGATCGGCCCGAAGATTTCTTCGCGAATATGCTTACCTTCATGGCGGGAAAATTCGATGATCGTCGGTTCAATAGTCGTCCCACCGACAACCTTTCCGCCAACGACAAGCCTGCCATCATTTTCCAGGTAGCCACTGACTTTCTCGAAATGAATGGTCGAAACCAGCGGGCCGATGCGGGTCTCGGGGTCAAGAGGGTCGCCCACCGTCCAGGTCCTTGCGACTTCCGCCAGCTTCTCCAGAAGCCGATCCTTCACGGCTCTGTGAACGAAAAGGCGCGAAATGGCCGAGCAGTTCTGTCCAACGTTCCAGAACGCGCCGTTGCAGATGTGAGAGGCCACGGCGTCTAGATTGCGAACGTCGTCCATGACGATGCAGGCATTCTTGCCCCCCATCTCGAGGACCACTTCCTTCAGATTGCTCTCCGATGAGTATTTTAGGAAGCGACGGCCGGTTTCGGTCGAGCCGGTGAAGGAGACTGCGTCGATATCCGCATGACGGCCGATCGGTTCTCCGACATCCGGACCATCGCCTGTCACAACGTTGAAGACGCCGGCTGGAACTCCGACCTCGAGTGCAAGCTCTGCCACACGCAACGTCGTGAGCGATGTCTCCTCCGCCGGCTTGACCACGACAGTGCAGCCCACGGCAAGCGCAGGGCCGATCTTCCAGGCGAGCATGAGAAGCGGGAAGTTCCACGGAAGAACGACGCCAACGACGCCGATTGGCTCGCGCACGATGAGGCCGAGAGAAGAGTCGTTTGCTGGCGAGACCTGGTCGTAGATCTTGTCGATGGCTTCGGCATGCCATCTGAGACTGTTGACGGCCTCCGGTACGTCGATGTTTATGCAGTCAGTGATCGTCTTGCCGCTGTCAACGCTCTCCATCAGCGCCAATTCGAGCGCGTTCTCCTCGATGACAGAAGCCAGCCTCAGAAGCACCTGCTTTCGGTTGGCCGGCGCCAGCTTCGACCAGCGCCCGTCCTCGAACGCTTGCCTTGCGGCGGAAACCGCTTTGTCAACGTCCGCCGCTGAACCCGCCGGGAGGTCAGCCAGGACCTTGCCTGTTGCCGGATTGATGGTGGGATAAGTCTTGCCCGACAAAGCCGCGACCGGCGCTCCATTCACGATCATGTTGGTGGGCAACCTGATGGATTGCGCCTGCCTCTTGTAGTCAACTGTGCCGTGCATTCCCATTCTCCTCTGGTTCACCACTGACGAAGACTTGCCTTCGAGTGCTGTCGATGCTGCGGAGCGGCATGAGCGACATCGCCTCTGGAGACCAAAAGGCCAGTTCACTTCGTCCTCGGTCGCCCCACAACACGATGACACCTAAGGTAGCTGCACCGGTCCATCGAATGCGGACGATCTTCTCTTCGAAGACCAAGCCACCCTGCCGATACCGCCGAGGCGACAAAAAGCCAGTCCGGGTCAAGGCTCGGTATGCTATACGCAGCAGGCGCCCCCACTTCAAATGAGTATTAATGGGGGTTGAGATAACCAGGAGTCATAGGGATCCCAACGGGGTGCAACAACAGGCGTGCCGTCCAACCCGCGCAAATCATGCTTGGCGCTCTGCCCGTGGGGCGCATTGGCGCGAATGCCGTGACTCAGTCGGGCCGCGCCGCAGCTCGTTCGGTATGCCTTCAGGTACGCGAGCGTTCCGCCCCGATCATGCCCTGCTACTCGCAAGCAATAAACTAGGCCTCGCGATGCCCAATTCCAGCAGTCCATGACGACTGGCGAGGTAGAGGGGAATGCGCGAGCCATCTCGAAATGACAGCGATTGGCTTCTGTAAGCAAAGGCAGCGAATCTTGAGTCTTGCCCCGCCTCCAGCTCCGACGCGGGGTCAGACGCACTCCTCCCACTGGCTACCATGACCTGTCGTTATAGCGGTGCGCACAAAAACTGATTTGCGCCCAACAGCGTTGTCGATGAGCATGGAGGCAGGCAAATGCCAGTCTGCCCTCAGGCTCGCAATCCGCGTGGCGATGGTAAGCATGGCGATGGGCCAAGACTCCGACGAAGCATCCAGTCGGACGGAAAAGACATCTAATGAGACCCGAGCAATGGTGCCGGAGGATTCAGGGAGAACAAAATGAAATTCAAAATTGCCGTTGCAACGATCGCGATAGTGGCCAGTGCAACCCTGTCGGCTGGGGCCGAACAGGTGAAATATGGCTGGCTCGGTGGCGTAAACGAAGAGCTCTTTCAAGGGTATGTCGTGAGAGACGGTCTCCGAGAGTTGGGGTACGATGTCGAGGAGCAGCCGGAGCAAGTTCAAGTCCCGCTCGCACACACCGCCGTTGCGGCTGGAGACCTGCAGTACTATCCGGCGCATTGGGCACCGATGCACAAGGCCTTCTGGGAGGGAGCAGGAGGCGACGAGAAGCTTATGACAGTGGGGACACTGGTGCACGGCGACATACAGGGATATCTGATCGATAAGAAGACAGCGGATGCAACCGGGATCAAATACCTCGAGGATTTAAAAGATCCGGAGAAAGCTAAACTTTTTGATATTGATGGTAATGGCAAGGCCGATCTTTTCGGCTGTGACCCGGGGTGGGGTTGCGAACGTATGATCGAACATCATCTCGACGCTTATGGATTGCGCGCCACCGTCGAGCACAAACAAGGCAGCTATTTCGCCATTATGGCGGATGCCATCGAACGCATCAAAGAAGGCAAGCCCACGCTTTACTACACTTGGGTTCCTGGCTGGATTTCCGGCGTGCTCGTCCCTGGAAAGGATGTTACATGGCTGAATGTGAAGTCTACGTCACTTCCCGATGGCCAAACTGGCAGCACAGAGATCGAAGGTCTCGGCAATTTAGGATTTCCAGTCAACGATACAAAAGTCATTGCGAACACTGCTTGGCTCAAAGCCAATCCGTCGGCAAAGAACTTTCTGGAGGAGGTAACTATTCCAGTTGATGACGTTAGCGCCGAAAACAAGATGATCTACGACGGAGAGAAAAGCCCTGACCAGATTGCCAAGCATGCTACGGACTGGATAGCTGCTCACAAGACCCAGTGGAACAAATGGATTGCCGACGCGAAGGCCGCAAAGTAATGCACAGGAAGAGCGGGATACTTGGTCCGGCTCTTCTCTGTATTAACATCAGTTCTGTATTAGAATTTTAGTTCCGGCCTGAACGAGCGTTTCATCGAAGGTGCTTTTGATGTCTGCGATGAGGTCCTCTGGATCTTCAAGACCGATCGAGAGGCGCAGATGCCCGTACTTCTGGAAGTTGGGTGGATAGCGATCCGAGCCGCCGCGGCCGCTGCCGCCCACGTGCACGATCAGGCTCTCGTCGTGACCGAGCGAGACCGCCGAGGTGATCACCTTCAGATTTGCGACGAACCGATTTTGAGTGTCGGGATCGCCTTCGACCGCGAAGGCCATCATCGCGCCATAGCCCTTGCCGGCGACTGCTTCTTCGCAACCTGATGCTGGTCATGGCTTTCAAGGCCTGGGTAGGTGACATAGGCAACACGCTTGTCGGCAGCGAGCGACTGGGCGACAAGTTCCGCGGTCAAGAACTGCTGCCTGAGCCGAAGCGGCAAGGTGACCGAGCCGCGCATGATCAGCCAGGCGTTGAAGGGAGAGAGCGTTCCGATAGCGTCGCCTTAACATTTTCGGCGGACTTTACGGGCATGAGCCCGCACCCGCCCACCGATATTATGACGCTCCGATACAAGCGTCATCGTTTTCCTGCCGAGATCATAGCGCATGCGGTGTGGCTCTACTTCCGATTTCCACTGAGCCTGCGTCATGTGGAAGATATTCTGGCCGAGCGCGGCATCGAAGTCTCGTTCCAGACTGTCGCGGAATGGGCTGCCAAGTTCGGCCGCGGATATGCCCGCTCCATCCGGCGGCGGTCCAGGGGTAGTTTTGCCGACAAGTGGCATCTCGACGAAATGGTCGTTGCTATCAAGGGCAAGAAATTCTGGCTGTGGCGGGCCGTCGATGCCGATGGCTATGTTCTCGATGCCTTGATCCAGAGCCGCCGGAACAAGAAGGCGGCCTTGAAGCTGATGCGAAAGCTGCTGAAAGGGCAAGGCACTCACGCCGCGCGTCATGATCACCGACAAGCTCAGATCCTACGATGCGGCCAAAAGGGAAATCATGCCAGGTGTCGAGCATCGATCGCATTAGGGGCTGAATAACCGAGCGGAGAATTCTCATCTGGCAGTTCGACGGCGAGAACGAGGTATGATCCGGTTCAAGTCGGCACGACAATGCCAGCGCTTCGTTTCCATCCATGGCCCGATCGCCAACCTCTTCAATCTTCACCGGAAACATCTGATAGCCGCCGATCACCGCGACATTCGAGCCGCCACTATGGCGGTCTGGAGGCAAATCGCTTTGTCGACAGCCGCGTGAAGAGGCCACATCGGGGGGCATCCCGTGCCCAACCCAAGTTAAGGCGACGCCACCCTTTGCAGCCCCACCGGTCTCGGAAATGCCGTAGTTCGAGGTGCCCAGATACTTCATCGCCACGCGTCCACTTAATCTATGCGGACACTACCGCCACAAGGTACGCGTCAGTAGGCGGCCTCTAGCGTATGCGTACCACCGGGGCCCGCCATGGCGCGGTCAATGGCGTGTGTACGCAAATCGGCAATGACCGGTTCGCTGTGTTCACGACCACCAAGTCGAAGAGCCGGCTGAACTTCCTGCGGCTCCTGAACGGCGGGTCGGCCCGGTGGGTCCTGAACGCCGCCTCACGCGCCTACATGCTGGATCTTCTTGCCGGGCGCGAGCCGTCCGGGTTCGAGGACGCGGCGTCATGGGACGCCCATCTGCTCGCCCATGGCCTGGAGCCCAAGGATGGCCCCCTGGACCCGTTCCGCATCGCCAGTGAAGGCGCGTTGTGGGGCGGTCTGACCGAGGCAAAGGCCCTCGACGGCACCGTCATCCTCAGTGATGGGGCGGGCCAGTTCGCAATCGGCGAGCACGCGCGGTGCTGGGTCCACATGGAGCGGCAGATCCATGCCCTCGATAGCTTCACCGAAACCGCAGCGCCGCGCCAAGGCCCTGATCCAGAGCCGGATCTGGTGGCTCTACAACGACATCAAGGCGTGGTGTCTGGATCCCACGCCCCGAAGAGCCAGGGAATTGGCCCGGCGGTTCGACCGGATCGTCGGCATGAAGACCAGGTTCGTGACCCTCGACCTACTCGCGCGCATCCGGACCGACCGCCAAAGCTTCCTGAAGATCCTCCAACGCCCGGACATTCCGCTCTACACCAACGGCTCGGAGAACGATATCCGCAGCGTGGTGACCCGGCGCAAGATCAGCGGCGGAACCCACAGCGACCAGGGCCGTGCCGCCCGCGACACCATGCTCAGCATGATGAAGACCTGCAACGAGCTCGGTGTCAGCTTCTGGGATTATCTCGGCGATCGCCTCGGCATCCCTGGCAGCAAGATCCTACCGCTTCCCGTTCTCCTCGCCGCTCACTGAATCCCAACAGCAGATCGACGCGCCCAAACGCCACCGCCTTTGCCCCGGTTACTCGAAGAATTCCTAACCGCTTGAAATTTAAGGTAATTACTCACGCCCTTGTCAGGGGCAAGAATCCCTGAATCTATGTGGATATGGATCGCACTGATTTGCAGCGTCTGACGAAGGAAGAGTTGATCGATCTGGTGCTGCGGATACAGCGGCCAGAGAAGACATCGCGCACGTCGTCCAAGCCACCTTCGAGCGATCGCAAGGCGCGTCGGGACAGGGCAAAGCCTGGCGGCGCCAAGGCGGGTCATAAAGGTCACAGCCGCGCCATGAGTGAGGATGCCGATCGCATCATCGATCATCATCCCGACCAATGTCTTTGCTGCCGCGCCAGCCTGTCGAGCGATCTTGCTGCCGAAACCGTCAGCGAGCACGACAAGATTGAGCTTCCCGCGATCAGGCCTTTGATTGAGCGCCATCGGCGCCTGGCAGTCCGTTGCCCGTCCTGCGGCACGCTGGTCGTCGCGGCTGTGCCAGATGCGGCGAAGGGGACGCCGTTCGGGCCACGCGTGCACGCCGTAGCGACCTATCTCAAGACGTTCCAGGCCCTGTCCTACGAGCGGCTGCAGGGCGCGTTCGCGAACCTTTTCGGTCTCAACATTAGCCAGGGCGGACTGATGAACATGTTGCGCCGTGCGCAGGGCGCGTTCGCGGCCGAGTGCGACAAGGCCGTCGCGGCGTTGCGCCGGGCCAAGGTCATCGCCTCCGATGAGACCGGCGTGCGGATCGAAGGAAGCAACGCCTACCACTGGGTGTTTCGCTGCGCCGAAGCGGTTGTTCATCAAGCGGCGCCAACGCGCGGCGCTGTCGTGGTCCGGACCCTGATGGACGGCCATCGGCCCGACGTCTGGTGTTCCGATCGCTATGCCGCACAACAAGGTCACGCAAATGCGCATCAGACCTGCCTGGCGCATCTCGCCCGCGACGTCGCCTATGCGGACGAGGCAAGTGAGGACATGCTGCCCTCACGGCTCAAGCGTTGGCTGCAAAGGGCCTTCGCCCTAGCCGACGGTATCGAAACCTTCGCCGCCTCGACCATCGCCGGCAAGCGTCGCGCCCTGGAGCGAAGTCTGGACGATATCTTCGCCACCACAACGTCGTGCGATCTGGCCCGCGACATCCAAAACAAGTTCAGGCGAGCTCGTAATCAACTTTTGACCTTTGCCCAATGGCCAGGAATGGTCGACGCGACGAACAACGCCTGCGAACGGGCGCTGAGACCCGCCGTCGTTCAACGGAAGATCACCAACGGCTATCGCGCCATGTGGGCCGCCCAGGGCGAAGCCGACATTCGAACCGTCGTCGACACGGCTCGTCTCGCGCCAGGCACGAACCCCTTCAAAATCATCCTTCAAACCGTCAGCGCCTGAAATCTGCGATGACTGAGCCCGCGACCTTGATCTTCCGAGCCTCTCTTCGGGCACGGCTTTGTCGGGACATCGAGGTGTCGAGTTCGAGCACGCTGGCGGATCTGGCCGAAGCCATCGTAGCGGCATTTGGCTTCGACTTGGACCACGCCTACGGCTTCTATTCAAAGCTGACGGGAAAGCTGTTCGACTCGCCCCTGCGGTTCGAACTCTTCGCCGACATAGAGGGGAGCGGCTCTCGCAGCGTGAAGGGCACGCGCGTCAGCACAGCCTTTCAGAAGGTGGGCTCGGCAATGACCTTCTTGTACGACTACGGTGACGAGTGGCGCTTCCGCGTTGAACTTATTGGAACAGGGCAGGCGCAGCCCGATGCCAATTACCCGAGGATCGTCAGCAAGATCGGCAAGGCTCCCCCGCAGTACCCGGACATCGACGACGAGTGACGACGCACCGTGCCGCATCGAAAGGGTGGGTAATTACAATTTAAGCCCTGGCTGCATCTGGCATGACGATTGCTTCGCATCTGGTGCCGTTCACTTAAACAGAGTTTCTTCATGCGCAGATAGAAGCCGAAATAATGCGTGATCGATAAGATAATTCTAGAGAAAGATACCAAAGCACACCTCGGCTCTCAGGAATGGAGTAAGACCCATGATCCGCACCATTGCAGCAGTAGCTTGCCGTCTTACGGATTCGGCCTCGGCGTTCGTATTAGAAGCAAGAGAATTCAAATATTTATCGAGTATCGCTGTTTCGAACAGCTGGAAATATCAACTCTCACCCGTGGCGACTGCCAAGAGGTACCCGTCATTGCTGTCAAACGGGCACCTTGACGGTGCTTCCATTTGATATCGTGGCCCCAGGGTTAGCCCAGGCTGCGTGATATGACGCGCATCCGTCAACTAGTATGCCAGCTGCTGAACGCGCCGAAGACGTATTTCGCAGGCTCAGGATATGGTTCAGACCATACTTCGTCTCGTCCGCATCGCGACAACGGTTGTCCGTCCCACGACAGCAGGCATAACGGTGGAACTCCCAAGCAAGTCCACTCTTGAATGGGAAAATTAGGTCCGCATGCGCACGCGATGCCGAAAAGGGGGCGCGAGCCCCGCACCGGCCCTTTCGGTCCAAATCGGGTAGCCTGTTGCAATCTATTTGTCCTGAAGGAGAACGATATGATGTTCCGTCCATTACATGACCGCACCCTGGTTCGCCGCCTCGAGGCCGAGGAGACGGCGGCCGACGGCATCATCATTCCCGACACCGCGAAGGAAAAGCCGCTGAAGGCCGAGGTGATCGCCGCCGCCCTTGGCGCACGCAAAGAACCCGGCCAGCTTCAGCCGTTGGACCTCAAGCTCGGCGACCGCCGTAAGGCGATGCTGGAGGATATCGCGATCCTGACTGGCGGCGCGGTCATCAGTGAGGATCTCAGAATCAAGCTGGAGAATGTCACGCTGGACGTGCTCGGCCGCGCGCTAGGAAGGTCACGATCGAGAAAAAGGAGAACACCACGATCGTCGACGGTACCCGCAGGAAGGAGGAGATCCGGGGCCTCATCACGCTGTTCAAGGCGCAGATCGAGGAGACCACCTCCGACTGCGACCGCGAAAAGCTACAGGAGGTCTTGCCGGGCGGTGGCGTGGCCCTGCTCAGGGCAGCAAGGGCGTTCGACGCGGCCGCCATCGATGGCTCCGACCAGAAGACCGGTGTCGAGATCGCCGTGCGGCGCGCCAGATCGCCGAGAATGCTGGTGTGGATGGCTCGATCGTCGTCGGCAGGCTGCGAGAAGCCGGAGTTCGGCTATGGCTGGAACGCGCAAACCAACGAATTCGGCCGATCTCTTCAACGAAGGCGTGATCAAATCCCGCCAATGTTCCTCCAAAGCGTGCGCGAACGTATTTCTTGTAAGAATGCAATAACCTAATATTGTCGCACGCAGGTACCTTGTGGTAACAATGACTCGCCAAAGGAGGCCGCATGATACAACCCGGTAGAACCCCACTTCATATTCAGCTCGCCGACATCATTCGGTCTCAGATCGAGAGCGGTGTCTATAATGCTGGTGATCAACTTCCAACTGAGATGGAGTTGATGAAGCAGCACGAGCTCAGCAGCAGCACTGTGCGACAGGCGGTGCTCGCGCTTGTGAGTGAAGGCTTGCTGTATCGACGCGCTGGCAAAGGGACTTTCGTTGCGAAGCGTCACATCGGCCGGGACCTGCTTACGTTTTCAGGATTTTCGGAAGAAGCGGCAGCCCGCGGATTCCGGCCGGGTGCTAGGCATATGACGGCCCACTGGCGTCCCGCTGACGCCGTGGCAGCCGCACTTAACGTGCCGACCCATGAGAGCATTTTCACCATCGAGCGCGTGCGAACGATCGACGACGAGGTCGTAGCAGTTGAGACAGTTTCGTTCGTAGCAGCAATCGGTCGCCTGATGGAAAAACTCGACCTTGCCGACACCTCTTTCACCGAGATTCTTGAGCAGCAACTTGGTGTGCCGCTGGCCCGAGCTAAGCAGGAGATACGGGCCGGCATCGCGCGTGCAAAACTGGCAAAAGCACTCGACGTGTCGAGCGGCACAGCGGTGCTGCAGATCGATCGTACTGCCTTCGACACGGCCGATCGGATTATTTACTTCTCGTCCTCGTCTTATCGGGCGGATCGCTACATTTACAGCTGCTGGATCGAGCGAAACAGCGCCTCGATCGCTCAACCTCGCCGATTGATCGGCCGGAGTAGATGAGATGCTTCGCTCTGAGGAAGTCTATGTAGTTGGCTCTTACGGAGTCGCATTTTGGATTGTGGGCGAGGTACCGGCGCCGGGTGAAACCTTGCTAGGGTCGGGGTTCGCCTTCGGAAATGGCGGCAAAGGCTCCAATCAGGCTATCGGAGCCGCGAGACTTGGGGCCAGATGCAGCCTGCTGGCGGGGGTTGGCGCCGACAAATTTGGTTTAGAAGCTCTGGAACTTTGGCGTGTCGAAGGTGTCGACTGCTCGGCGGTGAGGCAAACATCCGAGACGCCTACGATGGCCGGTATCATCATTCTCGACACCGCAGGCGAGAACCGCATCATCACCGATCCTGGCGCCAATGCGCGGCTCACGACGACCGATGTCGAACCTTCGCAGCCACCTGGAAGAGCCCGGGCATCCTACTCACACAGCTCGAGATCCCAGTCGAGACGGCGGCCCGCGCGCTTGCCATCGGCAAGACGCGGGGACTGACGACCATCCTTAATCCTGCACCTGGCCGCGCCTTGCCGAAGGAGATCCTTGCCGATGTCGACATCCTAACCCCGAACCAGTCGGAAGCACGCATCCTGCTGGGGCTCGAGGCGGACGATTGGCAGGCTGACGCCGAAATAGCGGCAAGACTACGCGGCCTCGGCGTCGGGCACGTTGTAATGACGCTGGGAGCGGATGGTGCGCTGATTGCCGGGCCTGACGGAATGACAAAAATCGCGAGCTACCCGGTCGACGTCGTCGACACCACTGGGGCCGGAGATGCATTCAACGGGGCACTCGCTGCAGGGCTGGCCAGTGGATTGACCCTCGCTGAAGCCGTTCGCCGCGGCACCGCAGCGGGAGCCCTCGCAGTCACGAAAAAGCTCGTGGTTCCGGCATTGCCCGATGAGAGACAGATCGCTGAGTTGATGAAAACCCGGACCGCTCCCCGATGAAAATAAAGGTCGCTTTCCTTCCCACCAGCCCCCTAGCTATCGCCGGCGACGTATGTATTGTCGTCGATGTGATCCGCGCCACGACTGCTATTGTCGCGCTTTTCGACGCCGGCAGCGATCGTGTGTTTGTCGGAGGATTTCGCTCGGACGTCGCCAAAGCGCGCGCCGCCGTTGGCGAGAATGGCGCTATCTGCGCCGAGCTGGATGATGGATCACCCCCCCCGGATTCGATTATGAGCCCTCGCCGTACTTGCTGTCCGGACTCGATCTATCAGGCCGCTTTTCGATGCTGGCAACCGCCAATGGCACGCCAGCAATTCTCACAGCAGTGCGCGAAGGCGCAGCTCTAATACTCCTGGGTTCGTTGCGAAATCTAGATGCGGTTGCCCGGCGCGCTCTCGCTGAAGCGTCATGGCGCAATGCACACATCACGATTATCTGCTCCGGCCAACTGCGCAACTCACGTATCGCGATTGAAGATAGCTATTGCGCCGGAATGATCGTTTCCCGGTTCTGTGAACTTGCGAATGATGACGCAGTCGAACTCGACGACTCCGCGTCGCTTGCTCGTGGTTTCACAATCTCACAAAATAGCGCCGCGACGGTGTTGCTGAGCTCAATGACCGGGCGACGTTTTATTGGCAATTTTCGACAGCATGACGTGGAGTTCTGTGCACGCACCAACGAATCGAAGATCGTTCCTGTCGTCAACGCGCAGCACAAAATTTGTGACCATCCGGTTTATCTCCTCGATGCCTAGTAGCGCAGACGCCATCAGATTGATCAGTGGCCGACCTCGCGTCCTGGCTACGGCAGATCTCAGCCCGGAAGGCATCGCCTCGCTCCGCGAAATGAGCGAACTCAAATTGCTCGGCTGGGCAGCCGGCGAGTGGTTCTGTGATCGCAAGCAGCTAATGGACGCAGTTGCTGATGCGGAGGTCATGTTAGCGGGATACGAGTGCTTTGACGAGGAACTGCTGGCTGCCGCACCTCATCTTCGCGCCATCCTATCAGTGCGCTCGGCTCCGCAAGCGAACATCGATGTGGCGGCCGCTACGGCGAGAGGGATCGCCGTCCTGCACACTGTCGGGCGGACGGATCACGGGGTTGCTGAGTTCACGGTGGCGCTCGCGCTGGGTCTTACTCGGCGCCTTATCCCTGCCAGTGCATGGATTAGGTCCCGCTCCCCTGACTTCGACGCCGGGGAGGATTTTTATCGTGGCACGGTATGGGGTCGCGGCGCGGATTCTCCCCAACTCGCATTCACGGGGATCGAACTGCATGGTCGCACACTCGGTATCATCGGCTTTGGGGCAATCGGTCGTGTCGTCGCTGAAAAGTTTTCCGGCTTTGGCATGAGGATTGTCGTCCATGATCCTTATGTCGACAGCGCCGAGCTAAGAACCCTCGGGGTCGAACCGGTCTCACTCGACCAACTTCTGGCACGCTCGGCGATCGTGACGTTGCACGCGCGGCTCAGCACGCAAACGCGCCGCATGATCGGCGCAGATGAGCTCGATCGGATGCGGCGCGGCGCGTATCTCATCAACACCGGTCGGGCAGGCCTTATCGACACTGGCGCGCTACTACGAGCCTTGGATCGCGAACGGATCGCTGGTGCCGCGCTAGACGTCTTTGACACGGAGCCGCCTTCGGCTAGGGATCCGCTTGTTACTCATCCGCGCGTCCTTGCGACGCCTCACATTGCCGCATGGACCGAAGAAATGCGCGTACGTCACACCCGGAGCATTGTGCAAAATCTGCAGCGGCTCTTGGCCGGCAAACCCGGCAATCTATCGAACCCCGAAGTTCTCACGATGGCTGGAAGGACCGCGCCTTGAAAATCATCGATGTCGCCTCGCGTCTCTATCACATCCCGCCGACGGTCTCCTGGGAGGACGCCACACACCGCGTCGCGAACCTGGAATTCATCGTCACCCGCGTAACCACAGACGCTGCAATCATTGGCGAGGGCTTTGCCTACACGACAGGAATCGGCGGAAGCGCCATCCTCGCCCTGATCGATGATTATTGCCGAACGATGCTTGTTGGACAAGATCCGCGACAGATTGAACGGCTTTGGTCGTTCCTCTATGGCCAATTGCATCGCAGCGGCACCGGGGGCATCAACACCCTTGCATTGGGCGCGATCGACATCGCCCTATGGGATATTGCGGCCAAGTGGTACGACGTTCCATTATTCCGTCTGCTCGGTGCGCGGCGTGACAGCATCCCCACCTATGGCAGCGGCATAGACCTCTTCCTCGACAGTGACGCTCTACTCAACCAGGTCGATGGATTCTTGGCAGCGGGCCACAAGGCGGTGAAGATCAAGGTCGGTCGGGAGAACGCCGAAGAAGATCTTGATCGTATCGTAGCCGTGAAGAAACTGATCGGTCCCACGCGACGACTGTTCGTCGATGCCAATCAGCGCTGGAATGTCGCCGACTGCATGATCCGCCTGCAGAAACTCGCGGGTTTCGATCTTGGCTGGATCGAAGAGCCTCTTCATGCCGAGGACATTCGCGGGCACGCCGACTTACGCGGCTTCATAGCGCTGCCCATTGCGGTCGGCGAAAGCCTATATACGCGGCATCAGTTTGCCGATTATCTCCAGGCCAACGCCGTAGATGTCGTCCAGGCGGACGTGTGCCGCGTCGGAGGTATCAGCGAATGGCTGAAGATCGCCAATGTGTCAGCGTCCTTTCACCGCACCATGGCGCCCCACTACATGTCCGAACTGTCCGTCGCCATGATGTGTGCGATCGACAACGCGGACATCCTCGAATGCGTGCACGGCGGAAGCTTCTCGGAAATGGGTGTACTTCAGACGGAACTTCGCCTTGAGAACGGTGTAGCCTTTCCATTTGAAACACCCGGACACGGCGTCACGTTCGACGACGAGAAACTCGAACCCTTCGCTATCGATCCGGCTGAACTCCGGACTCGGAACATGCAGAGCGCAAAGTAAATGCGTATTCATCACGCCAGCACGGCGTTCGATTGCAACAACCTCCTGGGCGAAGGATGCTACTGGAGCGCGTTGGATCATAGCCTTTGGTGGACTGACATTGAAGGAAAGTGCGTTTTTCGCTGGGACGACCACGGGAAAGCTGGGGCTTTGCGGCAACTTCCTGATCGTGCGGCGTTCGTCTTTCCACGGGCGCGTGGTGGCTTCGTGCTCGGCTTTCCTAAGTCGATAGCTGTCACTGATCCCACCTTCACCGACTTCTCACAAGTCGCCGAAATTGAGCCGCACCTCCCGCAAACCCGTATCAACGACGCCGCTATCGATCCCTACGGTGGAATCGTCTTTGGCACATACAATGAACTAGGCCGTGAGCGAACTGGAGGCCTATATCGCATTGCGCCCAATGGCGAGGTCGTTACGCTCTTGAGTGGGGTAGCGGCCGCCAACGGATTGGAATTTTCGCCCGACGGCCAGATCATGTACTTTACCGACACCGCGGAGGGCACAATCCGACGTTTCGCACTCGCTCCGCGTTTTGCGGGTCTTGCCGAGATGGAGCCACTGGCAGGCCCGAACATCGCTCCGGGATCGCCTGATGGCGCCACTGTGGACATTGAAGGGGGCTACTGGAGCGCCAGGCTACGAGGCGGCTGTGTCGTTCGTATTGATCGAAACGGTCACCTGACAGATCGCGTCGATATACCGAGTATGGCGCCAACCTGTGTGGCACTTGGCGGCGAAAGTCTGAAAACGCTGTTCATAACTTCACGACGGATCAGGCAATCATCTGACGAGCTTCTTCGATTTCCCGAGTCCGGCAACCTATTCTGCGTTGAGGTCGGTCAGGCGGGCCGACCGCCCTTCAGTTGTAGAGTTTAGCTTCCCAAGAGAACGAGGCGGCCAACTCGGCCGGCGCGGGCGGAGCGAAATCGGGCTTCGTAGCGGTGAACTGAGGGACAGTGCATGACACCGATCTTCAGCGGCTCTCCGGCTCTTGCGGAAATTCCAGCCAATTGCGCAGCGTTCAACCACTTCCTCTACGATGGCCAGCTCGAGCCCGACAACCTGATCGCGGAGCGCGCCATTGGTGGATTTACAACGACCGATTCATACTGCACCTCCTCTTCAAACGTCCGGAAAGGGGTCGGAACAAGAACTGCTCAAAATCGTACGCTAAGGGCGAACGGAGCAAGAACCCGAGTGCGATATCGGCCGCATTGCACTTGATCTCTGTGGATAGCGTAGCCACGGCTGACGTATGTGCCCCCCAGTTTGACATCGTTCCATCGAGTATTGTGATGGAGTCGGGCGATGCGCAGACGGAAGCTTCTCAAAGATCAAGATCGGCAAAAACTTTTCAGTGTGCCTACCGATGAGGACAGCCTCATCCGACACTATTCGCTGTCATCGGCTGACAGGCTTGAGATTGGCCTTCGCAGGCGAGAACACAATCAGCTCGGCTTTGCTGTTCAGCTTTGCCTGATGCGCCACCCAGGCAGAGTGCTCGCCGCCGGAGAGACTCCGCCTCGCGCAATGCTGAAGTATGTTGCCGATCAGGTCGGCGCCGACCTCGGGTCGTTCGCGCTCTATGCGCGCCGTGAAGAAACCCGTCGCGACCACGCCGCGCGCTTGATGATGTATCTCGATACGAAGAGCGCAACGGGGGAGAACCGTCGAGCGGCGCTACTGGCTGCGATTCAGGCGGCAACGATGTCCGACGACAGCGTCGGGATTGCGAAAGCCATCGCCGCGTCTTTTCGGGAACGCGGTTCCCTACTTCCGGTGACCGAGACAATCGAGCGAATAGGGCTCGCGGGCCGCTCGATTGCTCGTCGGCGGGCAGAGAGAGTGCTCATCGAAGAAATTTCGGTCGATAAGCTTCAATCATTGGATAAACTGTTGGAGGTTGACCCGGCCATCGGCCAGACGCGCTTTCATTGGCTGCGATCGGCGCCAGAAGCGCCGGGTGCATCCAACCTGGTCGGACTGACTGAACGGATTGCATTCTTGCGGACGCTGGAGATCGATCCGAAATTGCAGGCTCGCATATCATCGGGACGGTGGGAGCAGATGATCCGTGAGGGCAACGCCACGCCGGCATGGCTGGCCAACGACTTCAACGCGAGTCGCCGGCACGCGCTGATCGTGGCACAGGTCATCAAACTCGGCCAGAAGCTCACCGACGATGCAGTGTCGATGTTTATCAAGCTGATGGGTCGACTGTTTTCGCAAGCCAGTAACCGCAAGAAACAGCGACACATAGACTGCAGGCCGGATACCGCCAAGGCGCTGCGCATGTTCCTCGACACAATCACAGCCCTGCAGTCCGCCAATGACTATGGCCGGAACGCATTGGAGGTTCTCGATCAAGAAGTTGGATGGCACCGGCTGCTCCGGATGAAGCCTGAGCTTGAGTCGATGGTCGAGGACAACGAGGCGTCGCCATTGACCTTAGCGGCCGAGCAATATGCGACTGTCAACAAATATGCCGGTGCGTTCCTGCAGGCGTTCACGTTCCGCTCAGCTCGCCGCCACGATCCGCTTCTTGCGGCGACTGCGTTGCTGAGACGGCTCTATGCCGAGAAGCGCCGAGCGCTGCCGGAACGTGTCCCCATAACTCACCTCAGCCAAGCCGATCGCAAGCTCATTCTTGGACAGGAGAAGCCGGATCGTCGTCTCTATGAAATCGCAACGCTCGCGGCTTTACGAGATCGACTTCGGTCGGCGGACATATGGGTCGACGGCAGTCGATCCTTCCGACCAATCGACGAGCATCTGATGCCGCGGTCAACGTTCACCACAATGAAGGAGCAGGATAGGCTCGGACTTGGCGTTCAGGGTGACGGTGCGGCCTGGCTCGCGGAAGCGCGACAGATGCTCGACTTCAACCTGAAGCGGCTGGCGCATAGAGCACGATCCGGAAAGCTCGAAGGTGTTCGTCTGGAAGCCGGCACGTTGATCGTTACGCCAACCGCTGGTGAGGTGCCCGTGGAAGCTGAGGATCTTAACGCCGAGATCAGTGAACTCTATCCGTTGATCGAGGTGCCGGACCTCCTGAGGGAAGTGCACGAATGGACCGGCTTTGCCGATTGCTTCACGCATGTTCGCACGGGTG
This sequence comes from Mesorhizobium calcicola, assembly GCF_042682105.1. NCBI lineage: Bacteria > Pseudomonadati > Pseudomonadota > Alphaproteobacteria > Hyphomicrobiales > Phyllobacteriaceae > Mesorhizobium > Mesorhizobium calcicola. The sequence goes on from NZ_JBHUGY010000027.1 coordinate 241,531, forward strand.
ACACTCCGAGGAATGTCTCGGCAATGCTGGCTGGCGTACTCGCCGATGCGACCAACCTCGGTCCGAAACGGATGGCCAGCGCGTCCAAAGGCATCAGCGCTCACCAGATCAGCTGGATGCGTACCTTCCACGCCCGGTCAGAGACCTACCGCGCAGCCCAGGCCTGCGTGACGGACGCACACACCCGCCATCCGCATTCTCGCCTTTGGGGCAACGGCACGACGTCATCATCTGATGGCCAATTCTTCCGAGCAAGCGACCGAGCCGCAAAGCGCGGAGATATCAATCTACATTACGGCAGTGAGCCCGGTTCGAAATTCTACAGTCATCTGTCCGACCAGTACGGCTACTTCAGCATCCTGCCGATCAGTCCGACTGAGAGCGAAGCTGCCTATGTGCTCGACGGGCTGTTCGATCAGGACACGATCCTCGACATTCAGGAGCACTTCACGGACACCGGCGGCGCCAGCGATCACGTCTTCGGATTGTTCGCCTTGATCGGCAAACGCTTCGCACCTCGGTTACGCAACCTCAAGGATCGGAAGTTCCACACGTTCGAGAAAGGCGATGCATACCCGGCGCTGTCGAACCACATCGGAGCACCGATCAACACCACGCTCATCCTCGACCACTGGGACGATCTGCTTCATCTCGCGGCGTCGATCACGACGCGATCCGTCGTGCCGTCGACCATCCTGAAGAAGCTTTCGGCATCGCCAAAAGAAGGTCAGCTCGCCAGGGCGCTGCGGGAACTGGGTCGTATTGAGCGGTCTCTCTTCATGATCGAATGGTACTCGAGCCCGACATTGCGCCGGCGCTGCCAAGCCGGACTCAACAAAGGTGAGGCTGCGCACAAGCTCAAACGCGCGGTGTTTTTCCATGAGCGTGGTGAAATCCGTGACCGATCGTTCGAAAGCCAAGCGTTCCGCGCCTCCGGCCTCAACCTCGTCGTTAGTGCGATCGTACACTGGAATACGGTCTATCTTGATCGGGCTGTCACACACTTGAAAATGGCGGGCAAAAACATCCCCGAGATGCTGCTGAAGCACATCTCCCCACTCAGCTGGGAGCACATCAACCTGACCGGCATCTACACCTGGGACAGCGAGCAGCATCTGCCGGAAGGCTTTAGGACACTGCGCCTTCCGGTGGGGCTAAAGCGTGTCGCATGATGTTCATGATCCGTTCGACTTTAGCGTACGATTTTGAGCAGTTCTTGTTCCGACCCCAGAATTGGATGGGGAATTAGCATTAGGCTGTCCTCAATGCAGGTTGGGGTGCGCCCCGGTGCCGGTTTCATCAATTACATATCCGCGTGAGAACCGATCGAGTCGGTAAGCGCGCGCGGTCTCATGAGGGGAGCCGGTCGCAAGAAGATGGGCGAAAGAGTAACCGCTGGCTGGGGTCGCCTTGAATCCACCAATGCACCAGCCGCCGTTGAAAAAGAGGCCTTCGATGTTCGTGCGATCAATGATCGGTGAGCCGTCCATCGACATATCCATCAGGCCGCCCCACATCCGCAGCAGTCGCGCACGTCCGATCATCGGCATCAGCGCCAAGCCGCATTCAGCCGCATGCTCGACCACCGGAAGATTGCCCCGCTGGGCGTAGGAATTATAGCCGTCGATATCGCCACCGAAGACCAGGCCGCCCTTGTCCGACTGGCTGATGTAGAAATGTCCCGCCCCGAAGGTGATGACGCCAGGAAGTATCGGCTTTAAGCCTTCTGAGACGTAGGCCTGCAACACATGGCTTTCCATTGGAAGCCGCATCCCCGCCATCGCCATCACCCGGCCCGAAGATCCCGCCACTGCGACGCCAACCTTACCGGCACCAATATAGCCCCGCGAGGTCTCGACACCGCGGATTTTGCCATCGACAATCCGGAAACCTGTCACCTCGCAGTTCTGGATCAGGTCCACACCACGCAGGTCGGCGCCACGGGCGTATCCCCACGCCACGCCATCGTGCCGCGCCGTTCCCCCGCGCGGCTGCAATAAAGCGCCACGGATTGGAAAGCGCGCATTCTCGAAGTTCAGAAAGGGAACCATCGCGCGCAAATCTTCGCGGCTCAACAGACGCGCGTCAGCTCCGGCGAGGATAACCGCGTTTGCGCGGCGTCGAAATGAATCGCGCTGCGAATCCGAGTGAAGAAGGTTGATGACTCCGCGTTGAGAGACCATCGCGTTGAAGTTGAGTTCCTGCTCCAGTCCTTCCCAGAGCTTCATCGAAAATTCGTAGAATGGCTCGTTGCCGGGAAGCAGATAATTTGAACGGATAATGGTCGTGTTGCGGCCAATATTCCCCGATCCCAACCAGCCCTTCTCCAGCACAGCGATACGGGACTGCCCGAACGTCTTGGCCAGATAGTAAGCGGTCGCTAGACCGTGACCGCCTCCCCCGACGACCACATAGTCATAGTCTGATTTGGGCTCCGGATTACGCCAAAGAGGGCGCCATCCAGTGTTCCCTTTGAGCGCTTCGGCAAATACGCGGAAGCCTGAGAATTTCATCTCCCGAATTCCTTTTGACAGTATTAGGCTTTTGGGCCCGCAATAGTGGATCAATTCCCACTGCTAGGAGATACGTAGCCACGGTAGCAGAACGACACCGGACCGGTCATTGTCGCCATGTCGCCGTCAATCGCTACGGTCATAACGCCGCCAGGCAGGTGCACTGTGACCTTGCTGCCCTTGACCAAATTTCGTTGATGCGCCGCGAATACCGCAGCGTACGCACCCGTTCCACAAGCCTGTGTCAGGATCCCCGGCCGCTCCCATACGGCGAGTCTGATCGTGTACTCGTCCACAATTTCTGCCGCGCCGACGTTGGCGCCCTCGGCGAACAATGGATGGGTCTGGATTGCGGGCCCGTGCGTGGGGAGGTCTACATTGGCGAGAGAAGATACGAAGAACACCGCATGCGGATTGCCAACGTTTACGGCTACACCGTTGGCAAGCGGGCCCGAGATCAGCGGCAAGTCCAGTGTGTCAGCTGGCTGAGACAGGGGCACACGCCGCCAATCCAAGCTTATGGGCCCCAGCTCCACGCTGACGGTCATCGGCCCGCCATCACGGCATGCCAGCACACCCGCGGCCGTTTCGATTCGGACCTCGTTGGCGCGCGCTTCGTTCATGAGCAGGTAGGCGACGCAACGGGCGGCGTTCCCGCAAGCACCGACTTCTCGGCCATCTATGTTGAAAATTCGCATGAACGCGGCAGCTCCCGCGGCTTGCCCAGCTTTGGTAGGGGGCTCTAGGACAAGCAACTCGTCAGCTCCGACCCCGGCATGTGCATCACAAATCCGCTCAATATCAGGGCTTCGCAGGTGTCGCATGTGTTCGCGTCCGTCTAGAATCACGAACGCATTGCGCACACCGTGCATCTTGATGAACGGGATTTCGAACGTGGGGTTGAACGACCAGGGCTCCCTGAAAAACGCGGTGTGGCTCGGCGTCATGTACTTACCGCCCCCAGATCAGAGTCGTCGTTTGATTTCATATCGCGCCATCTTGAATCAGCTTCGAGCGCCATCATCTCGGCAACGGTCTGGCGCCGCCTGATAATCGCGTAGCGGCTACCATCCACCAGGACTTCGGCTACGAGAGGCCGAGCATTATAGGTCGATGCCATTGCAGCGCCGTAGGCGCCCGCCGACAGGAAGGCAATGCGATCACCCGGCATGAGTGCTGGAAGATGCGTATAGAGACCGAAGGCATCAGCGCTTTCGCAAACCGGTCCTACGATGCGGCACGGACGCGTCGGGCCGCCGCGTGGGCGCAGCATGGTCACGGGATGCAGGGCCTCGTAGAGCGCAGGCCGTGCAAGATCGTTCATACCGGCATCCACGACGACTATATCGGCATCTTCGGCCGGCTTGATATAGAGTACCTGGGTAAGCAGAACTCCAGCCTCGCCCACTAGCCGGCGGCCAGGCTCGACTGTGAGTTCCGCGCACAAGTGACCGACCGTATCGCGAACGACGCCCGCATAGCTGCCCAGGTCGGGCGGCGTACCATGGCCATAAGAGATACCAAGGCCTCCGCCGAGATCCAGTCGATGCACCGGCAACCCGGTGGCACGAAGTTCCTCTGTCAGCCCCGCAATTCGAGCATAGGCGCGTCGATAAGGCTCCAGATGCATAACCTGCGACCCGATATGTACGGCCAACCCAACCGGTTCGAGGAAAGGCGAGGCCGCCACGCGTGCATAGAGCGCCGTTGCCTGCTCTAGAGCGATGCCGAACTTGTCGCCCTTACGTCCAGTCGAAATCTTACTGTGGGACAGAGCATCGACATCCGGATTGACGCGCAGCGCGACCGGAGCGCGAACATTGCGACCTTCGGCGACGCAAGCGATGAGATCAAGCTCGCTCGCGGACTCCACGTTAAACTGATGAATGCCTGTATCGAGCGCCCATGCGATTTCTTCACGCGTCTTGCCGACCCCGGAGAAGATGATACGTAGGGGGGGCACGCCCACGGCTAGCGCCCGTTCCAACTCGCCTCCGGAAACGATGTCCATCCCGCACCCGAGTTGCGCCAGTTGCGCCAGGATGGACAGGTTGCCGTTGGCCTTTACGGCGTAGCATATTGAGACGTCTTCGCCGACAGCGATCTTAAAAGATCGGTAGGCCTCCGCTATCGCCGCGCTCGAATACACGTAAACAGGCGTGCCGAGGCTCGCGGCAAGCTTCTCCAGATCGACCGCCTCCAGCTGAATGGCCCCACCGACGGGGGATAGGCCAACTGTGTGCTTGGAACGCCGTGCAATGTCTCCAAGCTCGGACCGACCGATGTCTTTCTCACGCGCCATAGAATGCCTCTTCCATGCAGTAGAGGACATCATTCCACAGGCATCATGGGATGAAAAATGCACATTTTTTCGCTGGTTTATTCAGTTCTGATATAAAACATTGTTCTAGGTTCCGGGTTTTGCGAACTCTTCGGCCATAAGGCGACATTCCTCCGCTATAAGCGAAGCCGCGTTGGCAGCCAACGTGCTGATCGGCCGCCCTCGTGGACGACAGATGCCGACCACGAAGGGGATCGAAATCGACAGCGGGCGCACGATTACGCCCCGGCCTCTGTAGGCGTGGGCACTGAAAGGGTTTACCAGCCCCACACCTACGCCCTGCTGGACGAGCGAGCAGATAGCATCCGCCATTGGCACCTCAACACGGATGTTACGAAAAGAGCCAGGATCGGGGAACAATCTTTGGAAACGCGCGCGATAGGGGTCGGTGGAGGAGTAGCTAATCAGCGTTTGGTCATCAAGATCGCCCGGAGCGATCACCGCCCGCGCAGCAAGCGGATGTCCAAACGGCAGCACACAGACTTCCTCGCCCGCCGTCACCTCCCCGATCTCCACTCCATCCACCGGCACACCGACCTCTATCACAGCGAGTTCGTAGCGCAGGGCGAGCAGGTCCCTCATGAGGCTCGCTTGCTCGACCGGGTAGAGCCCGATGCGGGAGGATGGTTCGGATTCGAGGAGACGGCGGCAGACGCGCGGCATGAGCGTCAGTGAAAATAGCGGGAGGCATCCGATAAGGACGGACTGATTAGTATTGTCGCGAATAGCTTCTGCGGCATGCATCAATTGCTCAAGCCCGAAATACGAACGCTTGACCTCTGCGTGCAAGGTCAACGCCTTCTCTGTCGCAAACAGGCGCCGGGAACGTCTTTCGAACAGCTTTAAGTCAAGCAGTCGTTCAAGCGTGGCAAGCTCACGGCTTAATGTGGGCTGCGAGGTGCGCATGAACTCTGCCGCTTTCGTCAGGCTGCCAGCGGTCATGATCGCATGAAAAACCTCAACGTGGCGCAAGGTTATTGGCATGCAATTCTCCATATCAGATATGAAATATATTACTTCAAATATGACACATTTTTGAATAAAAAAGGTCGTTCCGACGAAGGCCTCCGCCATTCGCATTTGGCGATGCGACGACCGTCCCTGACGTCTTCGGCGGTGGGGGCAGTCACATCATGTTGGGAAGCGCGAAAGCTCAACGGACACGCCATTTCGAGCTTTACGCTTTGAAACCGCCGAGGCTGCTTCCGCAATCGAAGCATCGCACATGAGAACGGCTCCATCAACGGCCCGCACGGCCATCTCAAGCGGGCGATCAATGACGCGCTGCTGATGCGGGGATCGAGCGATTTCGACGGCCTGGTAGCCTACCGTCGCTTTGTCGACGAGATCGGCAGCCGCGTGAATGCTCGCAACGGCGCCGAGATCGTCATCCCGCCCAAGCGCAATCGCAAGGTCCAGCGGCCTTACGACCACGATCTCTACAAGGAGCGAAATCGGATCGAACGCTTCTTCAGCAAACTCAAGCAGTTCAGGCGCGTCGCAACCCGGTACGACAAATTGCTCGCCAACTTCATGGGCTTCGTCAAACTCGCCGCCATCGCAATCTGGGCACCTCGAACTACGGCATTTCCGAGACCTGTGGGGCGGCAAAGCGGTTCGGCCCGGGCTGATGGCGGGAAGTGGCTTCGGTTTTGGTCGTTGAGGTTGATGCTGGGTGCCGAGTTTGGCGTCGCGGCGGCGTTTTCCGCCGCTTTTGGCGTCATGCAGGCGCAGTTCGCCCCTGGTGCCAGACGTAGCGCATCAGATTGTAGGCGAGGTTCGTCAGGCCGATCTTGGTCCTGGCGCGGGCGATGCCGATCGTGCGGATGAAGAGTTTCATCTGCGCCTTCTGACGGGCGAAGACGTGCTCGACGAAGGCTCGGGTCTTTGAGCGCCGGCCGTTGGCCCGCGACGTCGCTTCGCTCATAGGCCGGCCCTTCGGCTTCTTGTGGTGGATTTCGGAGACATATCCGTTCCGGTCGAGCCACTCCTCGTTCTTCTTCGAGCGATAGGCGGTGTCGGCCCAGACCGTAGACCCGGTATTGGCGCGGTTGAGCACGTTGCGAAGCTGCGCGCCGTCATAGGCGGATGCGCTCGTGACGTTCCAGCCGCGGATGAAGCCGTGCCGGCGGTCGATGGCGGCATGGTTCTTGTAGCCGAAAGCGGGAATGGCGATGTCGCGCTGCTGCGCCTTTCCCTCCTCGGCGACCTTGGCCTTGGAGAACTTCACCGTCCAGCGGGCATCGCGATCCTTCTGGCGCAGCTTGGCCGGCTTCTCCTTCCATGCGTCCGGCACCTTGCCCGCCTTGATGTCGGCCTTCTCGGCGTCGGTGTTGCGCTGCTTCGGCGCCGCCACGATGGTGGCGTCGACGATCTGCCCGCCCATCGCCAGATAGCCGGCCTTGGCGAGGTGCTTGTCGAAGCGGGCAAACAGGTTCTCCACCGCGCAGGCCTGCGTCAGATGCTCGCGAAACAGCCAAATCGTCTTGGCGTCTGGCACTCTGTCGCCGAGCCCCAGTCCGAGGAAGCGCATGAAGGACAGCCGGTCCTGGATCTGGAACTCGGCCTGGTCGTCGGACAGCCCGTAGAGCGCCTGCAGCACCATGATCTTGAACATCATCACCGGGTCGTAGGCAGGACGACCGCCCCTGGCGCCGTCCGAGCGCTTCAGCACCTTGGCCAAAGGCTTGCGGAAAACCTCCCACGGCACAACGGCGTTCAACTTCTCCAGGGGATCGCCGGCTTCGCTTAGCCGAGCATAGAGCTCATCGATATCCCAGAACCCGGCCTGTCCCCGCATCCAATCCCTCCTTCCAAATCGCAACGGCAGTGAATCACAAACCGGTCAAAATGGGGAGGTTTTTCGAGACCTCCATCCTGGCTCAAATAGTTAAATCGTCACTACGCCCTAGTAGCCCTGCACAGAGATTATGACTCTTTGGGGGTTGGCTTTGGATAGGTTTTGGCCATTTTGAGACGGGCCTGCTCGGTCGAGAACATCCAATTGATGCGGGCGCCACTGGCGTTTCGCTGGTGTTCCCAAGCGGCGACCTCGGCGACGAGGCATGCGCGGCTTTCGATGCGGCGGTCGAGGCACTGGCTGCGCAGCACGCCGATTTCGATCTCGACCATGTTGAGCCAACTGGCGTGCTTGGGCGTGTAATGGAACTCCAACCGTCGGAGGATACGTCGCGCCTCTGACGCCGGCAGGCTCTGGTAAAGCGCGGCGGGCGTGTGGGTCGACAGATTGTCGAGGACGACGCGGATGCGCTCGGCCTGCGGGTAATGGAGATCGGCGAGATCGCGCATGCAGTGGGCAAAGTCGTCTGCCGCGCGCCGATCGGTGACCTTCACCTTGCGCCAGGATCGGTGTGCGTCGAGGAAGACGAACAGGTTGGCGGTGCCGTTGCGCTTGTACTCGCAGTCATACCGCTCAAGCCGGCCCGGTTCGGCCGGGATCGGCTGTCGCACCTCGCCGATGAGTTGGGTCGGGCTTTCGTCGAAGCACACCACCGGTCGCTTCGGGTCCGGTGCCTCGGCATAGAGGTCGAGCACGTCCTCCATGCGCGCGACATACTCGGCGTCGACCTTGGGGATGCACCACATGTCCTTGCGCCAGGGCTTGAGATCGTTCTCGGCCAGGCGACGGCGCACCGTCTCGCGCGACAGCTGTCCGTGCTCGGTCAACTTGACGAACTCATCGGCCAGCAGCTCCAGCGTCCAGCGGGCTCGGCCCGGTGGCGGGTTCGAGCAGGCCGTGGCGACCAGCAGGGCTTCCTCCCTGCCCGTCAGCTTGCGCTCCGCGCCGGGGCGCGGCTCTTCTCTGAGCGCCGCCTCCAGACCGATGTCCACGAAACGGCGCTTGGTGCGATAGACGGTGGAGCCGCCGACCACCACTGTCGCAGCAATGGCCTCATCACCCAGGCCGGCATCGGCGGCGAGCAGGATTTGCGCCCGCTTGAGCTTGCGCGCCGGATGCCTGCCGCCTGCCAGCATCGCTGTGAGTTCATCACGCTCGGGTTGGTCGAGATCGACGCGATAGCGTACATTCATCCGGAAGGCCTCCTTCGATTGCCAAGGTTCCGGATGAATCGACAAATGAATCAAATACTTGACGGGCAGCCGCCGGACGCCCCCCAATTCACCGACAAACAGGGCCAGTATCTCGCCTTCATCTGGGCTTATATGCAGGTCAACCGCCAGCCGCCGGCCGAACGCGACATGCAGCGCTATTTCGGCGTCACCCCGCCTTCAGTCCACCAGATGGTGCTGACCCTTGAGCGCTTAGGCCTGATCCGCAGGCAGCCTGGTGTTGCACGAAGCATCGAACTGCTCATCGACCACAACGGCCTACCGCCGCTGCAACCCATCCAACCCGTCATATCCTCTGTGCAGAGGTACTAGATCTCGGTAAGGCCGCGGCGCAGGCGGTTCATGGCGACGGCGCCGCCTTCAGTTATATGAAACTGATCTTCCAGATTGAAACGCGCAACGCCGTCAACATAGAGCGGCACCTCGAATGCGAGCACCATCCCCGGTTGGATTTCGACCTGGCTTCCCGCCGAAATAAAGGGCCATTGTTCGGAGAATACTGAGTTACCGACTCCGTGGCCGAAATGTCCGCGGCTGTAGGATGGAACCCCCTCTCTAGCAAGGCTTTCGCTTACAATTTTATGCACTTTCCCCAATAGGTTCCCGGGGAACAACTCGGCCTCTCCGGATTCGAAGGCACGCTCAACAATAGCATGAAGCCGCTGTTGATCAGAGGTGGGAGGGCCAAAAACAAAGTTGCGGGACATGTCCGCACCATACCCATCTACCGCGCAGACCATGTCGGCCTTGGCCGCGTCACCAGTGCTTATCGTAGCAGCAGCACTCCTTTCCCGGTCTCCCACGAACACAAATTCTTTCGTTTCGACGGTATAATTTGTGCCGTTCGACGCATTCTTCACCCCAGTCCGGTAGAGCGAGATCAGTTCAGTCGTGGTCATGCCGATGGATGCGTTAGACAACATGTGCGACATACCTGCTTCGGAATATTCTATCCCGGTCTGAAGAAGCGCCACCTCCTTGTCAGATTTGATCGCCCTCAGCCGATCGAGTACGGGCGTGCCATCAGCAATCGTGAACCGACTCAGCTTGGTCTCGATGACCGGCAAGTCGGCCGCGGGAACGAAGGCAAGATCCAGACCCACAGTTCCTCGGTCAATACCAAGGTCCGCCATCAGGGTTGAGAGAGCGCCTGCTGAAAAGTCCAGATCGAACGTTTCCGGTCGGCGGAAATCCTGTGGCCGTTTCAGCAACCGGAGAGCTGCTTCAAGTCGCTGTTCCAGCGGCTCATCCACCGACTGGGCGTCGATAGACACATGTTCGATCCATGTCGGGTGAGAACGCAGCACAGCGTCGGGTGCATGTTCGGCGAAGGAGGAAATATCGTAGTCTGGAACGACCAATCCTAGCGGAATGTCCGGCTGCCGTGGCACCAGGGCAAAGCATGCGCCTGCGCGTCGAAACAGCGCGGCAGGGGCAATTGGGGCGCCGGTCGCATAACGGATTGCTTCTGGCTCACACAGAATGAGCGCGTCTAAGCCTGCCTTGTCCATCAGTTCGGAGGCCCTCGCGCGATTTAGCGCGCCATTTTGGGCTGCGTTGCGGCCGTAGCCCACATCAACGTTTGCTTGCATTAGACTCGAGCCTTCTGATTATAAATGAACAGGGGATGCTGATAGCGAGGAAGATCAGCGCAACCATTGTATATGGTTCGTTGTATCGATAGGTTTGGCCGGCAATATTTTGAGCCGCTCCGAATAGCTCAACCACAGTAATCGCCGCCAAGAGTGGTGTTTCCTTAAACATTCCAACGAGGTAATTGCCTAAAACTGGCAGGATCGGCGTGATGGCTTGAGGGCCAATTACAAGGAACCACTTTTTGCCCGTGTGTAACCCAAGTGCGTCTGCTGCCTCGAACTGTCCCCGTGGAACTGAAGCGATTCCAGCGCGGTAGACCTCAGAAAAGAAAGCTGAATAGTGCAGCGATAGTCCAATTATACCAGACCAGAGAGCTCCAATCGTGAGCCCCAAGCCCGGCAGGACGTAAAACACGAAATACAGCTGCACTAAAAGCGGCGTGTTACGGATAAAATAAATGAACCCGATAGAAACGACTCTAAGCGGCATAAAAGCCGATCGATGAAATAATGCAAGCACACCGCCGCCCAGAAGAGCACCCGCGAAGCCGCCAAAGGTCGCGATGATCGTGATAGCCGCGCCTTTTAAAAGCGCTGGAAGGATGCTCAGGGCGAATTGAAGGTTAAACTCCACGACTAGCCCCCCGAAAGCGACCAGCCCTACGCTCCGCCCAGAGTACGAGCAGGTTCAATGGTGTATTGATAATGAGATACAGAACCAAAACGTCCGCCCAGATCAGAGATGTCTGCCCAGTCGAATAGACAAGGCTCTGGCCGTTGAATGTCAGATCTGGGATAGTTATCAGTGAGACGAGAGAAGTCGCCTTTACAATCTCGATTGCCAGATTTCCGAAACTCGGAAGCATGATAATCACGGCTTGAGGCAGCACGACTTTCCGAAAAGTGATCCAATGCGGCAGCGACAGACTGCGAGCCGCCTCAACCTGTCCAGCATCGATGCTCTCGATAGCAGATCGCACGATTTCAGACCCATAAGAGCCGAGATTGAGGCCAAGGCCAATCACCGCCGTAACCTCGGCGGAAAGCTGAATCCCGTAGAGCGGAAGGATAAAATAGAGAAAGAACAGCTGAACCAAGAGGGACGTTCCGCGGAAGAACTCGACGTAAACGAACGCTGCCTTCCGCAGGAACATTGATCTGGACCGTCTTGCCATCCCTATGACGAAAGAGACAATAAGCGTGGCGATGATGGACTCTGCTGCCAATCGCACCGTTACTCCTGCCCCTCGCACGAGGAGGGGCAGGAGTTGTTCATTGTAGAACAGTGCGTCCATAGTGTGGTCAGGATCCGGAACAGATTTGCGCAGCGGTTACACTAGGATCGGGAAGATCTTGTTCGGTAAAGCCGTACGGCTCGAGAATTTTGAAAAGCCGTCCGGAAGTGCGAAGCTGCTTGATGCCGTCATTGACGGCTGTCACTAAATCAGCGTCGTCCTTATTAAAACCAAATGCCTGGTAGTTAAGCATTGGATTTCCATTGTTGTCCTTGGCAATCGTGTAAGGTGCGACACGCTCGACATCGCCCGCACCGAACTTCTTGATCAGATCGCTGACCTCAAGGGCCGGATAGTAGATGGCGTCAACCCGATCTGCCTTCAGTCCGGCGATCGCTTCCGTATCACGGTTGAATAGAACGATGTGGTCCTCGGGGATACCGGCTCTGTGGAGGTCGTCAACCTGGGCAGTTCCGACCTGCGTGCCAACTTTCACGGAGCTGGACTTGGCGATGTCCTCCAGCGAGTGAATTTTATGCGGGTTGCCGGCCTTCGCTGCCAATACATTCGCCACGCGCGTAATGGGGATGCTGAACGCAATTGCCTGACATCGTTTCGGCGTTATGTACATGCCGGCTCCGATGACGTCGAAGCGATGCGCGGTAACACCTGGTATCAGAGCCGAGAACTGGCTGACATTTGCCTCGATCTTTTTGATCTTAATGGGTTCAAGTGCCGCCCGTAGAACCTCGACGATCACTCCCGTCACGGTCCCATCCGGCTCCACATATCCGTACGGCTTCTCGTTGGAGATTCCGACAACGACGGTGCCAGATTCCTTGGCTTTCTCGAGCGAAGTCGTCGCGCCTGCGCTGGACATTGATGGCAGTAGCAAAGCCGCCGCAAGTGCACTGCGTCGAAGCATTTTTGCGTCGTTAGGCATTCCCCTGTTCCTTTCTTTGTAGTTGACTTATTGATATTCGCTGCAAGCGAAATTCCCATCGCGGTTGCCGGATCTATGCAGGTGGCTGATGCCCGACCGCTGGTCACCGTGAAGTTTCCTTCCGTTTCATTCCAGTCGCTAATTATCCGGCGCAGGTGACACATCTGCAAATATTACATTTTTCTGCATATATTTCATTTTTGATATGAGTGCGGCCAATAGGCTTTTCGGCGATGTCACGGTAACGGGTTGTGAGGAGACATTGCGACAGACGCAGGTGGATGAACACCTCGCCGATCAGCTACAAGCGCCATCGTTTCCCACCGCAGATCATCGCCCATGCGGTTTGGCTCTACTTTCGGTTTCCGCTGAGCCTGCGCCTTGTCGAAGAAATGCTGCTGGAACGCGGCCATTGTCGTCTCCTACGAAACGATCCGCCGTTGGGCAAAGAAGTTCGGCCCGGACTACGCCCGTCGCCTCCGACGCAAGCAGCCCAGCCGGGGCGACGTGTGGCATCTGGACGAGGTGGCCATCACCATCGCCGGCAAGAAACACTGGTTGTGGCGGGCCGTCGATCAAGACGGCTATGTGCTCGACGAGATCGTCCAGAGCCGACGCAACACCAAGGCGGCCAAGCGATTGCTGACCAGGCTGCTGACCAAGCAGGGCGTCGTACCAAAGCGGATGATCACCGACAAGTTACGTTCCTACGGGGCCGCTCAGCGGCAGATCATGCCGAATGTCGAACACCGTAAGCGCGTAGGCATCCCCACGTAGCGTGCAGGCGGTTGATCGCTCATTTTCAGCATGAATCATGCGGAGAATCCTGTGAGCGACAGTATGAGCCATCATAGAACATTCGAGATTTTGACGGCGGAGCCTGTGCCGTCCCGGCGCAAGCCGCGCCATCGGTCGGACGAAGAGAAGGCACGGCTTGTCGCCGAAGCGTTCTCGCCAGGGGGCAGTGTGTCGGCGGTTGCGCATTCCGAGGGGCTGGACCCCTCGCAGCTCTATGCGTGGCGCCGCAAGGCGCTTTCGTCGGGCATGGTTGCGCCACTGACGGAGGCAGCGAGCAAGCCGGCGAAGTTCACGCGCTTTGAAGCGGTGGGCAGCGACACGGTGGAAATCGTCATTGGCGATGCAGTGGTGCGCGCCGGCGGCGATGTTGATCCCGATCGCCTGGCGAGGATCATCCGCGCGGTTCGCAAGGCATGATCGCTTCCGGTGTGGTGGTTTACGTGTCGTGCCAGCCGGTCGACTTCCGCAAGGGCGCGGCATCGTTGATGGCTTTGGTCAGGGATGGCGGCCTGGACCCGTTCTCCGGGGCGCTTCACGTATTCCGCTCGAAGCGTGCGGACCGGGTTCGCATCGTGTGGTGGGACGGCAGCGGGGTTTGCCTTTATTCGAAAACGTTGGAAGAGCACAGCTTCTGCTGGCCAGGCATATCGGCCGCGCGCATGCGTCTGGACCACTCGCAATTGATGGCGCTTCTGGCTGGTCTGGACTGGAAAAAGATCCGTCCGGCCAGGGTCCGGCGGCCGTTATCGACGGGCTGAAACCGGCCTGCGGCAAGATGAATCATGCGGCTGGAACGGTTGGGAAAGCGGCTGTTTTTGTGCTCTGTTGCTTGCCATGGTTCTACCGGATCTTGCCCTTCCCGACGACGTTGATGCGCTGAAGGCGATGATCCTTTCCATGGCTCGCGAGCAGGCTGCGAGCGAGGCCCGGATCGCAGTCGCCGAAGCTCGGATCGCAGCATCTGAGGCGGAGGTCGCCCGGCTGAAAGCCGTCGAGAAAAGCGCCAACGAGCGTATTGCCAACCTCACGTCGATCCTTTGCAGCGCACGCAACATGGCACGCGTTCCGAGCGGCTACGCCTGGCCATCGACGACGAGCAGGCCTCCTTTGTCTTCGAGGAGGTCGAGACCGGCCTTTCGGCGATCCGGAGCGAACTTGCTCACGCGGCCGGGGACAAGCCGAAGCGTGCCCCGCGCCCGCGCAAGGGTTTTGCCGCCCACCTCGAACGCATCGAGGAAGTTATCGAGCCGGAAATCCCGGCCGACTGCGAGGAGTTGGAAAAGGTTCTGATCGGCGAGGATCGATCCGAGCGGCTGGACGTCGTGCCGCCGAAGTTCCGGGTCATCGTGACGCGCCGTCCCAAATACGCTTTCCGGGGCCGTGACGGCGTGGTCCAGGCTCTGGCGCCGGCGCACATCGTTGAAAGCGGCCTGCCGACGGAGCGGTTGCTCGCCTATATCGCTGTCTCGAAATACGCCGACGGCCTTCCACTTTACCGGCAGGAGGCAATCTATCTGCGCGACGGTGTCGAGATCAGCCGGTCGCTGATGGCGCAGTGGATGGGACATCTGGGCTTTGAATTGCAGATGCTCGCCGATTATATCCTGGAGCGTGTGAAGGAGGGCGAAAGGGTCTTCGCCGACGAGACGACCTTGCCCACCCTTGCCCCTGGGTCCGGGAAAGCCACGAAAGCCTGGTTGTGGGCCTACGCGCGTGATCATCGACCGTTCGGCGGGACCAGCCCACCGATGGTTGCCTATCGTTTTGAAGACAGCAGAGGCGCCGATTGCGTGGCGCGTCACCTCGCTGGATTCGGGGGCATCCTGCAAGTGGATGGCTACTCGGCCTATACTAACCTGGTCAAGGCACGGGCCAAAGCCGGCGGCAATGAAACAATCCGGCTCGCCGGGTGCTGGGCTCACCTGCGGCGCAAATTCTATGACCTGCACATCAGCGGGGTCTCGCAGGCCGCGACGGTAACGATCACCGCCATGACCGAATTGTGGAAGGTCGAGGACGAGGTTCGCGACAGGGATGCCGGAAGCCGCGCCGCGCTCCGTCAGGAAAAGTCCGCGGCCATTGTCGCGAGCCTCTTCGATCTATGGGAAGCGGAACTGCACAAGGTCTCCAGAAAATCCAAGACCGCCTAGGCGATCCGCTACGCGCTCACCCGGCGGGAGGCGCTGGAACGCTTTCTGATGGACGGTCGCATCGAGATCGACTCCAACATCGTCGAGCGCGCGATCAGGCCCCAAACGATCACGAGAAAGAACAGCCTGTTTGCCGGCAGCCACGGCGGTGGACGAACCTGGGCGACGGTAGCCACCTTGCTGCAAACCTGCAAAATGAACAGCGTCGATCCGCTCGACTGGCTCTCGCAGACCTTGACCCGCATCGCTCAAGGCTGGCCGGCATCCGAAATCGAAATGCTCATGCCTTGGAACTTTAGGGCCTGACGTTATCGGCTGACCGCTTACCGAACACCGTTCGCACAAGGGATTGAATAACCGGTCGGAGAATTCACATGTGCCGCTGCGAAAACGGGAGCGGATGATGCAGGGCTTCCGATCGCCAGGGGCGCTGCAACGCTTCGTCTCGATCTTCTCAGCACTCAGAAATCTCTTCGTCCCGGCCCGCTCACACCGCTCCGCATTCGAAATTCACCACCACCGCCTCCAGGCCCTGACGGCGTGGAAAACCGTAGCTGGGGTCAGGTGAAATCAGCGCCGCAGGTCTTATCGCGTTCTTATCCAGACAACGTGACATCGCCGATCGCCGCTCCCGAAACAATCACATCCATCGGAATGCGAGAATGGGCCCATGTCGGTCAAACCCAATGACTCTTGGTATGAGTCCTGCAATGTGTCAAAAAGGGCTACAAATTTTATAAAATTCATCGCTGCAAATCAACCACGCGCTCTGCGAAACGTGACCTCGGATCGTGGCCCTGTTGCAGGAGGAAATAATGAAAGACGTCGTAATCATCGGATCAGGGAAGATCGGCTCCACGATCTCGCGGTTGCTCGCCGATAGCGGGGACTATCATGTCACTGTCGTCGACCGTAGCGCTGAACAACTGTCGGAAATTGAAAGCGGTCCCGCGCTCTCGACGGCATACCTGGACATCACCGACGAGGCAGCCTTGTGTGCGCTGCTGTCCGGCAAATTCGCGGTTCTAAGCGCGGCGCCCTTTCAGCTCACCGTGGGCATCGCCACTGCAGCGGCCAAGGCTGGCGTACACTATCTCGACCTCACGGAGGACGTTGAATCCACTCGGCAGGTGAAACGGATCGCCGAGACAGCCAAGACCGCATTCATTCCACAATGCGGGCTGGCACCCGGTTTCATCTCCATCGTCGCGAGCGATCTTGCGGGCAAGTTTGATAGCCTGGATAGCGTGCGCCTGCGTGTCGGGGCACTCCCACAGTTTCCGAGCAATGCCTTGAACTACAACCTGATCTGGAGCACCGACGGGGTCATTAACGAGTACATCCAGCCCTGCGAGGCAGTCGTAAATGGCGAACTCGTTGAAGTGCCAGCACTGGAGGAGCGCGAAGAATTTTCGCTCGACGGCGTCACCTATGAGGCCTTCAGCACCTCCGGCGGCCTTGGCACGCTTTGCGAAACGTTGAAGGGCAAGGTCAATACGCTCAACTACCGCACCATTCGCTATCCCGGCCATGCCGCTATCATGAAGGCGCTTTTGCACGACTTGGGGCTACGACACCGCCGCGATGTGTTCAAGGACATACTCGAACACGCCCTTCCGACCACGCTACAGGACGTTGTGATTGTCTTTGTGACCGTTTCGGGACGCAGAAACGGGCGCTTGATCCAGGAAACCTACGCTAACAAGATCTACAGCGCGGAGATTGACGGGCGCATCACGAGCGCGATCCAGATTACGACCGCATCCAGCATCTGCGCGGTTCTCGATCTGCTTGCCGCCGGCAAGATCCCGCGCCAGGGCTTCATTCGGCAGGAAGACATTGCATTGGGCGCCTTTCTGGGGAACCGCTTCGGTGTTTACTATCGGCAGGGAGAGGCGCTGAAGAGCCACGGCGTCACGGTTGCCGCATAAGCGGGGCTATCCCGCGGCCTTCCGCCAGCCTTGTCGATCGGCGGCAGTTTGCGCGACTGGCTGGTTGTAGCGCGACGATTATGGAGTCCGGTCGGCGACAATTGCCGGAGGAGGTTTTGTCGTTGACGGTCGTTGGGGCGGGTACGATGCGGTCCCGATGGCTGCACGGGTAATTGACGCTAGCGACAATTACGCCGGCGTTTGAGTTGGCTCAAGCCTGATGCATCCGCGGGTGATGCCCGCGACAATTACGATGACCGGTCGTCGGTGTCGTCGGGCGGGTAATTGTCGGCGGGGCTGTGCATGGGCACTGAGCGGGCGATGGCGGATCGCTTGCGGTAGCTCTCGCCGTTCATCTCGATGATGGTGGAGTGGTGAACGAGGCGGTCGATGGCTGCGACCGTCATTGCGGGATCACCGAAGTTGTCATGATGCCTCCTTCCTTGATCGCCTGTTGCGTGCGATGCGCGCCCGCAGCGTGCTGATCTGGTTGTCCGAGAGTTCGATTTGCCATGGCTGGCCTTTCGTGAGCTGACGCCCCGTGACCCATCCGCGGGCGAGATAGTCGAAGATAACCTGCGGTGTGATGCCCAAGGCGGCTGCTGCCCCTTGAACGGAGTAGGTTCCATCCGGCCACCGAGCTGGATTGGCGCCAATCCCGTTGATCTTGACGGTGGGGATGCTCCAGCGTGTCCGCAGAAGCCAGACATTCTCACCTTTGAACGCGCAGCCGCGTGCTGCGACAAAGCCTTCCGCGTTCAGCGTCGCCGCAATCTCCTTGTCCATCTTGCCGTCGGCATTCAGCTCCGTCACGCGCTCGCGCAATCTCTCGATATCGATGTAGTTGGCGTAGGTGTGGACACGCCTTTGAAGAGAATGCTCGCTTGTTGCCCCGGTCTGCCACAGGATCTTGAACCAGACCTGGCCCCGCAACCGCCTCTGATCGAGGACGACCTCGTCAATGATGAGACGTAGGATGCCCTTTCGCTCGGCCGACGTCGTTGAAGGGGCATACCAGATGCCAGGCAGGTCTTCGCCCAGCTTTTGAAGACACTCGCGGTCGGACTCACTCAAGACCAGGGGCTCGTCGGACCGCCACCGTTCGTAATCCTGCTCGACGGCTTCGGCGGCGCGCAGCTTCTCTTCCCAGCCGCGCTCCAGAGAACGCGCCACCAGACGGTTCTCGGGCTCCACCGCGTCGTATTGGCGCCGTGCCCGTTCCGTCTCATAGCGGGCCCGCTCGCGCCTCAGAGCCCACTGTCGCTCGAGCTGACGTGTCTCTTCTTCAATCTGGCCCAGCGCGGCAATGGCGATGGCAATCCTGTCCGGCTTCAAAGCGTCGAGCAGGATGCTTTCAACATGTGCGTCGACGGGCAGCGCGCGCCCTTCCTGGCATAGCGGTCCGCCGTCCTGATCGCGGTCGGCACGACACGTGTAGACGGGATAGTTACCTGCAGGACCGCTATAGCGTAGGCTCATCCGGCGACCGCACCGGCCACAAACTGCAATACCCTGCAACAGTGCCGCTCCCTTGCGCGGCACGCCGGAATGGCCAGCCTTATAGCGGTTGATGTTGTTTGCCAGTAGTCTCTGATTCTCCATAAATTCCTCCCAGTCGATGTATCCGGAATGGGCAGACTGAAGACAAACCTCCCAGTCCGCGATGGGGACCTTCACCGTCTTCGGGCGATAGACATCATGGCGAACCCGCCCGCCCTCCGCCCGGCATCGTCCATAAACATACGCCCCGGCATAGGCAGGATTTTGGAGAATGCTGAGGACCCGTGAACTGTCGGCCTCGCGCCACATGATATCGTGCGGAGCGGGACCCATAAGTGGACGCACAGGCAGTGGCAGATCGTTCTTTCGCAAGTATCGCATCACGGCCCGTGCACTGTGAAGCTCGCGGAATTTGGCGAAGACAAGGATGAGCCTTGCCTGCACCTGCTCATCGGGATTGAGAACAATCCCGCCTGCGCGATCATGGGCCAGCCCGGCGGGAACGGGAAGCCGCAGCTCGCCACGCGCCGCCTTCTGACGTTCGCCCTGATGGAGGCGCTGCCTGATCTGGTGAAGCTCCGCCTCGCTCATGATGCCGGACAGGCCGAGCAGCAGGCGATCGTGGTAAGCGCAGGGATCATAAAGACGTTCGCCGTCGGCAATGTTGACGCCGAAGAGCGAGCACAAATCAAGGAGCTGATGCCAGTCGCGATTGTTGCGGGCAAGCCGCGAAGCGTCGAGGCTGATAACAAGGCCGGCATTGCCCAACCCGATCTAGGATCAGCTTCTTGAACCCCACCCGCTCAACTGTCCCGGACCCCGATTTGCCAAGATCCTCATCGATGATGTGCACACGTTCATGCGGCCAGCCGAGGGCGACGGCACGATCGACGAGGCGGTACTGCAACTCCGTGCTTTCTTGATGATGCCCTGGTTCACGGAAGACTGGCGAACGTAAATATAAGCGAGCTTGCCGCGATGCGCGGCTGTCACACATTCGTCCGGCCTATTCGACGCTCTCAACATGCCCGTCCGCCTCGAGCAGCGCGCGCGTTGGTCGCATCCGCATCAGCAGGGGAGCAAGGTTCTGTGCGATCTGCTTTTGCGTTTCCGCTGGCAAGTTGAGCCAAGGTCCCGGGAGGGTTGTCATGCCCGGGTTCGGAAGTTCGGTGAAGGTCTGGGACGCTACGCGGTGCAGATTCGACTGGATGTTCATCGCGAATCACCTCCTCGATATGAGAGGCGAATGTGCTGTTCAAATGGTGCATCAATGTGAGCAACGTCCGGGCGTTGATCCGCCCCAACGACTTCGACGCGCCTTGTTCTTCCGGAGACGGCGCTGCGAGGTCGGTTACCGAGCGCCGAATAGAACGCCGGCGCCCGTCAGACAGCCGTACGACGACGAAGTCTGGACCTCGGGCCGAATGGGATGACAAAAGCTGAAGACGCTGACCCGCAAGGCCGTGGCGCGGATCCGTGACGGTTAAATGAGATACCACCCCGTCCAGAATGGCGGCACCCTGTAATGTTGGGTTCGGGGAAGACATTGTCTCAAGCGGAAAATGGCTGATTTGCGGTGATGGCGATTGAGTGACGTTCGTAGCGGTGAGCGATGAGTTCGAACAAGGCGCTGGTTTCGATCTGGTCCTTTCGGACGTATGACAGGTCGTCGAGTACGATGAGATCGTATTTGTCGAGCTTGTCGAGCATTGCTGGCAGGCTGAGATCGCGGAGCGCGGCCTGCACGTGGCCCTCCGGAAGTGCCGTTGCGCCTTCAGGGCTCCCATAGTCACGCCATCCAACTAAGATCTTGTGTCGCCTTTGTCGGGTCCGCTACATGAAACTGTTCTGTCAATCACTTGTTTTGTCTCGGGCTAAACAGCTGAAAAGCAATCAGAAAGGTTTTCTATGGCTCGGTCAGCCAAATTGGCACGAGTTTTGACACTCCTTGGTACGAGGCGGCGAGAAGTTCCGACCGGCGTCCATGTCGCGGGCAGCAGCGACGAAGGGAGAAGAAAGCCGCATGTCAGGTCTGCGTCAGATCGAATTCTACGGCAACGGGAGCATCGGTAAGTCAGCCACCTCCCAAAATACGTTCGCCGCGCTTGTCGACCTTGGGCAGCAGATCTTCTTCGTCGACCGCGAACCCAAAACCGACTCTAGCCGCCCGATCCTCAATTCGAAGGCGCAGGATACGGTCCTGCACCTGCACGGGAAGTTCAGTGAAAGACCTTGAACTCGAGCCGCGCTCAAAGTCGGCTGCAAAGGCATCAAATGCGTGGAATCCGGTGGCCCTGAGCCAGCCGTCGGCTGCGCCGCCCACAAGGCCACCCCGGCCAGTCGCTTGGCGCGGTGTTCGCGGCCCACGGCGTCGAGCCGATCACGTCCTTCTTCTACGGACGGCCAGGCTGGAGGCTTTGTTGCGGAGCAATCCCAATGACGGCTGAGTATCACCATGTCGATAGTCTGATGACTTCCGAAATAGCAAGGGAATCGCCATGTTTCTTAAAGCTGACGGAACTGAAGTATGGCTGCGGACATCAACAAAGTTGCCATATCTATCCTTTTCTGGCGGGATCGAAACGTCGGAGAACTATTCCGAAATTCGACCAAGGCTGTGTCAGGCCTATGAGTTGCTTTCTGGCATCGCCTCTGACGATGCATTCCTGGTGCAGGAATTCGCGAACGGTGGCGCCTTGGTCTTCTGCGCTAAACCCGACAAGACTTGCGCTTTGCTGCTGCTGGGGAAATTTGACCGCCGCCGGGAGAGGCGAAATCGCTTCGACGTTCTCGAAAACCTCGTCGAAGTCATCGAGAACACTATAGATGGAATTGGCCGACGGGCCGGCGCGACTATCCGCTTCGACTTCATACAGCCTGATCTCGCAATGCGCGTCGGTTGAGAAGGAGGCGTCATGAGTCAGCACATCGTCTTCATCGACACCAATTCGCCCGGCATCGAGACCATGCGTCTCGCCAAGCAAAGGGGATTGCGGGTCTCCCTTATTAGATCCGGCTATCACCACTATGTCGAGACGGAGCGCGTAAAGCGCATATTTTCGACCCTCGATACTATCGTCGCCATTCCAGACTCCACCGTGGATAAGAAGGTTTTGCATGCCATGAGACAGCTCGCAGCGCTTGCGCCAATCGATGCCGTCATCTCCGAATTGGAGCCTTGCGTTGATGTCGCAGCCCGGGTCTGTGAGCGACTGGGCATTCCATTTACCAGCGCATCCGCCGTGACGACTGCACGCGATAAGGCACGCGCGCGCGAAGTGATCCTACGCGCAGGCTTGCACTGCCCAAGATTCCGCCCGGTAACCACGCCGCAAGAGGCGCGTGCTGCGGCGGAAACCATCGGCACTGCGGTGGTGGTAAAGCCGCAGACCGGCTTCGACAGCCTGCTCGCCACGGTAGCGCTCACGCCGCCGGATGCCGAACGTGCGGCCCAGAAACTCCTATCTGGGATCGATGCTCTGCCCAGGCAGCTTCAAGCTCAATTTCGCAAAGGTATCCTCATCGAGGAGTATCTTAGCGGCCCTCTTGTTTCCGCCGAGATAGGTGTACGGGATGGAAGATTCTATCGCTTCATGATGTCCGACCACACCCGCGCACGCGAAGATGAATGTATCGAGATCGGCGCATCGATGCCCGCCAATTTGACACCTGATCAGGTCGAGGCTTGCTTCCGGTACGCGGAAGCGGTTGCGCGGGCGCTGGGGCTGGACTTGGGTATTTTTCACGCCGAAATGATTGCGACGACGCAAGGCCCTGCTCTGGTCGAGATGAATTCGCGGCTAATGGGGGGCGTCATGCCCCATGTATATCGCCATCTGACGGGTGAAATGATCCAGGAGCGGCTGCTAGATATCCATCTTGGACACCCAATCCGCGAAGGCCTGCCGAAACACGCCGGCTACGTCTCCGCCCGTAACATCATTCCCGATCGGGACGCAGCACTGGCCAACCATATCGATCTCTCGTGGCTGGAGGAATATGGCGATCAGCTGATCGAGTTCGATCCGCACCGCCTCGATCCGGGAATTCAGGTCCAACGCCGGGAAACTCTCGGCTGGTTCCATGTGCGGGCCGGATCCTTCACAGAGGCCAATACGGTTGCCAATGCCGTTCTCGGGCGTTTCGAGAAATCCATCGGCATCCCCCTGATGCGATAGCAGTCTGCCGCGCCGCTTCGGGTGACGGGCAGACGACGACGAACAGATAGGGCCTCTCTCTTGTAGCCCTGATGAGCCAAGGGGGCAGCCGTGTGACCCGTCGGTGGCCGATGTGGGCTTGATGGGATTTGCCGCCATGCCGTACCGCAGACGATGCTGCTGATCGATCAGGCGGCCGGCACACAACTCCCCAAATTAACATTTTCCGGCAACATCGCACGCTGCTGCTATCCTTACGGGCGCGGACCTCAACCCGTCCGAGAACTTGCGCGCGAAATGCCTTTCAATCGTGTCATCGACGCCTACGACTCCTGCTGCGAGCCTCTCGAAAGCTCCTCGCCCACCCGTATACCGCCTTTTAATTCGATTGTGCGATTGCTGTCAGTCAAGCATTGTGACCGCTGGTAAAGTTCGGGACTACAAGCCAGCTCGGCGATAGACGGAAATGTGACGTGTCGACGCTTGGGTGAAAGCACCTCCCGCCCAATCTCCACAACGCTCCGCCAGCTCCAACCCCACGCACTCGGCCATCGTATCCAGTTCCTGATGGTACACATATCGAACCGGTTGGGCCAGACGCCGCACGGCTGTTCCAGAAAACAAGAGGAATGATGAAACCAGGTTCTGTTTCAATGAATCGTGGACGTCCGTACGGAGAAATGTGTTTTCATGATCGACGTGCAAAGTCGTAGTTTTCTGCCCGTTCACGAAACCGTCCAAGGCCGGCACATCGATCTCTATGATCAAAAGCCCGTCCTCGCCTAACACCGACGCGGCAGATCGGAAGCAAGCAATTTGCGCTTCGCGCGTGAAGATCTGCATGAACGTGTTGTAGATGCAATAGACTGTATTGTAGCAGCTTGTTAACGTGAAATTGGCAATGTCCCCTTGCCAGGCCTTGACCACACTGCTGCGGCTGGCAAGCAGCCTCAACATGCTGTCGGAGTTGTCGATGCCTTCAACCTTGATCCCTCGGGCGCTCAACGGAACCGCCACGCGTCCGTTGCCAATACCGAGTTCAAGCGCATTGCCTCCGTTACAGTGTCGCTCAAGAAAGGCAACCGTCTCATCTGCCTCAACTATCCGACCCCGCATATTGGTGATGCTTTCGTACACCGAAGCCCAGTCGTCATCGTAGATGAAATTGTCAGGCATTGTCGACACTCCTCTAAATCTATTTATAATACTCTGCGCTTCACTAGTTCTTTTGCACTATCAGCTTCCTTTTTTGTGTCGGTTCGTGAGCCGCAATTCCATGGTCATCGACATCCAGCGATTGCACGCTAGAGCTGCATCCTCTGCGCAACACGCCAAGTGGCCGATAATATCTCGGGTTTATGCTATGGAAGACACCACGGCGACTGCTCGTCGCGAGTTGCTCTACGGCCCACATTTCTGTTGCTTGCAGCGGAAACGAATGGAGCTCACCGCAATGCTCTGACGCAGACCCGACAAGTTGCTCTCCTTTCCTTTGTTCCATCCATCGCGGCTGCCCGCGACATGGATGCCAATCGTCTCGCCGCCTCGCACCGAAGCGCTCAAAACCCGTGCCAATTAACTCGAGCCGAACGAAAAAAATTTGTGATGGTTTTTCAGTTGCTTAGCCGGACGGAACAAGAGATGGACTAACAAGCCTATGTCGCTGACTCGACAAACCCGGCAGACGTTAGATCGTGTCCCATCAGGTTCTCGAATCGCTTCTGTCAATTGGCTCCTTTCTCTTCGCTGATGCAGCGCTTGCCGAACTCAAGGTCTCTCCGTGGTCGATCGCAGGGATCGCCGCATGTTTGCGTCGGAACGGGGGTGAAGTGGCCGTGTTGCATGGACCAAACGGCGAACGATATACGCGCTCTCGCGGACGGAATTCAGCTAGCCCGCTTGATGCACGGCGCTGACCGTTCGGCGGCCTGAGGCGGCGCTCTGGTTGCCTTTGCGGTGGTTTTTCACAATGTTCATCAGGCGCCGGCGGTGATCCGTCGTGATGGAAGGCGGGGGTTTGCAGGTTGCGGTCGACGGGTTCGTTTCGGGGCGTCTGCGCCCCGTCGGCTACGTCACGAGCCGCGCAATGCGATCGAGGACGATGCGCAGGATGCGCTGGTGCGGGCAGGAGCTCGGCAGGTGCAGGCGGATTTGCGTCTTCATCTCGACCACCCGCGCGGCGATTTTGATGAGGCGCAAACGCAGCGTGTCGAATTGGGCGACGGCAAAGCTGGAGCGCTTCGGCATCGCGGCCCGCAAGCGCCACATCAACCAGTAAGCACCGGCATGCAGGAAGAGCCGGAACTGGTTGGCCGTCGCTCTTGTGCAGGAGGTGCCGTCGGCGGCGAGATGCGTCTTCCACGCCTTGATATGGTTCTCGGCCGCTCCGCGCCGGCAGGAGAGATCCTCGTAGAGCGCCTTGGCCTTGCCACCGGCAAGGTTGGTGACGATGAAGCGGGTGTCGCCACCTTGGGCGCCGACCTCGACCCGGGCGATGATGCGCTCGACGCGGCTCCAACTGGCGGCGCCATCCAGGAACTCCTTGAAGTGGCGGACCTTGCCCGTCTTGGCCGACGCTTCGAAGCGCGCCATCGTGCTGGTCTCCAAATCCTCGACATGCTTGCGCAAGGTCGTGGTGGGCGCCAGGCCGAAGATGAAGTCGATTTCGTTGGCGCGGCACCAGTCGATGACCTGCGGGCTGCAATAATGGCCGTCGGCGCGGATCAGGATCCTGGTGTTCGGACAGTTGGCGCGGATCGCCCGCACCAGGTGGCGCAGGTAGGGGCGGATTTCAGCCCCGCTCGGCCGCGTGGCCGGCCGCAGCACCGCACCAACAAACCGTCCCACGCCATTGAATACCACGATCGGCTGGAAGCCGTATTCCTCGTAATGATGAGGTGGAACGGCCCGCTACCGCAGCATCAGAGTCCTAAAACGTGGTCGTTTATTCAACGCCACAAAATAGGAGCCGTTCCGTGAAGCATATTACCACTATCGGACTGGATTTGGCCAAGCAAGTTTTTCAGATCCACGGCGCTGACGTCGAGGGGACTCCAATCGTCAGCCGGAAGCTCCGGCGTGCCCAGGTGTTGCGGTTCTTCGAGAAGCAGCCAACGTGTCTGGTCGGGATCATGGCCTGCGGGGTGCGCATTACTGGGCGCGCGAGATCGCGGCACTTGGTCATGAAGTGCGGTTGATCCCGCCGGCCTATGTCAATTTTGTGAAGTTATGGCGAGGTGAGCATAATGCAGAGCGTTTTTAGCTTGGCGTCGCGCAGAAAGGCGGCTGGCGAGAGCGCGCTGTGGTGGATCGCGACGGTGAGCTAAAAACGTGTTGGACTAAGCCGCCGGCACGGGTGGCCGCTATGGGCGTTCAAATTGAGGCCGTGCTCATGAACCGGCATGGTGTGGGCGCGGATGCGGTCGTGGACGCGGCGATTGCAGGGGTCGGTGCGCCGAAAGCGGCACGGCTATCGGTTGCGGCAAGGTGAGGACCGGCGCCGCGCCCTGCCGGGAAGGGCTGCCCCTTCTCGCAAGATTGTGAGTAACGATTTGATCGGATCGCTTGCGATCAAATGTCCGGCCTTTATGTGCGGTCGCACGTGACTGCTGACCAACATGGTTTCCGCGACGCGAGTTCCTAAACTAATGCCGCTTCACTACCGAGGACCCGGAGCAGGATCCAGCCGTGGCAACGAAACCTTCAGATAAAATTCACAGATCTTTGCAATGCAAATCGCCGACTATGGTATGTTCAGTGCAAAATCTGAGATCAGGTACCCTAATGGAAGCGGGCGCCAGTCGGACCGCCGCACAGGGTCCGTGTGAGAGGTGCGGCTTGAAAGAACCAACGGAGACGCTTCAAAACAAATAAAGCCCGACAGCGCAAAAAACCTCTTTTGACAAAAGGCCAACACATTCCTGCAGTAGAAAATATGCTTAAACATCTCAAGGAGCGCCGAAAAATGCAAGATAATTACATCTATGGTGACAATTGGTCTTCGGTCTATGAGAAAATTACCAATATGCGGGGTAAGATCACAGAAGCAGATGACACTGCCTGCTTTCTTCAGCGACACAGTAGCGGAGGCAGTGCGCTCGAACTCGGCATCGGCGACGGACGAGTGGCGATTCCGTTGAGCGGGCGAGGGGTCAGCGTGGAAGGCATCGACAACTCCGAGAGGATGTTGAAGCTGCTTGCTAGCCGAACCAATTTAGTCAAGGCTTGGCAGGGAGACATTGCCAACTTCACATCAACCAACCGCTACAACACGGTGTATTGCATCTACAACACGTTTATGGTGCTCTTAACGCGCGAAGCGCAGTTATCTTGCCTTCGGTCTGCTGAGCCAGTGTTAAGCGAGGGTGGGACCTTGATCATAGAGATCGATGTGCCGGCCTTGGAAGGTTTTTTCAACGGGCAGAGAACTACGGCATTGCTCGTTGATCATGAAAACACATTTCTCCGTACGGACGTTCACGACCCATTGAAACAGAACTTCGTTTCATCGTTCCTTTGGTTTTCCGGAACGTCCGTGCGGCGTTTGCCGCAACCGTTTCGGTACGTTTACCATCAGGAACTCGACACTATGGCAGAGTGCGTCGGGTTGGAACTGGTGGAGCGTTGGGGGGATTGGACGGGAGGCGCGTTCACCCAAACGTCTACACGTCACATCTCCGTCTATCGCCGAGCTGTCTTGTAGCCCGGAACTTTACCGGCGGTCGCGATGCTTGAACTACTTGCATCTAATCGCGAATTCGAATCGAATTCAGGGACCGGCCAGCGCTGAGCCTGCTACTGGGCAGGGGATCGCAGCCGCTCGAGCAGACCGCGGCCTTCGCGTTCGCAACTGGCGAAGGCGAGTGGCCTCGGCCGCAAGGCTGCGACGAAGCCCGCCGCGAAGGCGTCTGCCAAGCGAAAGGCGCGAGCTTAGTCCAGTCACACGACTCTCTTAACTGGCTGCTCCGCAAGAGGGGCCTTGATGAGACTGCGCCAGAGGCCGAATAGTTTGGGGCGACCATGGGATAATCGGAGGGCAGGCTCCATTTGGATCTGTATTCCTCCGGCGCTCCAAACTTCGGTCTCAGAGCAATGAAACCCCGGAATCTCCATTGAACCGGAGCAAAGATGGGTCTCGGGTCATAACTCATAATGGACGTTAAGATGGCGCTTCAGCGATTTGAACTTCTTTCCGTCCTCGAGACAGATGATACCAAGAGTCATGGGGTTTGACCGAGATGAGCCCATTCTCGCATTCCGATCGATGTGATTGTTTCGGGAGCGATGAGTAGTTTGTGCCAGGCACCGGATGCGGCGTCGATAATGGCGTCGTAGCTGTCGAAGACGCGGTTTGAGAGCCAGTTCTGCCGCATGTACTGCCAGACATTCTCGACCGGGTTCAATTCGGGCGCACGCGAGGGCAGGAAGATCGGCGTGATGTTGGGCAGCATGTTGAGGTTGGTGGTGGTGTGCCATCCGGCGCGATCCATGATGAGCACGGCATGCGCGCCCTTTGTGGCCCCACGACATGCCGCCTTTGAGCAGGCCGCGGATTTCCTGTTTTAGGTCCCCGCAATTTTCGCCCTGGTGGGGGCGTCGAACGGGACCAGCTTGTCCCACGTTCGGCTTATGACGACACGCTTCTTGCCCTTGTCCGATCGACCATGCCGGCCGACTTTCATGCCTTCGTAAAAGCGTGCGGCATGACGGTGTAGCGTCCGCAGGGAATAGCTGACCGCCCTACCCTCCACCCTCCACCGACCTAATGTGCCTGATATCTATGACGACGAGATCGCCAATCTCGGCGAATGGCTCGATCTGACGTCGCTCATCCTCTCCGACATTGTGGAAGACCCTACGCCGTCCGAGCGTGGGCGGCGCGGTCTCTACACAACGACATCCTGAAATGCGTGGCCGAACTCGAGCGCCCCCGCCTCACTGTGTTGTCGGGCGTCATGGAAGCACCGCAACCGGGGCTGCCCGATTGGAAGGTGGCCATTGTCTCGGTGACGCCACGTCTGACCGATCCCGGCGCGCCCAAGCGCCGCCACGTCATGGTCGACCGCCGCTGCGTGGCACTGCCGCCGAATGCGCTCGCTGACAGCTAGGCAATGAGCGCGGCGCGCTCAGCGATGAATTGGGCAATCTGAGCCGGTGCGAAACGGCGCGCATCGACATAGCCATCGGTGCGGAACACTCCATCGACGGCGCCGTGGTCCACGCGCACGAACATGACGCGCTGATCTTCGCGCGCCATGATGATTTCGCGGATGGCACGGAATTCGACGCCGCACCAATCCTTGCGCTGATAGTCCTCGCCGAGGAAGACGACGATCAGCTTGGACCGATTTCGGTAGATGTCCTGCAGGAGGGTGTCCAACGAGAGTCGCGCAAGCTGGGACACGTAGTTGTTGTCGTAGAAGTAGGCATTGGGGCCGATGCGTGCTTCAAGCTCGCGGGCGACCTGCTCGACCAGTCCGCGCGCCTCACCAGGGAAAGAGAGGCCGACATCGAAAGTGTGCCCCGTGATGTCAACGGCCCTCCCGGCCTGCTGGGTCCATGACGGCAGCACGATGCCGCGTGCGGCGTGGAGTTCCTTGGGCAGGTTGACATTCTTGACCGCCCAATGCGTGAGGTTCATTTCCCAGTTGCCGATATCGAGCTCGAAGCTGAGGGCATCGAAATCGGCCGCCACCAGGAACGGATCTACAGGGATTATCTCGTATACGATCCGCACCTGACCGCGGCGTACGGTGACCTCGCGGATGATGCCGAATTTGGGGTCGAGCTTGCAGCCGGCTTCGTAAGCGAAGATGGAAAGCAGACGAGTCAGTTCCTTCAGCGCTGCCTCGTCCAGGGCGCCGAACTGTTGGGCTATCTGCTAGTCGGTGTATCCATGGTGGCGAACGCAGCGGCTGGCGTCGAGCACGCAGGGATCGCCTTTCCACTGGTCTTCCCATCCGGATACGAAGAGATTGTACATCGGCGTGCTTTCAAGGTGAGGCGTCAGAGCAGAAGCCCGACATCGTGGAGGAAGGCGGCGAGCATGGGCTCGACTGCAGCGGCCCGGCGCACATCGGTAAGGCCGATGCGGCGCGCCAGCAGGATCTTGGTCATGGGTTTGTCGTACTGAGGCCAGGCACCATGCAGGGCGACTCCCGATGCTTGCGTGGTCGGCGGCCGATGCTGGGCGAAGCCGTTGAGGTGACGCAGCAGCAGCGCCTCGTGGCAGGGGTCCTGCCAGTTGAGACGGATGTCCAGCTGGTTGGCAAGCTGCTCGGCGTGTTGCCAACGCTGGTTATCGTTCTGCACCTGATCGATGTCGAGGAGCACTGCCCGACGCGCGAATTCCGAGCGACGCCGGCGTCTCCGCTCGATCTCTTGTGCGGCGCGGCGCAAGCGGGAGGTGGGGTCACCCGCGCCCGGGCTGAGGTTCACGACTTCGAGGTGAACCGGACGGCCGGCGGCTTGCAGCAGATCGTTGAGCAACTGCCCATAGGCCTGTTCGGATTCCCCCTCGCAGCCCAGAAAGATCGGCGTTTTCGGTCTTATGGTGGGACGGCGCATCCTCATCCAACCTGGGGGACTGCGCCGTACACGCCGCCGAGATACTTCTTGTAGAGATTGTCGGTGCGGCGAACGGCGCCAACGTCCATCAGGCTAAGCTCGCGACCGCGGGCGGTTCATCGCATTCCAACCCAAGGCGACCGCGACGGGCTCGGTGAGTTCCTTCTTGCAAACAACCGGATCGTCCTTAGCAGCCGGCGGAGCCCGCCAATTTTCAGCACAAGGCGATAGCGGGCGACTAGGCTGACTCGACATTCAACGCATCCAGATCATAGCAGCGGCGAGGTGAATGAAGGCGAGGAAGTGAATGGCGCGTCAGTCGTAGCGGGTGGCGAAGCGTCGGAAGTGCTTGAGCTTGTTGAAGCAGCGCTCGATGCGGTTTCGACATCGGTAGATGAGCGGATCATGCGGGATCGGTTCTGATCTGGAGCGGGTGGAGGGGATGACCACCTTGGCGCCGGTTTCGGCGATGAGGCTGCGCAAGGCATTGGAATCATAGGCTCGGTCGGCAAGGACGGCCTCAGCCGTGTAGCCTTGCAGCAGTATCGGCGCGGCCAGGATGTCATGGCTCTGGCCGGCGGCGAGCAGGAACCTCAGTGGGCGGCCGAAGCTGTGGGCGAGCATGTGGATCTTGGTGGTCAATCCACCTCGGGAACGCCCCAGAGCCTGATTTTGGTCCCCCCTTTCCGGTCGCTGCCTGCTGGTGTGCGCGGACCAAGGTGCTATAGAGCATCAGATATTGGTTGTCCCGGTCCTTGCTGAGATCGTCAAAGATACGCTCCCACACCTTCGCCCTGCACCAGCGCGAGAAGCGCTTGTGCAGCGTCTTCCACTTGCCGTAGCGCTCCGGCAGATCATGCCAATGGGCGCCCGACCGAAGCACCCAAAGCACGCCATTGACGAAAAGCCGGTTGTCCAAGCCCGTCCGTCCAGGATCACCCGCCTTGCCCGGCAGTAGCGCGGCGATCCGACGCCACTGGGCTTCGCTCAGTTCATACCGCTTCGCTGCCATCCATCAGGTCCCCGCCAAATCGCGGATACCTATGGATCACGCTTCCCTCCCGACGGGAATCCTGAATGTCGATTGGTCCTAGCATTACAGTTGCATATTTATCTATGGTCTGAATCTATGGGTCTCCATGATTCGGAGGTCATGGATGACAGGTGCATCAATCGAAACTACGCTTGAGCTTTGGGCATCATCGCTGCGTGACGTGAAAGCGCGTATGCGCGGACTGTTTACGCAGGAGCGAGTTGCAGCATCTGCGAACCTTTTCCTGGACGGCTTGCTGGGTGACGAGCGGCGTAAGACAGGTTGGATGCGCGCTGAGGCGGCCGGTGATCCCGGCCCGTGGCGGCAACAAGCCATTCTGGGTCGCGGGCGTTGGGACGCGGACGCACTTCGCGACATCGTGCGAGAGTATGTTGTAGAAAACCTCGCCACAGATGATGCGGTCCTGGTCATCGATGAGACGGGCTTCCTCAAGCAGGGCAAGACATCGTGCGGTGTTGCGCGTCAATATACAGGTTCTGCAGGCAAGATAACGAACTGCCAGATCGGTGTGTTCGCCGCCTATGTGTCCGCTCGCGGTCATGCCTTTGTCGATCGGGCCCTGTACTTGCCCAAAAGCTGGACCGGAGATCCGGTAAGGCTTGCAGCAACCCATGTTCCTGAGGCTATAGCCTTCGCTACCAAGCCAGGCTTGGCTGTCGATATGATACGGCGTGCGCTGGCAGCCGATGTGCCGTTTTCATGGGTGGCCGCAGATGCGGTGTATGGCGTCGGGGACGTCGAAGGAACCCTGCGGCGAGCCTGCAAAGGCTACGTTCTTGGGGTCAAGTCGGACCACCATTTCGGCTCTTGGTCGGGGAAGCCTCCGGTCGCCGGCACAGCTCAGGAGATCGCCCGTGATCTCGATCCAAGTGCATGGCAGCGTCTTTCCGCCGGTGAGGGCACCAAAGGCGCGCGGCTTCATGACTGGGCCTACTGCGAACTCGCCGATCTCGATGCCGACGAATATAACGAGACGAAATCGGGGCTTTGGACCCGTGGCCTCCTGATCCGGCGCAATATCAGCGACGGCGATCTCGCATTCTTCACCACATGGTGCCCGGCCGGGACGGGCATCCAGACGCTCGTTTCCGTGGAAGGCCATCGCTGGGCGATCGAAGACAGCTTCGAGACCGCCAAGAACGAGCTCGGACTCGATCACAACGAAACCCGGTCATGGCATGGCTGGCATCGCCACGCCTCCCTCGTCATGCTCGCCTTCGCCATGATGGCGGTGATCCGATACCGCGCCAATGACGCGACGCCCCAAAAAAGACCGCGGATGCCGACCATCAGGATTTGATCCGCTGGTCTATCCAGGAAGTCCGGCGCATCGCCATCAGACTCGCCCAGCGTCGCATAAACCCCGCCTACGTCATCGCATGGTCATGCTGGAGGCGCGCCCATCAGGCGGCCGCTCGACGAGCTCACCTAAAATCTAGAATGCAACTGTAATGCTAGTCCTCAGGAGCTCACGTTGCGCCCCCAGAAATCAGCGCTGAAATTGTTCAGCCGGTCATCGTCACCGAGCCTAACCTCAAACTGACCTGGAATGCCCGCTCCGTCACGGCCCGCCCGGAAATAGTCGCGCACTGACCAATGAGCCAACCGCTCAAAGTGCTCCCATTCGTAAAGCAGGTCACTCTCACGGTTCTCCGCAAGCTTCCTGGCGCTCGGCTTTCGCTTAGGCTTCGGCTGAGCGAGCGCATGATAGTCCAAACGGGGCCGGACCTTGTGCTTGAAGACAATGGACCCAGAAGTCCATTCATCCCCGGTCGCCCGGCGCCACCGGTAGCTAACGCGAACCTGCATGTTCTGGGTCAGACCAAATGGAGGCATCGTCGGATCGTAGACAAAAAATAGCTGGCTCTCGCGTTCCTCGACCTCCATGCGTTGCCTTATCTGGGCGAACGCAAAAGTCAGATCACTGCCGGCCTTGTGAGCAGAATATAGCGTCTCTTCGCGCTTTTTGGCCGACTTCGCGATCCTATACGCCGCAAGCGCTCGATCGAAGTACCGAACTTTGGTGGCCACGTACTCTCCGCAGTCGTAGAGTGGTGGGCTGCTGAGTTCTCCGAGGTGCTCTGAACTGATGGCCTGATCAACCAAGTCATGAAGCTCGCCGCTGTTAATCGCGCCGATGGCCTGCTTCTCGCGGTGACTCAGGTTTATCAGCCCCATCTCGCTCTCCGTCCGCATAGATCACACCGTCACGTTCAACGCATTTGAGGTATCTGACAACACCTGTTGTACGAGAAGCGCACCCGGAAACATGACTACAGGTCAGATGCACCTTATGCCTCTATCGTCCTTGACCCGATGAGGTTGAGAGCCCGTCGACCGGCTGCTGCGCTTCATCGCCACGCACGCGCAGGTACCCCGCCTCCGCGCACCGATACCGAAAAGTGACGCCTTGTTTGCCTCCTCCCTTGCTACCGCGTTGCCCGGCGAACGGCCCGGCGGATGACTTCGCTCGAATCTGGATCGGGGTGCTCGCCACCGCCTTTCCATTCATCAGAAACCAGCCATTCTTCAAAGTAGAATAGCCATGTCGCAATCCATGGAATGAAGGTCTGGTCCAAGCGCATCGACCCCACCCACTCATGTGCTTTGGGCAGGTGCAGGCAGAGTCGGAGTGGATCGCGGTAGACGTGCGGCAATTTCCTCTCGCCAGCACGAAGCTGAATGTCCGGTTCCAGCACCACAGCCTTCGCTGATCCGCCTCGCTCATAGCTCAGACGGACGCGATATTCCCGACATAATGGCGTGGGACGAACATGATATTCCCAGGTCAGTCCTTTTGCATTCAACGCACCGTCACCCGCACAAATCGGGTTCGCTCGCAGGAACAGGAACTGCTGTGCGGGCGTTAGATCAGGACGGGTTGACCAGCTCATTCATCACCGAAGTACGTGTTCTTCGGCACAGCGGTCGCCGCATCGCTGTTGGTCAACGTAAGACCAACCATAGGCGCAACAAAAAGCTTCTGCGCCGCGCGCGCGCTCGAGATCTGTTCCGTGCGGGCGTCCATGACGCGCGACACGACGGTCTTGCCGTAGGCATCGCCGAGTTTCTTGGAGATGCGGTCGAGGCCTTCGAGTTCAGAGAGGTTCTCGAAGTCGGCGAGCGCCTTGGCGTTCCAAGCATAAAAAGCCGTGGCCCGCGCAGGCTCCTTGTTCCAGCGCTCGGCGAAATTCTCACCGATGGTCGTTTCGTTGGCGACAACATACATCCGCTGTCCATTAACAAACGGCCGATCGATGAAGTGAGGCATCATCCGGATCGTAGCGATGACGACATCAAGTTCGGAGTCAAAGGTGAACGTGTTCACGCAATACTCGTAGGCTTGCGCTGCCAGCGTCGTAATGACTATGGAGATCGGCGCGATGTCGGCCTCGATGTCGAAGAAATAAATATCGCGGTGGCGCTTCAGCAACTGAACGGTGCGGCGCAAAATGTCCTTGACCCTCCTGTGAATGGGGAAGGGCTCGATATTTGCCTGTCGGTCAGATGCGATGGCCTTTTGAACCTTGAGGCGGGGCCGCATCAAGGAGCGCTTCTCGAACAGTGCCCGATATCCCTTTGGGTTGGTGGGCTTGAATTCGCTCAGGCTCTTATCCGGCACCAACTCACCGCCATTGTTGCAGCTAGGGTTCACAATTGTCGGTGACACATCGAGGTGGAATTCGCGTGCGTAGTTCAGACGCCAGCACCGCTTTTTCTCCTCAAGCATAGCCGCGTAGCGTGGATTTTCGCGAAGCCGGTCGCCAACGATCTTCTTCAGCTCAGCGGGCGGCCGCACACACGCAAATCGGAAAACGAGGCAGATGACATCCACATCAAAATCTTCGCGGCCGAGCGGCTTTACCGAGGTGCCCAACCCGGCTGATCCATGCGGATAAACATCGATGTGTTGCAAAGTAGGATTGTCCGACGAGGACAACCAATCTGCGACCGCCTCATAACTCGCCTTGGCGGCCTCCATTTGCGCGGTGGTCAGTTCGAGATCCTGACAGATCTCGTCCAATATCGAATAGACCTCGGATTTGCGCAGCAAAACATTCTGAGGCACGAGGCTTCTGGCAAGCTCGTTCATTTCATCACCTCGCTTAGTTGGTAGCATGGCACAAACGGCTCTGCCGGTTCCGTCAGAAAAACAGGTTCGATGCGCGCGCGGTCGCGGCGAGCCGCTGCCGCTCCCATCCCTTTCAATTGAGTAATTTTGCGGGTGTCATCGAGCTTAAAGAACTTCTTCGGCACATCCGGGCAGAATCGAAACAGCGCCTCGCGCTCACATTCGTGACCCGTGAGCAACTTGGCCATCCCCATGGCGCTGCGCGATTGACCGTCCATAAACAAACGGATGACATCGGAACCAAGGACACCCCAGCCGGGCGCCTCTCCGATCATGTAAACTTCATTCACGCAGCCAAGGCTGAGCACCCGCAGGCTGGTCGAAGGCCAACCCAGCAAGGTGATGGCCTCAACAACTGCCATTGCGATTGGGTTGTTGCACCACGTGCCGCCGTCAAGCAGACCGACATCGTCTGCTGTACGATGCCGCTTGAAATACGTGGGCGCGGCCGCCGTGGCCATCGCCGCATCGAGGGCAGACTTTTTATAGTCCGTTTTCAATCGGCGATGATGCGCCGTCTTGTAGATATAGACACTGCGCAAGTCGGCATCCCATGCCGGGACCAAGAGCCGCGTCTTGGCATCGCCGATGCGCTTGCCCTGAAGCACACCCTCTAGTTCGGCGCGTAGCAATTCCGCATCATGCTTTGGCGCGGCGACGTGCCGAATCTCTCCCAAGAGGTCACCAACACGCGTAAAGAAAGACCCGCCGCCCTGGCCGAAAATGTACGGGCCACGCTGAACGTAGAGATCGAGGAGCCGCTTCGCCGGCAGTCCCAACGCAAGCCCGATGGCCAGGATGCCGCCGGTTGACGTCCCCGCGATCAGGTCGAAATACTCGCCTATCGGTCGGCCGATGTCTTCCTCCAACGTAGCGAGGAACGACGCTGGCTGAGTCCCCATGATGCCACCGCCATCAATGCACAATATCCGGCGAATTGGTTCCTTGGTTTTCTCATCCAGCGTCGGCATTGTCATCCCTTCGGCGGATACGGGTCATTCCCGTACGAATTGCGATCGCGAATTTCACCATTGGGGCGGTGGACCACGACCTCACTTTTCTGATTGATTGCGATCTCACGCGCTGCGCGTTCGGCGTCCGCCTGGGTGCTGTGCGTGGATGTTACCCTCTGGTTTCCGGCTCCCCGGACAGCTCATGCATTGTCATGGGGGACGATGTGCTGATTTTTACCAGCCATGCTACTCTCCTTCTTTCCTTGACCGGATTCGCAAATGGTAATACGATTCTGTACGCTCGGTCATAGGTTGAGCCCAAAAAAAGTCCCTTTAGGGGCTGACGATCTAGGTAAGGAAGTCTATACGATCTGTCATGATAGAGTCAAGCATCCCATCCACCTTCGCCGCCCGCCTGCGTGACATCCGTGAGAAAAGAGAACTGAGCCAATCCGAGCTTGCCCGTGAGGCCGGGATGCAGCCTTCGGCAATAGCCCACTTCGAGGCGGGCAGGCGCAAGCCATCTTTCGATAATGTCCGCGCACTCGCAAAGGCCCTGAAGGTCACCGCCGACTATCTACTCGGCACCAAGACGACCACAACCGCCTTCCGTGACGAAGACAAATTGTCCGCAAAGGACCGCAATTTTATTCAGAACATCATCGACACGATGATCGGCGAGAAGAAGTAGGATCCGCCCTTGGCAGGCTTCCGGCTAAAGATGGCAACACAGCTCGGCGAAAAAATCGCCGCCGAGTTCGGCTTCCATCAGTTTCCGGTCGATGCGTTCGACATCGCACGGCAAAAAGAAATTTCGGTGCAGGCCAAGCCTGCCGACGTGAAAGGCGTATCGGGCGCGATTATTTTTGCGAACGACAAGGTGACCATCATTTACTCGAATGAGTATGAGAACGCCGGTTTCGAACATTTCTCCCTCGGCCATGAACTGGGCCACTATTTTTTACCAGGTCACCCGGAAGAGATCATAGCGATGGGCGGGGCGCATATGTCCCGTGCTGACTTCACGCAGAATACGTCAATCGAGCTTGAAGCCGATCATTTCGCGAGCGGCTTGCTTATGCCGACGGCGCTGACACGGAAATTTCTATCGAATAATCAGGTCGGCCTAGACAGCATTCTGAAGCTGGCGGATGAAGCCGGATGCTCATGCACCGCTGCCGCAATCCGAGCCGCCGAATGCAGCGCTTATCCGCTCGCATTGGTTCGATTGCCCGAGGCGATTGACCCTTGATGAAGAAGTCATCGGGCTTGGAAAATATGGCTACACTCTAACGCTGCTCAGCAGCGAACGCTTGCCGGATGATCCCGCCGAAGAGGAGGACGAGGATGCTGCCCTCGAAGAGAGCTGGACCCCTCGGTTCGCTTACAAGCGATGATCGAACGAGCTATCGTTTGGCGCGGGTCGCGCAAGCCCAGCGCTTTGTATGTGTAATGACTACGAGCAGCACATGATCTGGGCCGAGTCTGCCGGATTCCCACGGCATATCGCGCGATTCATCTATTGATCAGGTATAGGCAAACGCAGCGCGGCTATTCGCCCGCCTCTTCTCCGATACCCTATTGTCCGGCGGAAAAGTCGGGCATGATGTCACCTGTCAGCAGCTTGTCCTTCGACAGCAATCCGGCATCCTCGAGCGCCTCGAAATCCGGCAGGTCGCGCAGCGTATCAAGGCCGAACTCCAACAGGAATTCTTTTGTCGTCACGTAGGTGTAGGGCGCGCCTGCCGTCGGGCTACGTGGACCGGAAGCGATGAGGCCGGCACCGCGCAGATGACCAATAAAATCGCGACTGATCTCCTTGCCGAAGAAAGACGACAACTCGGCGCGGGTGATCGGTTGGAAGTAGCCGATGCACATCAGCACCAAAACCTCCAACTGCGTAAGGCCGGCCGTCTTCCCACTTCCACCGACAGCGGCGCGGATGGCATCGGCATAGGCCGGCCGGGTCAGGTGCTTCCAGCCGCCGGCGACAGCAACTAAATCATAGGGACGACCGTGCAGCTCCTCGCGAATGTCGTCGATCAAAAGATCGATGCTGCAGTTTTTGCCGACGACCCGCGCAAGCACCTCACGTGTCACCGGTTCGCTGGCTGCAAAAATGGTTGCCTCGACGCGATGCATCCATTCGCGCCAGCGCGCCTCCGGCGGCAAGTGATCCAGCTTGCGATCAAACAGGCGATCGCCTGATCGATGGTCATCGGATCGACCTTTCCCCCTTCTCGCGCGCACTGCCTCCGCCATGGTGTCACAGCCCGTAGATGCGAAAAGTCGGCCGGCCGGAAAGCTCACGCACCGCGCCGAGTTCAACCAGCCGGTCGAACAGCCGGCGCAGGCCGCGATCGCTCATGCTTGAGATCTTTTCCGAGGCAACGATCGCATCGTCTGACAGGAGCTTGTCCACAACAGCGTCCGCCCCTTGGCCCTGAGTTTCGGCGCAACGGCAAGCAGACGGTCCGCGCGGCGCTCGAGCTCAGCGGAAAGATCAATGGCGCGCAGCGCGGCGCGCGCCTGCGCGGCGAGCAGACTTTTGGCACGCTCAGGATCTGACTCAATGCCTGTCGTGGCAGAACTGGCTGCCGCCCGCCGCGGTCGGGCGCTTGTGCCCAAGGCCGCCTCGCGCCTAGCAACGGCATCGCGTGTACCCAACCCATCCGTTGCGCCAGCAGCGCGTCGGCGAGCCATGCCCCGACGGCGCGCGCAAAGCCGTGGCGTTCGGCGGCCATGAATGTGCCGGTCAGCGTTGCGACCATGCCAGCGCCGGCTGCGAGTTGCCGGAGATCCTCCGCCAGATCGCTCGCCGTCTCGTCGTCGCTGGCGTAACCGAACTCTTCCAACACCGCAGCGAGATTTTTTCCTTCAGGAGATCTTCCGCTGGACGCACCGCCAGCCGGCGCCAGGCGAGTAACAAAAGACCGGCGGGACCGACGGACAAAAAATCGCCCGGCCGTGTGAGCAGCACGGGATCGCGCAGCGCATTTTCATCCTCGACGCGGCCGGCCTGTTTCGCCGTTGTCGCGGCCGCCGCAAGCGCCAGGCGCTGCCGCCAGGCGCCGGCCCATCGCTCCTGCTGGCGCACCACCCCATCTTGTTCCGGCCCCTATTAAACGCAGCGCGACACCGCCCCTTCTGCGCGCCGCCTACCCCAGAGAAGTTACCGGTCTCCGGTAAACTTGGTCGCAGATACGAAAACGCTCGGGGTCGGCTCGGGGTCAGCTGGCGTTGTCTTGCGACCGCGACTCTGAAAGTACTGTATTACTTAAGATTGCGAGCCCGCAGACGTCCTCAGGCTAGCTCAATCGCCACAGCGATGCCCTGTCCAACGCCGATGCACATCGTTGCCAGCGCATAGCGGCCACCGCGTTCGCGCAGCTCCAACGCCGCGGTGCCGGAGATGCGCGCGCCCGACATGCCCAGGGGATGGCCGAGCGCGATGGCGCCGCCATTCGGATTGACGTGCTCGGCATCCTCGGCAATGCCAAGCTGGCGCAGCACGGCGATGCCTTGCGAGGCAAAGGCTTCGTTGAGCTCGATGACATCGAACTGTTTTGGCATCAGGCCAAGCCGCGCGCACAGCTTTTGCGTCGCCGGCGCCGGACCGATGCCCATGATGCGTGGTGCAACGCCAGCGGCGGCACCGCCGAGGATGCGGGCGATCGGCGTCAGCCCGTATTTCTTCACTGCCGCAACGATCAGCGCCGCCGCGCCGTCATTGACACCGGAGGCATTGCCGGCGGTCACCGTGCCGCCCTGCCGGAACGGCGTCGGAAGCTTGGCCAGCGCCTCGACCGTGGTGCCCGCCCGGGGATGTTCATCTTTGCAGACAACAATAGGATCGCCCTTGCGCTGCGGGATCGTCACCTCTGTGATTTCCTTGGCCAGCCGTCCATTGGCCTGTGCCGCGACCGCCCTGTCCTGGCTGCGCACGGCAAAGGCGTCCTGATCAGCGCGAGACACCGAAAAATCCTCGGCGACGTTCTCGCCGGTCTCCGGCATCGAATCGACGCCATACTGCTTCTTCATCAGCGGATTGACAAAGCGCCAGCCAATGGTGGTGTCGTAGATCTCGGCATTGCGTGAAAACGCCGTGTCGGCCTTGGGCATGACGAAAGGCGCGCGGCTCATCGATTCGACGCCGCCGGCAATCATCAACTCCGCCTCGCCGGCCTTGATGGCGCGTCCGGCGATGGTCAGCGCATCCATGCCGGAACCGCACAGGCGATTGACCGTCGAGCCCGGGATTTCCTTGGGCAGGCCGGCCAGCAGCAGCGCCATGCGCGCCACGTTGCGGTTGTCCTCGCCGGCCTGGTTGGCGCAGCCATAGACGACATCATCGACCGCCTGCCAGTCGATGCCGGCATTGCGCTCGACCAGTGCCTTCAGCGGCACAGCGCCGAGATCGTCGGCGCGGACCGACGAGAGCGAGCCGCCAAAGCGGCCGATCGGCGTGCGGATGTAATCGCAGATATACGCCTCGGACATGTCAGGCAGCCCTCTCTGCTTTATCCAGCAGAAGCGCCGTCACAGGTCCAACCTTAAAGCCATGTTCGTGGCTTTCGGCGAGGGTCGTAAATGCGGCGTCCAACGATTCGCGATCCTGATTTCGCGCCCAGAAGAGAACTCCCCCTTCATGCTTGGGGAACCCGTAACCATTGGTCAGCACCAGGTCGATATCTGACGGCGAATGAGTTACGCCTTCGGAAATAATCCATGCAGCCTCGCTTGCCATGGAGGCCATTGCGCGATTGACGATATCTGAAGCTGGGATCGAGCGACGAACGCGCCCCGCATCGCTAGACGCCTTCATGATGAGGTCGGTGACGATGGGGTCAACTTCGCCGCGTCCTCCTGCCGCCGGGTACAGATAGTAACCGGCTCCTGTCTTGCGGCCGAACCTGCCAGCTTCGCACAAAAGGTCGGGGATTACGACATAGCGATCTGTCTGTTTGCGGAGTGACGCTGTCGCCTGGCGCATGCGCCAGCTGATGTCGAGGCCCGACAAATCAGCTACGGCGAACGGACCCATGGCAAACCCGAATGCCTCCAGCGCAGAGTCAATCTCGTGCGGTAGTGCACCCTCCTCCAGCATGAATTCGCACTGGCGGCGGTAAGCCCCAAAGAGGCGGTTGCCGATAAATCCGAACGAGTCCTTGGAGAGTATAGGCAGCTTTCCCATTGTGAGTGCGAGGTCAAAGGCCGCGCCTGTCACATGCGGTGACGTACCCTCATGTCGAACGACCTCAATAAGGCGCATCACATCAGCCGGGCTGAAAAAATGCATTCCCGCCACGTCCTCGGAGCGGCCGGAAAACGCTGCGATCTCGGAGACCGACAGGTACGACGTATTCGTCAGAAGGACCGCGCCTGGTCGCGCTGCGCTCCCAAGGGCCTCAAATACCTGCTGCTTTGCGCGGATATCCTCAAAGACGGCTTCGATGACGGCATCAGCCTCGCCAACACGCCGAGCATCTGTGGTGACTGTAAGCCGGGGTAAAAAAAGGCCCAATTGTGCGGGATCAAGTCGACCGCGCTCGACGCGTCGCTGAAGTCCTTTCTGTACGCGTTCAAGTGCGCGGGCCGCGGCATCAGAAGTTGATTCCACGATGATGACGGATTTTCCAGCACCAAGCAGCGCAGCTGCAATCCCCGCCCCCATGGTGCCCCCGCCGATCACAGCAACCACATCAATCGGGTTGGCTCTGGACGCGGCGGCTTCAGCAGCTTTCAAAGCCTTGCGCTCTGCAAAGAACAGATGGCGGAGGGCTGAAGCCTCTCGGCCCATTCTCAGCTTTTGAAACGCCGCCCGTTCGTTCGCTAGGCCTTCCTTGAACGG
Organism: Mesorhizobium calcicola; assembly: GCF_042682105.1. Classification (NCBI taxonomy): domain Bacteria; kingdom Pseudomonadati; phylum Pseudomonadota; class Alphaproteobacteria; order Hyphomicrobiales; family Phyllobacteriaceae; genus Mesorhizobium; species Mesorhizobium calcicola. The sequence continues at coordinate 284,342 of NZ_JBHUGY010000027.1, forward strand.
CAAGCGTCCGCATTGTTCGACGGCGTTGATCGCCGCCACGATATGCGGCCGATGGCGGCCGGAACTAAGCGCTTGAGCCTTCGTGTCTGCGAATGAGGAAGGTTCGCATTCCGGAATCGGCTTGTCGGATACCTTGTGTTTGGCGGACTGAAGACCGGCCAGGAAAGCAAGGGCTTCAGATTCCAGATCTCGCTCGGCCACCGCGTCGATCATGCCTAACTTGACGGCTTCGATTGCAGGTACGCGGGTGCCCGCGCAAATGAGCTCCACTGCCTTTTCCCGCCCAACTAGTCGCGGGAGGCGCTGTGTACCCCCGGCCCCCGGAATAAGGCCGAGGGTGGTCTCCGGAAGGCCGACCACAGCGTCGGGACTGGCAACGCGGCCATCACAAGCTAGTACAAGCTCATACCCTCCGCCCAAGGCCGCGCCGGCAATTGCAGCCACGAACGGCTTGGTACTCTCCTCGATGGCAGCGATGACCGATGGAAGTTGCGGGTCCTTCAGCGGCGCTCCAAATTCGCGGATGTCGGAGCCGGCCATGAACATCGTGGCAGCGCCGATCAACAGGCCACCCGTCAATTCCTCATCAGAGTCCACAGAAAGGACTGCTTTCAGGAGCCCGTGACGAACCTCAAGTGAACCTGCATTGATTGGCGGGTTGTCGATAATGATGATGCCGATATCCCCCCGCCGCTCGAGCCTCACCGCTTGCCGTGTTGCTGATCCTGACATCCACTAACCCTTGCTGACGGCCTTGGCTGGTTGAAACAATGCTCGAGTAAAGCTGCGGCCTGCCCCAAGGCGCTTTTGGATCACCAGCGCCGGGAGGATGGGCCAAAGCTTCGTGCGTCAAACCACGCTGGCGTTGATGGACGCCAACGCAGCGGAAGCTTCCGCGATGATCCGATCGACGAGTTCGGCGCAGCTGGGTACGTCATTGATCAAGCCGACAGCTTGTCCGCAAGACCATATCGCATCATCGAGTTTGCCCTCAAAGTAGACTGAGGGATTCCGGCTGCCGGTGATCAGGGGCAAGAGCTCCTCTAAGCCGGCGCCCGCGGTTTCCATTTGCACGACCCTGCTTGCGAGTGCGTTCTTGGCTACACGCATCGGCGAGCCGATTGATTTCTGTACGATTAAAGTATCCTCGGCTTTCGCAGCCACCATCCAGTCCTTGACGGCCTGGTGGGCGCCCGCCTCCTGCGTCGCCAGGAACCGCGTCCCCATGACGATTCCGTCGGCGCCAAGACTTAAGGCAGCCAGCAACCCTTCGCCGTCGCCGAATCCTCCGCCGGCAATAAGGGGGATGTTGATCCGCGAAGCGGCCTGCCGCACCATGATCAGAGTGCTCACGTCGGTCATTCCAGGATGGCCGCCCGTTTCGTTTCCTACCACGGCGACGGCGTCGCACCCGATGCTTTGAGCCTTGAGAGCGTACTGGGCGGCAGGCACCTTGTGTATGATCTTCAGGCCCGCCTTCTTAATCCGTTCAATGTAGGTCTCTGGATTTTGGCCGGAAGTCTCAAGAACAGGTACGCCTTCATTGATACAAACCTCCAGAAAATCGGCCGGGGCGTACTGTCGTGCCGTGGGAAAGAGGTTGATGTTCACGCCAAAAGGCTTGTCGGTAAGCCTGCGTAACATCTCGATTTCTGCCGAGAAGGTCTCGAGATCAGAGAAAGTTGCGGATGTAATGATGCCTAGCCCACCTGCATTGGAGACAGCTGCGGCCAGTGGGGCGCGCCCGATCCGGAACATGCCCCCGCAGATGATGGGGTGCTGGATACCAAGAAGTCTGGTCAGTTTGGTCTGGAACATGTCCCTGCCTCTTGGACGTTTCGGGAAGTCGCCAACCGCGCAATTCCGCGCCGCTGATGCTAAACTGCCCACTTTTGTTGAGCTGCCTCGTGCCAAACCGTTTCACGGTGGTGCCAGGGCGAACCGAGAAGCAGCTGCCGAGCACGGGCTCGCCGAAAGTAAAGCTGCACATCCGTTTCCAGCGTGTATCCCATACCTGCCCAAATCTGCTGCGCCGTGAAAGTGCATTTGCGGCTGCTCTCCCCGGCCTGGATCGAGGCCATGGCCACATAAACCGGAGTGGGCGAGATCGCTGCGTTGCCCACCAGCAGACGTGCGGCGAAGTTCTCCATATACGCCTCCGCAAGTCGCTGTTGGACGGCTTGGAACGAGCCTATGGCCACTCCGAACGCCTCTCGTTCCTTGGCATAGGCAACGGCTAGGTCGAGTGCCCCTCGGGAAAGACCAACGACCTGAGCTGCCAGGACCGTGCGCAGAACGTTCAGCGCGGCTTCCAAATCTGCCCATCGGCAATCACCATTGCCAATGATGATGGTCTCGCCGTCGGCCACCGACACCCAATCCAGCGTGCGATAGCCATTGTTGGCGATATCCGGATTCGCCGCTCCGCCCCATCCGGCAGTGGGCTTTTGCACCAGCGCCAACGCAACACCCACATCCGCCTGTACGGGGATAAGGACCGCATCGGCACGCTCAAGGTGCTCGGCGACCCATGGCTTACCGCTTTCATTATCTGCCAACGGTGTAATGGCGCAGTCTTCTGCGCTTGCTGGCAGCCCATTCGCCGGCATGGCAATCGCTATAAGCTTCTGGCCGGTGGTGACAGCTTCGATCAATTCGTAGAGGGATCCGTCGTTAAACTCTGCCAGAAGGGGTATGACAAAGGCTGCAGTTTCCGCGAAGGGCATCGGAAACGCCGCAGTGGCCAGCTCCTCTGCAATCATTGCGACAACGGGTAGCCCCTGGGCGCCGAACGCATCGGGAGTCAGCAGGCTAATCCAACCCAAGTCGGCGACCGCCTTCCAGAGTCCGTTTGCGGCATTCCAGTCACCACGTTCCGCTCGGCGGACGACTTTTGTGGTCAGCTCTTTCGCGACAAAGGCCTGAGCGACCTCCTGGATCATTTCAAAATCAGCCTGATCGACAACGCTTTCACTGGCTTCGAGTGCACCCACGCCTTGATTCATGTCACCGAACTCCGTTTGCTGATGTCTCTGCGGCCTGGCGGGCGGCGAGTTCATCAAGAATTTCCTTGGTATGCTGCCCCAATGCGGGGGGCGGCCGATGGGATTTGGGGCGACCGTCACTGGTTATGCCCAAGCCCATGGTTCGAACTCGGCCGAACTCAGGCATGACGAAATCGACGAAGTAGCCCCCGGCCTCGACCTGCTGGTCAAACATCAAGTCGTCTGACATCTGCACAGGCGCGCAAGGGACGGCACAAGCCTCGAACGCGGTGACCCATTCTGTGGTGCTGCGTTTGGTAAACTCGTGCTCAGCATAGGCGGTAAGAGCCCGCCGACTGGCGTCCTCTTCGTCCGTCTGCGGCAGTGCATCTGGATTTTCGAACCAAGGATCCTCCAAACCGACGATGGACATGAAATGCCGTCGCTGAGGGACATTCAGGCAACCTATCGTGACATATCCGTCACTTGTTTCGTAGGTGCGGTAGTAGAGTTCACGCGCGACAAGATCATGCATGTGCTTGGCAGATGCTCGCATACGATCCCTGACCGTCCCTTGCGACTTCTGGGGGTTTTGCCCATCCACGGCTTCAATCGACACCAATTTTTGCCGCTGCAGGCTAAGGGCTGCTTCAATTAGCGTGCTCTCGATCTTCTGTCCGACGCCGGTGCGCTGTCGCTGGATAAGCGCGGACAGCACTCCAATCGCCAGCGTCTGACCGGCGGTGAAGTCAATCAACGCGATACCCGCGTATCGCCGCGGGGCTTTCCCATCCGGATTGGGATTTGACGCGATCAAGCCGGAGACCGCCTGGATCACCAGATCATAGCCAGCATGGAGAGCCCGGGGCCCTTTCTGTCCGTAGGCCGAATTCGAAGCATAGATCAGACGGGGGTTGAGGTCGCGGACCGCCTCGTATCCGATACCCAAGCGTTCAGCGACGCCCGGCCTATAGTTGTGGACCATCACGTCGGCCGATGCGATCAGGGCTTTCGCGGTGCTGAGGGCCTTGTCCGTCTTCAGGTCGAGCACGATGGATCGTTTGTTACGATTGAGCGCAACAAAGCTTTTGCTGAACCCCGGCGAGAACGGGTCTTGGCCTCTCCATTGCTCGCCGGCCGGTGGCTCAACCTTGATAATGTCGGCGCCCATATCACCCAGCAGTTGGGTGCAGAATGGACCAGCAATATAGCCTGAAAAATCGACGACACGTATACCGTCCAGAGGACCTGACGAGGTCATTTCGGCAACCCCAGGCCACGAGTGGCAATGATCCCGCGCTGGATTTCGCTCGACCCCCCAGCCAAGGTAAGCGCCGGAGAGGCGCGGAAAACGGCTGGGAAGAGGCCGTCAAAGATTGCAAGGTCGGAACCGTATTCGAACTGGGCCAGCGGACCGACAATGTCGACCGTTGCGTCCGCCAAGGCCTGGGTCAACAAGCCGACATAGAGTTTTCCAAAGGAGAACTCGGCGCTGACCCCCTTCCCCGCGTCTAGGTTGCGTGCGATCATATACCCGAAACTGCGCGCAACCTGGAGCTTCGTCCGGAGCTCACCGATCTTGTCTTGGACCATGCTGACGTCGGCGAGACGGCCCCTGCCGCAGTCGCTTCCCTCGCGCTTAACATATTCGACGAGTCGATCGAGGGAGAGCCGGGCGGCCCCGACCCTGTCCATACAGGATCGTTCCAGATCAAGGCTGCGCATCGCCTGATGGAAGCCGCGGTTTTCCTCGCCCAGAAGGTTTTCGGCGGGAACGTGCACATCGCTCAGAAAGACTTCGTTCAGGACACCACCGCCCAGTGTTGGGAAACTGTTGACGGTGACACCTGGCATGTTCATGTCGAGTACGAAGAGGCTGATCCCGCGATGCTTGACGACTTTTGGATCGGTCCGCGCGGCGAGGTACATGTGCGTCGCGACCTCGGCCGAGGAAGTCCAGATTTTGTGGCCGTTGACGACGTACTTGTCGCCCGAGCGAACGGCCGCGGTCCGCAGGGATCCAAAATCCGACCCGGCCGTAGGCTCCGAGAACCCCTGGCAAAACATCGCGTCGCCAGCCGTGATCATAGGAAGATATTTGCTCTTCTGCTCGTCGGTCCCGAACAGCATCAGCGAGTTGCCGAAGACCTTGACGGAAAGGAGGTAGGCGGAAAGGGGAGCGCGCGCATAGCCGAGCGCCTCGTCAATGATGGCGGTCTCCAGATGGCTCGCGCTTCGCCCGCCGTACTGTTCGGGCCAGTGGCGGCCGATCCAGCCCGCTTGGCCGAGCGCCTTGAAGAAGGCTGCGGAATCGCCGTCACTCATCGTGCCTTGGCGCTCCAGCCCGCGCACGGTTAGAGGGATCGTCTTCTCGCAAAACTCGAGGACGCGACCACGCAATTCGGCAGCTTCGTCTTCTGTAGGAATGATACGCATTCGCCGGTTAAGCTCCTCTCGACGAGACTTCGTCAGCAGGCGGATTAGCCTGATGCCAACCCATACGCGGCGAACCTGACTCTCGAAATTGAAAAAAAAACAACGCCTTTGAATGCTTCTGAATCGGCAGTCCGTCCTCAGGTGGCGAGGCCGGAAAAGCGCGTCCCGAATGAATAATAATTATGACTTCAATGGGTTGCGGCACCAATGCGCTTCCGCATCAGACGCCTGATCAAGCATGATTGGGCACGATGGTTTCGACAGCAAACGAGCTCGACCACGTCCCTGAATCGCGTTGGAGCGATAGTCTGAGCAGTCGCCTGTCACTGCGGGTTACCTGACGGGGCGGGCGAGCGCTGCATATTTAGGGTGCAGATATCCCTGGACCCCTTCAATGCCGTTTTCGCTGCCGAAACCGCTATCCTTGATGCCCCCGAACGGAGCCTCCGGATAAGCCAGCCCGAAGCTGTTGACTTGGACTATGCCGGCTTGCAGGCCGTTGATCAGCAGCTCTGCTGCTTCGCTGGAGTCAGTGAACGCGTAAGCCGCCAGCCCGAAGGGAAGGCCGTTTGCGATTGTCAGGGCCTCGTCGAGGTCGTCGAAGGTGCAGATTGCAGCAACCGGGCCGAACGGCTCTTCCTGCATGATGCGCGCCGAAGGAGGCACGTCACACAGGATGGTCGGCGGATAGTGAAATCCAACCTGTGGCCGCTTGTGCCCCCCATGGGCAAGCTTTGCTCCGGCCTTCACCGCTTCATCAACAAGTTCATCTATCGCCGCCACCCGCCGCGCATTGATCAACGGGCCGATCGCCTGCAGTTTTGTGGCTTCCACGAATGCGGTTGTGAACTCCTCGGCTATGGAATGATGCACGATAAAGCGACTGGCGGAGACACAGACTTGACCAGCATTCCGGAACTTGTGTGCTGCAGAGAGCTGCGCGGTAAGGACCGGATCGGCATCGGGACACACGATAACGGGCGCGTGCCCTCCCAGCTCCAAGGTGGCCTTCTTGAGCGCTTGTCCCGCTCTGGCACCTATCAGGCGCCCAATGGCAACGGAGCCGGTGAAAGACACTTTGCGAATCCCAGGAGAGGCGATTAGGTAGCTCGAGATTTCGTCAGGGTTGCCAAACACCATGTTTATCGTCCCGGCCGGCAATCCTGCATCATGCAACGCCCTGATCAACGCCGCAGCACCCGCCGGCGTTTCTTCGGCCGGTTTCACGATGACCGAGCATCCAGCGGCCAAGGCCGGGGCGATTTTCGCGACAGGTTGGTAGATCGGGAAATTCCAGGGAGTCAAAGCAAGTACGGGTCCGACGGGTGTCGGCAGAACCATAAGCCGTTCGCCAGATTGACGGCACGGGATCACTCTGCCGTATATGCGCTCCGCCTCGCCGGCATTCCACCGCAAAACCTCTGCAGAATAGAGAACCTCTCCTACCGCTTCGTGGAAAGGCTTGCCTTGTTCGGCAGAGATTTGGCTGCCAATTAACTTTGCTCTGGAGTCGAGGATATCTGCTGCCCGCCTCAAAACCACAGCTCTATCGTGCGCAGAAGTAGCGGACCAAATGTGAAAGCCGCTTATCGACGCCGTCACTGCGTCATCAAGATCTGAAATTGTCGCCTTAGCGCAGTACCCAATCACCTCTCCGGTTGAAGGGCCAATGACCTCAATCCTCGCTGTTCCAGAACGCCAACTCCCGCCAATGAAAAGTAGCGTGTCCGGATAGTCCTCTGCGATCTCAACCGGCGCCATGATCTTCTCCCCTTGGCCTGGATTCCTGTCGGAAGGGTTGATCCGCCTTACTTTGGACCGCTTCAATTGAATAGAATTTCAGTCCTGTTTGAGATATTTCCCGCCGTGGGGCGTTGCATCGGTGAGAGTTGCGCGCCAATGCGTCGCGACGTTGACTATGCTCGCTCTGAAGTGACGGAGGGTCGTTTTGACCTTTCAGCAAGCCAGCGTAGCGCGGTCATTTGCCGGCTATCGCTGTCGACAAGCTGCTAATATGCTGACCCCACCAATGTGCCGGATAAGGCGCAAGGAGCGCTGAAAACCTGATGGGACGCAAAATTCCGCCCTTTGCCGCGATCCGCGCATTCGAAGCTTTGGCACGTCACGGCAATTTGCAGGCGGCCGGTGACGAGCTCGGCATATCTGCGAGCGCTATCAGCCACCAAGTGAAGTCTTTCGAAAGTCACGTTGGAACCAAACTACTGATAAAATCTGACAACCGCCTCCGAATTACTAAGGCTGGATCACAATTGGCGTCCGAGCTGCGCGACATCCTCGATCACTTGGAAGCAGCGATGATCAAGGTCTCTCTGGCGCGAAAGACAGGGCGAATCTCAATAAATCTGTTCCCCTCTCTCGCTGAGCTTTGGATGGTGCCCTTACTGGCCCGATTTGCAGAGCAATACCCCGAGATTTCCGTCACCCTCATCACGAGCCCGGAGAAGGTGGACCTGTCGGGCAGTGATATTGACCTTGCCTTTCAGTATGGCGTGGAGCCCTCAGGAGCGTACAAGTCGATTGCTCTTATTCAAGAGACCATCGCTCCGGTGTGCTCGCGAACCTTCCTCGCACGTCGTGGGCCAATCACGCAGGCATCTGACCTTCTGGGGCATCCGCTTATCTATTGCGCGTCCTCACCCGACGAATGGCGAATGTGGATGGAGCAAAACCAGGTTTCTCTCGGTGATGTGGGCCATTGGCTGGAGGTGGACACACGATCAGCGGCACTACAGGCTGCACAGCAGAACATGGGCATCGCCATCGGGCGACGACCGTTCGCAGATCTAGCGCTGGCTCAGGGCACTCTGGTGCCGATTTTTAAGCAACCGACCCTCACCGGTATGACTTATTTTCTTGTGGCGCCGGCCCGATCGTGGAGCGCCCGTAACGTGCGAACCTTCAGTACCTGGCTGACTGCAGCAGCCAAAGCGGAAAACCCTTTCTTGCCGACCGAGCCCGGAGACTAAAAGTCTGGGCAGCTAGTTTCCCGCGCCCTCCATGCGCCTCGCTTTAATGGCCTCGTCCAGCCAGCCGACTTCTGTCTGCGGAACAGAGGCTAGGAGAAGTTCGGTGTACGGATCGAAGGGTGGCCTTAGCACCTGATCTTTTGGCCCGTAGCGGACGACTTCTCCGCGATACATGACCAGCATGGCATCCGCGATCGACTTTACGGTTGCCAGATCGTGCGTGATGAAGAGATAGGCGAGCGCCTCCTCCTTCTGCAGCTTCAGGAGAAGCTTCAAGATTCCGTTGGCGACCAATGGATCAAGCGCAGAGGTGACTTCGTCGCAGATAATCAATTTCGGCCTTGCCGCCAAAGCTCTCGCGATGCAAACGCGCTGCTTTTGTCCTCCCGACAGTTCCCCCGGATAACGACTTGCGAGGCTCTGGCCCAGTTCGGTTGTCTCAAGCAGTTCGGCAATACGCTGTTCACGCTCTTTGACGCCTATCCCGAAATAGAATTCAAGTGGACGGCCGATAATTGTCGCGACAGTTTGGCGGGGGTTCATCGCGACATCGGCCATCTGATAGATCATCTGTAGCTGGCGAAGCTCTTCCTTAGACCGATCGGCTAGCCGTGGTGGGAGTTCGTGGCCATCAAACTGGATCCGGCCTGCGACCGGCGGCAGCAATCCTGTTATGACCCGTGCAAGCGTCGATTTGCCTGATCCTGATTCGCCCACTACTGCAAGGGTCTGGCTGGGCCGAAGATCAAGCGATACATTGCTTAGGATTTTCACCGCCCCGCTGCCATAGCCCGCTGTCACTCTGTCGACCGTCAGGATGGGGGTTGCATGAGGCCCTTTTTGCTCGTGGTTGATCTCGTGCACAGACACCAGGGCGCGGGTGTATGCCTCCTGAGGGGCCTTGATGATCTGTCGGGTAACGCCATGCTCGACAAGTTTTCCATTGCGCAGGACAGCTATCTCGTCGGCGACTTGCGCTACGACAGCCAAATCATGCGTAATATACAGGGCCGCCACCCCGGTAGCATGGATTGCGTCCCGAATCGCGGCCAGCACATCGATCTGGGTGGTGACGTCAAGCGCAGTCGTAGGCTCGTCGAAGACAATTAAGTCAGGTTCAGAGCATAGGGCCATTGCCGTCATCACACGTTGCAATTGCCCCCCTGACACCTGGTGCGGGAAGCGTCGGCCGATAGTGTCAGGCTCAGGTAGACCTAGCTTTTTGAAGAGGCCCACCGCCCGCTTTTCGGCCTCAGCACGTGTTGCCGTGCTATGGAAAAGAGCGGCCTCCACGACCTGATCCATTAACCGGTGCGCTGGATTAAACGCTGCGGCAGCAGATTGCGCCACATAGCAGACCTCTCGGCCGCGAAGGGCGCGTAAACCCGCCTTTCCACCGTCAAGGATGTCGCGGTTATTGACCATGACCTGGCCGCCGGTAATCTTCACCCCCCCGCGCCCATAGCCCATACTTGCCAGGCCTATCGTTGATTTGCCCGCGCCAGACTCGCCGATGATGCCTAAGACCTTGCCGCGGCGGAGTGTCAACGATACGTCATCAACGAGCGTAATACCTCCCCGCGCTCCTTCAGGTGAGTGCAGGTTCGCCTCAATTCGAAGGTTGCGTATCTCGAGCAGCAGATCGGCCCCAACATCCTCAGCCTCCACTGTGGCGTTGCCAGGTGCTTTCAAAAGTCCAATTTTGCCAGACAATGCCGTTCCCTTCGTTTCAAGTGTTTTTGCTCTTCTTAACGTCACTGGGCATAGCTGCCCCTCGCTCACGCGCAAAGTGAGCGGTCGCCGGATACGATTGGCGGAGTGGCACGGCGTGCGCTTACTATGCCACGCCTCTGATAGGCCGTTACGCCGAAAACTGGTCGACCGGCCCTAATCTTCCTTGAGCCCGCTAGCCCGATGAAGGAACCAGTCCACGACCAAATTGATGGCCACAGAGAGGAGCGCAATCGCGCCGGCCGGAAGGAGCGGCGTGATGTCACCGTAAGTGATCAAGGTTGCGCTGTCTCGCACCATGGACCCCCAATCGGCCGTCGGCGGCTGGATCCCGAGGCCGAGGAATGACAGGCCACTGATCAACAGAAACACGAAACAAAACCGCAGACCAAATTCCGCTATGAGGGTGGGCGCAACGTTGGGCAAGATCTCTCTTGACATGATCCAGATAGCGCCTTCCCCTCGCAGTCTCGCAACCTCTACGTAATCCAGAACGGCCACGTTAACGGCTACAGCCCTCGTGAGCCTGAAAACACGGGTAGAGTCTAAAATCGCAATGACCAGGATCAGGGCAGGTATGGATGTTCCGAAAATTGACAGGAGAAGGAGCGCGAAAATCAGTTGTGGTATCGACATCAGTACGTCGACGAAACGGGACAGAAATTGATCCGTCCATCCCCCGAACGTTGCCGCCGCCAGCCCTGCAGTCGTACCCAATGAAAATGCAAGGATCGTAGTGACGAGAGCAATACCAATTGTATTCCGCGCCCCGAACACCAATCTCGTGAACATATCGCGGCCCAGGCTGTCGGTGCCGAGCCAAAACTGATTGCTCCAGGGCTCGAAAGGAGCAGCCACTATGTCGGCCTCCCCATACGGCGTCAGGGATGGCGCCAAGAGCGCTGTTAGCAAATACACCGTGATGATCGCTATTCCGATTTTCGCAGTGAGTGGCACAGAGGCAAGCCTTCTGGCTCCCGCTCTCAGTGACCCATGCGGTTGGAGGAATGTCATTGTGTTTTGCCGCTTTCCGGAAGGTTTCTAGTCATTTCGGATGCATGAGCCTTGGATTCACCACGATCGACACCACGTCGGCGGTCAAGTTCAGCAGGACGTAGGTCGACGCAAATATGAGGCTGCACGCCTGCACGACAGGGATATCCCTCTTCTGGACGGAGTCCACGATGAGTTGTCCCAGCCCCGGATATACAAACACCACCTCGACCACGACGACCCCGGTGATGAGGTACGCCAGATTGAGAACAACGACATTTGCTATGGGCGCCAATGCATTGGGCAAGGCGTGCCTGACTAGAATCCGCCATTCCGGCAGTCCTTTCAGCCGCGCTGTTTCGATGTATTGGTTTCCGAGGAGGGTGACGATGGAAGTTCGCGTCATTCTCATCATGTGGGCCATGACCACCAGCGCCAGTGTCAACGCTGGAAGCGCAATGGCGGCCAGACGACCCATGAAGCTAGTGCTGGAACCGACGTCAGAAAGGCTTGGGAGGACGCCGGCCTGCACCGCCAGAACAAGGATGAGAATATAAGCGACGAAGAATTCTGGGAACGATATCCATGTCAGAGTGATGACGTTGATTGCTCGATCGATGAACGTGTTTCTGTACAGGGCCGCCACCACTCCTCCACACAGTGCCACTGGTACTGCTATGGCCGCCGCGCTCGCGGCTAGAAAGAGGGTGTTTAACAAGCGCGGGCGGATTAATTCAGAGATGTCTCTCCCACTAGAGAGTGCCGCTCCAAAATTTCCGTGCAGAATGGCCCAAAGCCATTCCCAGTAACGCAGATAAAAGGGCAGATCGAGCCCCAGGCTTCTGCGAAATGCAGCCACGGTCTCAGGAGTCGCCGACTGTCCGAGAATTTCCGTCGCGGCATCGCCGGGAAGGAACTGAATTCCGGCGAAGATCAACAAAGAAACGATCCACAGGGTCAGTGCCCCTAAGGCAACCCTCTGGCCAATAACTTTCGAAATTGCGGTCATCGCCCTATCACAACTCCTCAACGCGTCCACATTCTACAATTTTGCGGATCGCGGCATAGTCGACATCTCAGCACGGATCTCTCTGACGCCCCTAGCGGCGCCGAGTTCGCCCCTTGCCACGATCGATTTGAGGAGGTTCAGTGCCCTGTCATACCGACCGAGCAGAAGCCACTCAGGTCTTCCGAACGACGGCCGGTCCCTCATTGTTGATATGCCCGGGCCGTCATTCAATTGAATTCCAATCCGCTGGGCTTTAGCAGTCTTCAAGCTCTTTCAACTCGCGCTCAGCGTTAAACGGCGTAGCGGCCAGCTCAAGTCACATTTTTTTCGGTGCGTTTGAATCCAATTGGATTGCCCTCCGGTCTGCCGCTTCGCACATTGACACTAATCATAACGGGGACCGGAGTGCCGCGCCCTACGCGGCACTCTAAAATAGGAGATAGCAATGGGTCAGCTTGAATATGGGATTTTCCGCGGCGCGACACGCCGAGAAATCATCAAAGGAGCGATAGCCGGCGTCGGAGCGGTCGCACTCTCATCCCTTCCTACGCTGAAAGCTAATGCAGCGCCCAATAAAGGCGGCACGCTGCGGATCGCGCTCGGCCATGGCAGTACAACGGATACGCTTGATCCCGGACTCTTCGACAACGATTTTACGATCTTCACCGGCTACTGCTATCGCGGGCATCTGACTGAGATTGCTCCCGATGGGAAGGTCATTGGAGACCTCGCCGAGAGCGTCGAGCCCAGCTCTGATGCCAAAACCTGGCGATTTAAGCTCCGCAAAGGGGTCCCGTTTCACAACGGGAAGACCTTGGAGGCCTCCGATGTAGTAGCCTCTTTCAGGCATCACATGGGTGAAAATGCGACTTCAGCGGCGAAGGCTCTGATGGACGGGGTGGATGTGAAAACCGACGGCAGCGATGCGGTCGTCTTCACCCTTAGTGGCGGCAATGTTGATTTTCCGTACATCGTCAGCGACTTCCATTTCGCAATCATGCCCGCCAACGCCGACGGCACCGCCGATTGGAAGTCCGGCATCGGCACAGGCGCTTATAAGATTGACAATTTTGAGCCAGGCGTGCGTGCGGAATTTTCGCGTCAGCCCAATTTCTACAAAGAGAATGCGGCATTCTTTGACGGCGTCTTGGTTCTTGCGGTACCGGACGCGACTGCCCGCCAAACGGCCCTGCGGTCCGGCAACGTTGATATGATTGACCGCGTCGATCTAAAAACGGCGCATCTGCTGGCAAGGGTGCCGAATCTCGCGATTTTCGAAACCAAGGGTACCGGTCACAACACCATCCCGATGGACGTGCGCAAAGCGCCGTTTAATAACGTTGATGTGCGCCTCGCACTCAAATACTCCCTTGACCGCGAAAAACTTTTAGAAACGATCCTGCTGGGTCATGGCGAGGTAGGAAATGACCATCCCATCAGCTCCATGAACCGGTACCACAATGGTGAAATGCCGCAGAAAAAGTTCGATCCGGACAAGGCCAAGTTCCACCTGAAGAAGGCTGGGGCATCCGATCTTTCGGTCGATCTGTACGTTTCTGACGCGGCGTTTGCCGGCGCCGTAGACGCGGCGGTGCTGTATCAGCAGCATGCTAAGCAGTCCGGCATCAACATCAATGTCGTGCGCGAACCAAATGACGGTTATTGGTCGAATGTCTGGATGAAGAAGCCGTGGTCCTTTTCCTATTGGGGCGGGCGGCCAACGGAAGACTGGGCATTTGTGACAGCCTATGCACCTGGCGGCAACTGGAACGAGACATTCTGGCAAAACCCGCGGTTTTCTGAACTCCTTTTGGCGGCAAGGTCCGAGTTCGACGACAACAAACGCAGACAGATGTACTACGAGATGCAAGCCATTCTCAGTGATGATGGCGGCGCAATCGTACCTCTGTTCAATAACTATGTGGATGGGGTGACAACGAAGCTGCACATTCCCGAGGTCACGGCCTGGAACTGGCCTCATGATGGGCACAAATGCCACGAGCGTTGGTGGTTTAACGCATAGAATCGTCGTTTTGGACGGCTCTTCACGGCGTCATTGGGCAGTCAGTTGAATGTAGATGGATGGTGAGTATGCACACAGAGGTACGCCGGAGAATCCAGGCTCTACTGCAGAAGGACGGGGCGGCGGCGTACCTAGCGATCACACCCGCTAATTTCTTTTACACGTCCGGCTATCACAGCAGTTTTCTTGATCTCAGTTGGCGCATGACGGGCACTGACATGGTTTTGGTCCCCGCCGATCCTGGCTTGGAGCCCGTCATGATTGTCAGCGACTTTCTATCCGGCGCCGCGGAACGGTCCACCGACATTCGAGATATCCGACCGTACTCAATGTGGATAGAGGCGCGCGATCTCGATATCGTTGCGTCTCGGCCGAACGACGCCCGACCCGATTTGCGCCCTCTTCGCCCGGAGCAATACAAGCATGCCGAGATTGCCGCCATTGTTGCCGGTGTCCTCGAAGAATGGAAATGTGCTGGTGGTCGTATTGCGACTGATCTGGACTTCATGCAGGTCGAAACCCGGATACACTTAGCAAATGCCTGCAGCCGGGCCACGTTCGTCGACTGGGCCGATGCCATTTACAAGCTGCGTTCGATCAAGCATCCCGAGGAAATCAGGCGGCTGCGCAATGCAGCCATTGTCTTCGATAAAATGCTCGAGCGGTCTTTTGCAGGCATCAAAGAGGGCTATACCCTCGAAGAGATGCGCGTCGAGTGCGAGCTGGGCGCCATTGAAACCTTTAGGGCCAACCCGGCTATCGGCGAATATCAGGGGAGTTGGGCTTTCAACGCCATCGGTATTGGCGATACCAACCGGGTGAAAAACGGCGACGTCATCAAGGTCGACGCCGGCGTCCGCCTAAATGGCTACTATAGCGATTGCGCCCGCGTGGCCATCTTTGGTGACCCTTCAAAAGAGGCGCTGCTGGTCTACGAGGCTCTGAGCAGGGCCAGTGAAGCAGCAGCCCTCAAGCTGAAGCCAGGCAATACCATGCGGATGGTTCACCAGGTTGCCGAGCAGACGGTCCGAGCGAATGGCTTACCGAACTACACACGTGGTCATTTTGGTCATTCGATTGGGATCGACAACCTAGTCGAAGAACGGCCATTCATTGGGATGAATGATACGGTTCTTGAGCCCGGTATGGTGGTCTGCCTCGAGCTTCCCTATTACCCGCCGAGCGTCGGGGAATTCAACATCGAGGACATGTGGCTGATTACCGACACGGGCGCCGAGTGCCTGAATTTTGTGTCGCGGGATCTACTTGTCGTCTGAGTTGACTGGGAGCCGCCGCTCCCCAATCGCTTTAGTCGCGGAAATGCCCGGCCAAGTTTGCGGTTAGCAGCTGACATTTGCGAATGCGGGTCGACGGCTTTTCATGCCGTCGACCTGCCCCAGACTCAAGACATAAGCTCCTTGCGGGTCGTCAGCCGCACAGACGCCGCCA
Source organism: Mesorhizobium calcicola (assembly GCF_042682105.1). Classification (NCBI taxonomy): domain Bacteria; kingdom Pseudomonadati; phylum Pseudomonadota; class Alphaproteobacteria; order Hyphomicrobiales; family Phyllobacteriaceae; genus Mesorhizobium; species Mesorhizobium calcicola. The sequence continues at coordinate 299,954 of NZ_JBHUGY010000027.1, forward strand.
AGTCCACCGATCTCAGCTGGCTGCAACCCACAGCAATCCGTCGAATACCTTCGACGATGTTCGCATCAGACGTTGCTACCGACAGTCTTATGAACGGGTCCCCATAGAAGGCGGCCCCTGGAACCGTGACTACGCCCGCAGCCAACAAATGATCCGCAAAGTCAGTCGATGATGCGATGACCATGCCATTGGGTGCCTGTTTGCCAATGTACGCTCCGCATTCCACATACAAAAAGAATGCGCCCTGGGGCATTCGAGGCCTAAGGTCGGGTACCTTGGAGAGGGCCTCCACCGCAAGTGCGCAACGCCGGCGGTAGACCTCGCGCCATTCCGCTAAAAACTCTTGCGGACCGTCCAGGGCGGCGATGCCCGCAGCTTGGCTAATTGAACATGGCCCGCCGCTGGTCTGGGAAAACAAAACACGCAAACCGGTGGTCCACCAAGATGGTCCACCTGCATATCCAATGCGCCACCCGGTCATTGCGTACGCCTTCGACAACCCGTTGACGGTCAACACCCTGTCAGCCAGGTCCGGAGCTACTTGTGCCAGGGTCGCGAAAGTCGCCGGCGCGAAGACGACATGCTCATAAAGATCATCTGAGATTACGTTGACGTGGGGATGACGACGCAACACCTCCGCTATAGCACTGAGTTCCTCAGCGGACGCCACAGCACCCGTCGGATTGCCTGGCGAGCAGAGAAGAAGGAGCTTCGTTTCAGCCGTGATCGCCCTTTCAAGCTTGCCGGCGTCAATCCCATATTCCTCAGATTCCGCAGTTTGCAGCAGCACGGGCGTTGCTGCACAGACCTGCGCCATGCCTACATGTGACGTCCATGCTGGGGTGGGGATGATGATCTTATCCCCTCGGTCCAGAACCACCTGCATTGCGCTCGCAATCAGTGGCTTTGCGCCGGACGCGATTACGACCTGGGAGCGCTCAAAATTCAAACCATTGTCGCGCGCGAATTTACGCCGTACTGCGTCCTTGAGAGCCGCCGAACCATCCGCAGCTGTATATCGTGTATACCCCGCATTGATCGCGTCGATCGCTGCCTGTCTGATGTGCTCAGGCGTATCGAAGTCCGGCTCGCCGAGGGATAGGTCGATAAGATCAGTACCGCGCGATCGCAAATCGGTGGCACGGTCAAACATCTTACCGATTGGGGATCCCGGAACCTTGCGGATCGTGTCTGACAACATCGCTCTCAAGCCTCCGCCAAAAAGTGGTTCGGGCCGAGGCTCTTCGGTCCGACCAAAACGTGGATTACGGCGGCGCGGCCCGATGACAGGGAGCGCTCGAGCGCGGGTTCAAAATCCTCGGTTGCTTCAACCCGTTCACCATGTGCGCCATACCCCTCGGCGACCTTGGCAAAGTCGGGATTGCGCAGATTGGTCCCGGAGACGCGTCCTGGGTAACGTGCCTCTTGGTTGCCACGAATGGTACCGTAGCTCTCGTTGTCAATGATGATGAACAGTGGGTCCAGCTGATACTGGATCGCAGTTGCAAGCTCCTGGCCGTTCATCAGAAAGTCGCCATCTCCGCCGATGTAGACGGAAGGCGAATGTGGTCGCGCAAACTTGGCCGCAACGGCAGCTGGAACGCCCATACCCATCGCCCCGTTGATCGGAGCCGCGGCTCCCAAGAATTGCCGATAGCAATAGTGAATATTGGCCCAATCAGTGGCGTTCCCGGCACCAGTGGTCATTGTCGTGTCGCGCGGAAGGCGCTCGTTGAGCACGCGCATGACCTCGGCCATGTCGACCGGCCCAGGTTGAGGCGGCAACGTCACATGGGCCGTGTAACCGGCCAAAGCGTCTGACGTTGCTGCGGTATGGAGACGCGTGGGCCGAAGTTCCGCGAGCGCCAAGGCGGCGAGGCTCGGGTCAGCCAGGATCGGCAGATCGGCCTGATAAAGCCTCCCGAGTTCCTCCGCCCCAGGGTGGATATGTACAAGCTGGCAGTCAGGTCGTGGCGCAGCAATGATCTTGTGTTTCATCGTAGTCGGATCATTCAGGCGGGAGCCCAGAGCGATAACCAAATCGGCCTCGCGGGCGTATTGGTTCGGCTGCGGTATGCCCCCAAAGCCAACACTACCGACGAAGTTGGGATGATCATGGGGGAACAATCCCTGGCGCCGGAAGCCTATGGCAACGGGCAGGTCGTGTGCCTCGGCAAACCGAATGACGGCCGCGTGCCCCTCTGGTGTCCAGATTGTTCCTCCCAACAGCAACAGGGGCCTTTTTGCCTGCTCAAGCATTTGGCCGACTGCGGATATGTCTGCGGGAGAGGGAGTGGCGGGCGTCTCACGAGCCGCAGCTAAGTCGGGCGTATCGGTCAGCGAAAACAGCATATCTTCGGGCAGCGCAAGCGCAACCGGCCCTGGTCGTCCCGACACTGCGATCTTAAACGCTCGGTTGACGTACTCAGGCAGCCGGCCTGCGTCATCTACTTCCGCTACCCACTTCACGGTTTCGCCCAGAAAGCGTCTGTAATCTATCTCTTGGAAAACCTCGCGGTCGCGATAAGGCCGGCTAATTTGGCCGATCAAGAGGATCATCGGCGTCGAGCCTTGCATTGCCGTATGCAACCCGATGGTGGCGGAGGTGACTCCGGGTCCCCTGGTTACGAAACAAATGCCCGGGCGGCCGGTCAAATCCCCATAGGCTGCGGCGGCAAAGCTTGCGCCCCCTTCTTGCCTCATGGTGACATAACGCAGGGCATTGCCTAGATCATGAATGGCATCAAGTGCAGCGAGATAACTCTCTCCGGGCACGCCAAATATCACCTCGGCACCATTTATCCGCAATGCTTCAACTAGAACCTGCCCGCCGCTGCGCATGCTGCCCTCACAATGGTTGCAAAAAGCGCCCCCGGGTGGTCTTAAACCACCCGGCCGGTGACGTTTTGCTGTTGATTTCGATGACGTAGAGAAACCAGAAATATGCGGCCACACCAGCGAAAAAAATTCAAGGGGGCCCAAAATGCTCAACGAAGTTCACCCTCAGGAGTATCGTGAGCGTCACATAATCGGTTGCGCGGAAGCGCGAGGTGGGAGAGAGGGACCTCGCCCAGAATTCTGTAAATGCGATTCAGACCGAAGCCGAAGGCGCAAAAAAAGCGCCGAATCATCACTGCCAGCCTTGGTGACGCGGATCCGTTTGTTCGGCGCACCCGCCAACATTTCGCCAGCTCCCTTGGGCGCGAGTGTGCCATTCAGAATTAACTGTCGCTGTCCGAAATTAAGCCGATCTCCGGAGGTCGTTTCCGCGCTCGTGCAATAGCTTAGGCGCATCGCTGCCGCACGACATGACACGAAGCGTGGTCTCGATCCGGGAAAGACGAATGCTGCCAACGCCGTTGGTAACGGCAGCGCAGTTCTGGGGAGGTGGCAAAGCGCGCGAAGGGAGGTGTTCTCACCGTAGATAACAATCGCTTCGTAGGCGTCGGCCCCCACAACGTTGTGTTCGGCGCCGGTATTCACCCAATCCTCGCGCGTCGGCTGCCCGATCTCAAAACGCATGCCGATACGGCTTTCGATCTGATCCATGGCGTTGGTGTCACGCCTCGTTCCCGCCAACCGATGAGCGTTACCAGAGAGCAGCAACGGGAAACCGCAGCACTCCTGAAGATGCAGCAGCTCCCGTAACACAGTGGGTGTGAAGTTCTGATATTCGTCCACCAGTAACGCACGCGTCGCGCCGTATCGGGCGTCCAAAAAGTTGATGCAATCCTTCCCAAGGTCGTAGGTGAACTTGCTGTCCTTTTGGACGCCGTAGGCGTCGTGCAGCATCTGGAAAATCAGCCTGACAGCCTTGCTATGCTGCGCAACCTCACAGTAGGGAGCTCCGCTTTGGGCGGCTATCCACCTGAGGTAATTACCCACCCCCTCGCCCCCTCGATGCGGCACGGTGCGTCGTCACTCGTCGTCGATGTCCGGGTACTGCGGGGGAGCCTTGCCGATCTTGCTGACGATCCTCGGGTAATTGGCATCGGGCTGCGCCTGCCCTGTTCCAATAAGTTCAACGCGGAAGCGCCACTCGTCGCCGTAGTCGTACAAGAAGGTCATTGCCGAGCCCACCTTCTGGAAGGCTGTGCTGACGCGGGTGCCCTTCACGCTGCGAGAGCCGCTCCCCTCTATGTCGGCGAAGAGTTCGAACCGCAGGGGCGAGTCGAACAGCTTTCCCGTCAGCTTTGAATAGAAGCCGTAGGCGTGATCCAAGTCGAAGCCAAATGCCGCTACGATGGCTTCGGCCAGATCCGCCAGCGTGCTCGAACTCGACACCTCGATGTCCCGACAAAGCCGTGCCCGAAGAGAGGCTCGGAAGATCAAGGTCGCGGGCTCAGTCATCGCAGATTTCAGGCGCTGACGGTTTGAAGGATGATTTTGAAGGAGTTCGTGCCTGGCGCGAGACGAGCCGTGTCGACGACGGTTCGAATGTCGGCTTCGCCCTGGGCGGCCCACATGGCGCGATAGCCGTTGGTGATCTTCCGTTGAACGACGGCGGGTCTCAGCGCCCGTTCGCAGGCGTTGTTCGTCGCGTCGACCATTCCTGGCCATTGGGCAAAGGTCAAAAGTTGATCACGAGCTCGCCTGAACTTGTTTTGGATGTCGCGGGCCAGATCGCACGACGTTGTGGTGGCGAAGATATCGTCCAGACTTCGCTCCAGGGCGCGACGCTTGCCGGCGATGGTCGAGGCGGCGAAGGTTTCCATACCGTCGGCTAGGGCGAAGGCCCTTTGCAGCCAACGTTTGAGCCGTGAGGGCAGCATGTCCTCACTTGCCTCGTCCGCATAGGCGACGTCGCGGGCGAGATGCGCCAGGCAGGTCTGATGCGCATTTGCGTGACCTTGTTGTGCGGCATAGCGATCGGAACACCAGACGTCGGGCCGATGGCCGTCCATCAGGGTCCGGACCACGACAGCGCCGCGCGTTGGCGCCGCTTGATGAACAACCGCTTCGGCGCAGCGAAACACCCAGTGGTAGGCGTTGCTTCCTTCGATCCGCACGCCGGTCTCATCGGAGGCGATGACCTTGGCCCGGCGCAACGCCGCGACGGCCTTGTCGCACTCAGCCGCGAACGCGCCCTGCGCACGGCGCAACATGTTCATCAGTCCGCCCTGGCTAATGTTGAGACCGAAAAGGTTCGCGAACGCGCCCTGCAGCCGCTCGTAGGACAGGGCCTGGAAAGTCTTGAGATAGGTCGCTACGGCGTGCACGCGTGGCCCGAACGGCGTCCCCTTCGCCGCATCTGGCACAGCCGCGACGACCAGCGTGCCGCAGGACGGGCAACGGACTGCCAGGCGCCGATGGCGCTCAATCAAAGGCCTGATCGCGGGAAGCTCAATCTTGTCGTGCTCGCTGACGGTTTCGGCAGCAAGATCGCTCGACAGGCTGGCGCGGCAGCAAAGGCATTGGTCGGGATGATGATCGATGATGCGATCGGCATCCTCACTCATGGCGCGGCTGTGACCTTCATGACCCGCCTTGGCGCCGCCAGGCTTTGCCCTGTCCCGACGCGCCTTGCGATCGCTCGAAGGTGGCTTGGACGACGTGCGTGATGTCTTCTCTGGCCGCTGTATCCGCAGCACCAGATCGATCAACTCTTCCTTCGTCAGACGCTGCAAATCAGTGCGATCCATATCCCCATAGATTCAGGGATTCTTGCCCCTGACAAGGGCGTGAGTAATTACCACCTGAGTGCTACAGTCTTGCCGAGCCCGGCTTTGCCGACCGCAAGCACCGGATATCGCATCTCGACCGCCATATCGAAGGCCGCGCGCACGGTGAGCGCAGCGCGGGTGTCAACGAATATCCTCATTCGACGATCCTCTTCACCAAGTCCATCTGAGCGGCTATGCGCGCGTCCTGTTCGCGTCGACGCTCTTCGGAGGTGGATGGCTGCTTCGGCATTACGATCCGCGCCAGCCGCTGAGACGGGTCGAACGACACTTTGCCCGCCGGCTCGTTGGGGATACCCTGAACAACGCGCACCTCCAGAGATTGCTCTCGCCAACTGCCACACTGGCAGGCCCTCTAAACTGCCTGACGAGAGATTCCTGCCAACTTGGCGGGCAAGTTGAGTGGCATGAACTCTTTCCACGACATCGTGCGTTACACGGACGTGCATCGCCCGTGTCCGGTTTGCCATCGTCAGATGCAGCCGGACGCGTTTCCCGAGTTGAACGGCCGCGACGGCGTCCCACGGTACACTTTGCCGGGGGCGGCTCCCTGCACGATCTTCGTGCTGCTCGACTTGATGCGGAACGAATGGGAGCGGGCGCTAACCGCCACGAACGGGATGTCTGGGCGCGTTTTCCCACGCCTGGTCTTCGTGATCCTGTTCTGGACGGCCTTTGAGGTGTTGATGGAGCGGTTTTTCGAGGCCGCCTTCGCTGACGATCCCGAGAACAAGGAACTTCGCCGGACGCCCAACATCGGGCAAAGGCTGAACCGGGTCTACCGCGACCGCTGGGGCAAGACCTTCTGGGACGATCTGGCCGACATCGGCTACCCCGAGGTGTCCCGCCACCTCCAGACCGTTCAGCATCGGCGCAACGCGTTCATCCACGGCGACGCCGCGGCGATCGACGATGCGCTCGCCGTCTCGACAGTCGCCAGTTTGCTGGACGTCCAACTGGCTTGGATCGCTCTGTTCAACAAGCGATGTATCGGCAGGCAGAACAAGATTCCGGTATGGGCGTTCAGACCGAAGCCGTGATCGTGGTGCTGAAGGGCTGGCCGCCGCCCAGATCTCAAGCCGTCCCATTTTTGCAGAGATGACCCGAAATCGCCTTGCGGACCGCGCCGGAAAATAGAGCGCGGCGTTCGGGGTCCGCGACCAGCGCATCCCGGAGCGTTTTTGGCAACTCGAGTTGCACGCCCGCCCGGGATATTCCGCGGTTGCATATGTTGTTCCGGTGCTCGCCGGGAAGGCAATGGCCGGACGTGATGGCCTTGAAGCCCACGCTCGTAACTGCCAGCGCAATGGCGTCGCGCAACTCCTTGCCCCGGCCGCCGAGCCAGATCGTCTCCGGGTCGTCGCCGTCCGCGCGGCCGTGCATGCCGATCGCGATCTGGGCCTTGCTCACCAAGCCGACGCATTGATTTTCGTCGAAATATTCGGATGGTATATGCAGCTCGCGATGCGGTCGTTTCGGCTTGAGCCCTTCAAACAGGTAGAGCGAGAAATCATCTCCCGCGACGGCGGTGGCCAGTTGAGACGTGCCATGCTCAATCCAGCCGCCATGCGGCGCGACAATTGCTACGTTCGAAGCTCGATCCAAGACCAGGAAATCGTAGTCGACGCCCTGCAGCTTCTCGGCTGCCAGGTCAGCGAAAGCCATGTACTCGCCGTCTTTGGTCTTCCGCACAATGCCTGGAGATCGATTCATCGCTAGCTCCCTGTCTATCTATTGTCTCCTCCGGATCGCAACGAAGAAGGCCAATGGCCGGTTCAGTTCCGGTCAAGTCACCTCTCCGGGGGATAACTGGCAAGTTCACTCTTCGTTCTATCCGGCCGCCCTGCAATCCTGTATACTTTGAGGCGTTCTTTTGCACCACGTTCCCTTGAGAGGATCTGCCTGATGACTGTCCAGCCCAGGACTCTCAATGAGCCGACAATCAGCTGCCCGCGCTGCAAGACCGACATCAAGCTCAACGAGTCGCTCGCGGCGCCGCTGATTGCGGCGACGCGCGAGGAATATGAACGGCGACTGGCGCAGAGCAACGCCGCCATGACGGCCAGGGAGGAGGAGGTTCAACGCAAGCAGGCGGCTATCGACGCCGCCCGGGATGACATCGACAGCCAGGTCGCCGAAAAACTCAAGCTCGAGCGTGCCGCCATCGCCGCCGAAGAGGCCCGCAAGGCAAAACTTCTGGTCTCGACCGACCTTGAGGACAAGGACAGGAGGTTGGGCGAGATGGAGGCGACGCTGAGGGCGCGGGACGAAAAGCTCGCCGCGGCGCAGTTGCAGCAGGCCGAATTTATGAAGCAGCAGCGGGCGCTCGACGATGAAAAGCGCGAAATGGCGCTGACCATCGAAAAGAGGATCCAGGAAGGGTTGGACGCCGTCCGCGTCAAGGCCAGGACCGAAGCCGAAGACGGCCTCAAGATGAAGGTGGCCGAGAAAGAGGAACAGATCGCCGGCATGCAGCGCCAGATCGAGGAGCTGAAGCGCCGCGCCGAGCAAGGATCTCAGCAGCTTCAGGGCGAGGTCCTTGAGCTCGAGTTGGAGTCGCTGATCGCCCGCCGGTTCCCGATGGACATCATCGAACCGGTCGCCAAGGGTGAGTTCGGTGGTGACGTGCTGCAACGCGTGGTGGGACCGGCCGGCCAGCCGTGCGGCGCGATCCTGTGGGAATCAAAACGCACCAGGAACTGGAGCCAGGGCTGGCTGGGCAAGCTGCGGACAGACCAGCGCGCCGCCAAGGCAGACATCGCGTTGATGATCTCCGAGGCGCTGCCTGCGGGGGTCGAAACGTTCGATCTGGTGGATGGCGTCTACATCGCCCATCCCAAATGCGCGATTCCGATCGCGATCATGCTCCGGCAGTCCCTCATCGAGCTCGCCAACTCCCGCCTCGCCCAAGACGGCCAGGCCACCAAGATGGAGCAGGTCTACGGCTATCTGACTGGCCCCAGGTTTCGCCACCGGGTCGAGGCGATCGTCGAGAAATTCTCCGATATGCAGGACGACCTTGCCAAGGAAAGGAAAGCCACAATCCGCCTGTGGGCCAAGCGGGACGCTCAGATCCAGGGTGTCATCGAGTCGACCGTCGGAATGTACGGTGATCTGCAGGGCATCGCCGGCAAGGTGATGCAGGAGATCGCGGGCTTGGAGGTCTTGGCCATAGAAGCATCCGCGTCCATCTCCGAATAGGGAAGGTGGATGTGCAACTGGATGTCGGGTTTGAGAGCGAGGGCAAGCTGCCCTTTGTTACGGATGATCCGTCAAAGGCGGAACGCAACGCCAAGAAGCCGCGGTGCTGAACCCCCTCGCCCTGCCGGGTCATCAGATTGCTATGCAGCCTCCGGTTTTTGAGCCAAGCTGGTGCGGATATGAAAGCCTAGCCGTGACAGACCGCGAAATTCACCTCTACCTCGACGACAGCGGCAGCCGCGAGCCAGACCGAGAGCCCAAAGAGAAGCGCCGGGACGAAATGGATTATTTCGCCCTCGGCGGCATCCTCATCAACGAGGAAGACGTCGACGAGCTCTACGCCCGCCACAAGGCCTTCTGCCAAAAGCACGGCATCACCTACCCGCTTCACTCTTGGGCGATCCGGGGCGGACGCGGCGACTTCGGCTGGCTGAAGAAGCCGGAGGCCGCCTATGAGTTCCTGGGAGATCTGCAAGGGATGTTGCTTGCGCTGCCCGTGATCGGCATCGCCGCGGTGATCGACCGACCCGGCTACGTCGCCCGCTACCGGGACCGGTATCAGGACCGCCTGTGGTTTATGTGCAAAACGGCCTACTGCATCCTGATCGAGCGCGCCGCCAAATATGCCCGCAGCCAGGACCGCAAGCTGCGCGTGTTCTTCGAGCGCGCCGGCAAAGCCGAGGACCGCGACCTGGTGGCCTACACGCGGATCCTGAAGACGCAGGGGATGCCGTTCGACGGTGCCAACTCCGCCAGTTACGGGTCGTTAACCGCCGAGGAGTTCCGGGACATCGTGCGCGGGGAGCCGCGCGGCAGAACCAAAGCCACACCGATGCTGCAGATCGCCGATCTCTACCTCTATCCGATGGCCAAGGGCGGCTATGACCCGTCCTACCGGCCCTACCGGGCCCTGATGGACCACAAGCGTCTCAACGACGCGCACCTACAGCCCGAGGACCTGGCATCCTGCGGCATCAAATACAGCTGCTTTGAACGGATAAAAAACAAAGACCCGGACTAGCCGGGCCTTCGTTTTGAAAAGTTCGGCTGGCGCCTGGCGCCAACCCCGGAGCGATGCTCACGTCCAAAGTATGGGTATTGACGCTCTCTTTGTCAACACCCCGGGTGAACCTCTGGTCGGGGGGGCTCTATCTTATCGCTTGCATATAGCACGGTTCGTCTAATCGACACTTCATATTATCAAGTCCTCTTCTTTGGGTGCAGCGCCGTTCCCCGGCCCCTGAATCCAGGGACATAGGCCGGACGAACCTTGAAACACCCTCATGGATTGGTCGACCGAAGATGACGCGCTGCGTATCGCTGCCGACCTGATCAACGACCCGGGCCATCAGATAGGCCAGAGCGGGGTTTATGCGCCTCGGCTCCCAGCCGTACCGCTCGGCGACCTGGCCTGTATCGTGGGGCATCGGGCGGGACGGACGAACCGAAAACACCACTTCATCTCGGTCACCTATATGGAAGGCTTCGCCGATGACCGCGGCCGCGTCCAAGTCTATCGGGCCGAGGCGCCAGAGGCACCGCTGCCGAAGGAGCCGAGGGCAACTGGGTACGAGAACTACTATTACTCTCAGAAACTCCCCGGTGGCGGTCAAGAAAACCACAGATTCGAAGACCTCTGGAATCCGATCGAGACCGTTTGGCCAGAGACCGTCCGTGCGCTTCAAGCTTACCCTGTTCAGACTTCAGAAATTGATCAACGGTAAGCGGGCTCGCCAGAATGGCGTCGATCCTGCCGGCGACCAGGTCCTGGCTGGCCTCATCCTGTGTCTGGTATGTTTTGATCTCGGCCAAGCTGTCTTTGAAGTGCTTGCTGGCGTAGACTTCGGCGTTGCTGGAGACCTGAACACCGAGGATTTTGCCCTTGAGGCCTTCAGGCGTAGGTTCCATTGCGGCTCCCTTGGGACCGGCAATTGTGTACCCGTTGTCGCTATAGTATTTGTCGGAGAAATCGATCGTCTTCTTGCGCTTCTCGGTGATCGACATCGAACTCATGATGACATCGATTTTCTTGGACGTCAGAGAAGGAATGATCCCGTCCCAGGCCACCGGAGTGATGACGCAGTCGAGTTTTGCCTCGGCGCAGATTGCATCAATGATTTCAATCTCCCAGCCGACCCATTTTCCAGAGGCGTCCAGGGACGAGAATGGAGGATAGGGCTCTGCCGCGATTCCGACCTTCATCTGGTCAGCTTGCGCCATCAAAGTAGATGCCCAAAAGACTGCCGCTGCTACCGTAATTTTGGAAAGTATGCTCACTATGATTCCCCTATAAGTCGTGTGGTTCACTTTGGTGTTTCAACCGCTAAGTTACTCTGCGGATGAACTGTTGAAGCCTCTCCGATTTCGGAGAGCCGAATATTGCGTTCGGTGGTCCTTCTTCCTCGACGCGGCCCTCGTGAAGAAAGACCACGTGGGTGGCGACCTCGCGGGCAAATTTCATTTCATGCGTGACCAGGATCATGGTGCGACCTTCACGGGCCAAACCGCCAATGACGCCCAACACCTCGCCGATGAGTTCAGGATCGAGTGATGACGTTGGTTCGTCAAAGAGCATGACGCGTGGCTGGACCGCTAGCGCGCGGGCGATTGCGCCACGCTGCTGCTGGCCGCCGGATAGAAATGCCGGGTAGACGTCCCGCTTTTCCAGAAGCCCCACTCTCGCGAGCAGCTTCTCGGCTTCAACGATCGCTACTTCTCGCTTGAGGCCAAGCACACGAACCGGCACCTCGATCACGTTTTCGATCAAGGTCATGTGGCTCCAGAGATTGAAGCTCTGAAAGACCATGCCGAGCCTGGAACGTATGCGTTCGATCTGCTTTCGGTCCGCCGGAACGGTGCTTCCACTGCCGTCTGGCTTAAGGCGTATTTCCTCGCCATTCACCCTGATAACACCGCTGGTCGGGTTTTCCAGGCAGTTGATACAGCGAAGTAGCGTTGATTTGCCCGAGCCGCTGCCACCGATGACCGCCACCACATCCCCGTCGCGTGCAGATAGCGAAACCCCCTTCAATACATGTAGCGAGCCAAACTTCTTGTGCAGGTCCTCTACGTGGATCGCTTCGGCGGCTGCGTCGGGCACTGTATGACGAGGAATTGTTCTAATTGTTGCTGACATTGCTACCGGCTCCCATGTCCGAAGACAAAAGATACGAGCAAGAGCAATAGTTCTGTTCTGAACGCATTCATTCTAGGTCCTCTTTTTTGCGTCGAATTTCTTAGTGTCTGAATCGGAATGACCGCCGTGTTTTCAGGCCCTTGCGAGCCGTCGGGTAAGCATGCGGATGTTTGCGATGAGGACCCAGGCCTGTGCGGATTCGATGGATCGCTCGAAGTCCTTGGCCAGCCTACGGCACCTACCCAGCCATGCGAAGGTCCGCTCAACGACCCATCGGCGTGGCAGAATCTCGAAGCCTTTGGCGCTGTCCGATCGCTTGATGATCTCCATCGTGAACTTGCCGATCTTTTGCAGGACACCCCGCAGTTTCGGCCCTGCATAGCCGCCGTCGGCGAAGACATGGCGCAGCCACGGCCAGCGCTTGAGGATGGATTTCAGGACGGCCGGCGCGCCGTCGCGGTCTTGAATGTCGGCGGCGTGAACGACGACGCCGACCAGCAGGCCCAGCGTGTCGACGACGATGTGGCGCTTGCGGCCCATGATCTTCTTGCCGGCGTCGAAGCCTCGTATTCCGCCGCTTTCGGTGGTCTTGACCGACTGACTGTCGATGACGCCGGCGGACGGGCTCGCTTCCCGGCCTTCCCGTTCGCGCGCCGCCATGACGAGTTCATTGTTGACGGCGCGCAGCAATCCTTCGTCCCGCCAGCGCCAGAAGTATTTCTGCACCGTCGAGAACGGTGGGAAGTCCTTCGGCAGAAGCCGCCATGCTCCGCCCGACGACGCCATGTAAAGCAGCGCGTTCACAACCTCGCGCAGGTCCGTCTTGCGGGGCCGGCCGATCCGGTTCGGCGCCGGCATCAGCGGCTCGATCAGCGCCCACTCCGCGTCCGTCAGGTCGCTTGCGTAGCGCGGGCAGCGCCGTTCATAGTGAGGGCGAGTGGTTTCGGTCCAGGGCATCATGATCTCCGTCGAATCTCAGCAATCCGACAGAATCACAACCCGCTGAAATCACTCACTTCTTTTTGGAGCAGACACTTAGACATAGACGCGCGGGATGTGGTCCCGGAGCTGGGCATAAAGCCCAATTACGTCGGTGCCCCATAGAGCGACGATTTCGTCCTGCGTGATCGTCTGGTTTCCTTGCTGCCCAAGCAGGAGCACCTGGTCACCAAACCTCGCGTCAGGGACGTCTGTCAGATCAATGCGGAGGTGTTCGAGATGCGCGGGACCAAGCAGGCGTGCGCGGTGCCCCCGCACCAACGCCTCCGCTTGCGCTGGAAGGTGGCGCGGAAATCCGTCGCCCCACCCCATCCCCAGCACACCGATGGTCATTCCCGAACGAAAACCGGGTAGGTCCGGCATTGGGCCGAGAGAATAATCGATCCGCTTGACGGAAACGAGGCATGTCGAAATGGCCCTAAGCGCCGGCCGCAGTGTGACAGGCCGCGCGGGTCGATCTGTCTCGGGAAGACCGATGAACAAGGCCCCGGGATCGACGGCATCGAGATCCATCGCAGGGTACTGAAGCACACCTGCAGTGCTCGACAGCATGGTGATAGGAGGGCGGGTGCCGGAATCCTCGGCATCCTGTAGAATCCGCTCGAGGCGGGCGAATTGCTCGCTCGCATCCGAAGCCGACGATGTTGGTAGCTCGCTAAGATGGGCGTAGAGCCCTGTACGTCAACGTCTTTGTAGGCGTGCGCGGCCGCGAGAAGTCGACCCATTTCCTGCGGCGTGGCCCCGGCTCTGAAGAACCCGAGATCCGCCTTTACGAAAATGCGCGTGGTATTCATGGCGGCACGCCAACACTCCAGTTCATCAACGCTGGAGACGGTCACAGTGAGTCCGAGCGATTCAATTGTTTTCGACGACGTCGGCAGAGGTCCGGGATAGAGCAGAACCGGCAGATCTATACCCAAGTCCCGAATGGCGATGGCGTCCGATAACGTAGCCACGGCGAAGCCGTCAGCCCCCTCTGACGCCAAGGCGCGGGCGACAGGCCCCGCTCCACAGCCATATCCATTGCGCTTCAAACACGCAAAAATTTTCACCTTAGTAGGCAGCTGCGCGCGGAGTTGATGATAATTGTGCCTGATCGCACCGAGGTCGATCTCGTACCAGCTATCTCGCAAGGCCGCACTTTGCCAGCCGGCAGCTAAGCCCAGCGATGAAGAATAAGCTTGATCGTGAATTTGCATACCAGACCATGGAAGGCACTCAAAAAACCGTCAATTTATTAAGTTTTTGTGACACCCTATTAGCTTTACTGATATAGCGGGCAAACGGATGCGGAGGGCTCCGCAGCTATCGAGCTAGGGGCAAACGCGATGGAAGAAAGTTTGGGTCGAAACAGCAAGGCTGGATTCAGGTCTGCCCAGATTTTTCGGGAGATCATACGGACCGGTTCCACAAGGCGAGCGGCCAAAGAACTTGGCATCACCCAGTCGGCCGTAAGTCAGCATCTCAAACTGTTTGAAGACACTGTGGGCGAGGAACTGTTCGTGCGAGATCGCCGTGGCCTTATCCCAACCACACGCGCGATCGAGCTTTACAACCGGCTAGACAGATACTTCGAGACAGTAGGGCGGATTGAGAGGGAAATCACCGACAGTTTCCGCTCTAAGCAAAGCCGTCTAACGATTGCCGCACCTCATATATTCGCGTTAAAGCTTATCCCGCAAATCATTGATGCGCTCAACGATCTCGATCCATCTCTAGAGTTTCATTTCAGGGCACAGCGATACGATGAGATAGCACAAAGCATTGTGACCGGAGAGGCCGATATCGGAATATCCCGGCTGCCGTTAGACGGGCGTTTTTTCGAGTGGCAGATAGTGGCAGATAGCACAAGCGTCTGTGTATTGCATCCTGACCATCCCCTTGCCAGAAAAGACGTCATAACTCTGGATGGCATCTCAGACGAGCCGCTTATCGATCTAGAGAAAGAATACACTTCCAGCAAACTAGGCTCACTGGCGCACGGGCGGAGTGCCAAGATCTTCTCCGACACGATAGGCTTGGACGTTTCTTTTGTGGCCCACGGGATGGGCATCGCAATCGATAACGAATTCATTGCGCAGCAATATCAGATGTTTGATGTGAGGATCGTTCCTTTTCGACCCTCAGCAAATTACCACTACGTGGTATTTTGGCGCCGCAGCAGTGATAAGATCTCGCACCACTCGGCGATTGTGGAGACATTCGTGAAGGTGATAAAACGTGAACAATCATTGAGAATGAATGCGCTGTTAGCAGACGGACATACCGAAGCCGGGTTTCCGCGCGCCGGCTGAGAGAGCGTTTGCGAAATGGAACCGATCCTACGCGAGGTTCTGATAGTTGATCGGTTCACCACCCAGGCGTCGCCCCGAAAATCGCGGCTCATCTGCATAGGCTCCGCGACTGAGGAGTTTTCCGCTCTCCGTTCTCCGCAATACATTTCACAGCTAAATCACAAAGAAGAGGTGTGCTCAGACTTATTTGGCGTGAATAATTTCTTCTGACACTTCCGTCCGCAGCTTCGCACCCACGACAAGCGGCGGCCAAGAGCGGCGATAAATTGATCATAGCGCTCTGCCCCTCTTGCACGCGCCGCCACCTGTGCGCTTTCTGGTAGAGGGGTGGTCGAATTTAGCCAAAGCGGACGAACAGGGCGAGTGTTTCACTCGTCTGTCCTGCGCCGTGCCGCTAGGTCGAGGATGCCGCCACGCAGGAAGCAAGTCAGTTGCGTGTAACTCTAGACTAGCGGCCGATATGCTGCATGACTTCAGAATTCATCCGTTTCACTGGAATTGTCGACCCGCCGCGTCCGCATCTCAAACAGGGGACGGCTGATGTTCTATCGGCCGTCGTCCGTGACGACGAATTCTATGCTCGGCTCCTTCCGAAGAAGCGGCGGCCGTAAGGCAGCGCCGTCCGTTAGACAGGTGCAGCACGACTCAGGCGGCCGGCTGCTGACTTTCGACCGTCGGCTCGACCGCTGCGTCGGTTATCTCCGCATCCTGCTCGGCAGTGGCCGCCAGGGCAGCGTCGGCTGGTATCGGCGCCTTCCGCTCCGCCTCGGCGAGGCGCTCGATCCTGAGGGAATCCTTAAGGGCAGCCAGCGCCAGAACAAGCTTTTCCATCTCCACAACCGGGCGAACTGGCTCGTCGTCCAGCCGATGGTCGCGGCGGATCTGCTGGATCAATCGCTGGATCGCGTCCGCCTCTACGGAACCATCCAGTAGCGCCTCAACCTTCTCCAGTAGGTTCGAGACCTCCTCCCTGGCTGCTGTCCGGGGATGGTCGCGAACGAACAGCTGCTGTTCACGGTCGACCAGATGGCTCAGCCGGTCGCGTCCCGCCTCACCCTCCGCACGGCGGCGCAGCCGGTTCAAGTCCATGAAGACCCGACGCATGCGCTCCAGATACAGATCGATGGCATCGCAGTGTTCAGCGGTCCGCTCCTCGCACAGCCTGACCACGGCACGTGCGAAAGGCAGCTTTTCAATCCTCGTATCCTTCTCGGCCAGCATGGCTTCGAGCCTCTTGAAGAGACCGCCTACCTGGGCGCCGCATTCGAGGTCGCCGGCGGAAATCGTCGTCGGCTTGCCCGCTCGATACATCGCGAGCTCCTGAAGGCAGACGTTCGCGGCGGCGGCAGCTAGCGAAGCTGGGACCAGATCCTCGATCTCGGCGATGCCCTCGACGTCCTGCTCGATCTTTCCCAACTGCAGGACTAGGTCTGACGACAAGAGGCTGCTCAGTGGCTTGCGCTTCAGAGCCTTGACCGCGTCATCGCCGGCCGAATCGGAATCCACCAGCACGACGACCGGCGGCTTCTCCGCATCACGCCCGCGCACTAGGTGGACCATGTAAGGCACGTGGCTCGCCGACCCGCACGGCACGATCACGATACTATTCAGGTCGAGGGAGTCGTTCTCGCGCGCACCCAACTTCCGGATGGCTCGCGACGCTCCTGCCAAGAGCACCTGCTCCGTGATGCCCTCGACTAGCAGGTTAACCGACCCCACGAAGGCGGTCTCCCCGACATAGGAACCGAATGCGGAGCGCAGCGGCTCATAATGGTTCTGGGCGGCATTATCGACGACCAGCGTTCCATCGCGTCCACGCCCCTTCTCGAGAACGCGGATGCGCTCCGCGTGATTCTTGTCGATCAGGAATGGTGAGTGTGTCACGTAGACTACCTGGATGGCCGGGCGATCCGGCTGATCGTCCGTTAAGTCGCGCAGAACACGCATGAGGTCCTGCTGCGCTTCGGCGGACAGATACGTGTCAGGTTCGTCCATGAGCAGGATTCGCTCCTGCGATCCCGGTCGATGAGTCTGAGACTGGATTAGATATGATAGGAAGTATTTCAGACCGCTGCTGCGCTCCGCGAACGTGTATTCCGTCCCCGTGCGGTCGCGGATGGTGAAGACTAGGTCGTGCTCGCGCGGCGCCACGCGCAGCGAGAAGTCTCTGTCCTGGACCCACCAGCGGCGGAAATTCAGCGATCGCTCGAGCTGCTCGTTGATCCGCTCGACCAGCGCATTCGCGTATCCCTCTTGGCCGTCGGCGATCGCCTCTGCGAGTTCAGATATTGCCTCTGGGTCGATCCGTGCCAAATCCAGCAGAAGGCTGCGTGCCAAGCCGAGCGAGCGACCGTCCTCATCGACCTGCGGCGGGCGGCCAAGTTCCTGGACGAGCGGCTTCAGAATAGCGAAGATGCCGGATGCATTACTTTGAACCGAGGTGTGATCCGGGCCGATCAAACTGGCGAGCGGCTTCAACCCGTCGAGCAGCGACGCTCGCGCTCGACGGGAGGAATGCTCTCCCGTCGCACTTCCCGAAACGAGCCAACTGAACGGAACGCTGTCGGGCAAAGCAACGGACGAATGAATTCGATAGGGACTCGGAAGAATCGCCGTGAACTCCTTCGCGTCTACGACCTTGAGGGGATAGGCCAGCCACTCGTCACCGGCAGGGATCCATATGGTCAGATCGTCGGGCCCTTCGCGGAACATCATGAATTCGGTAGCCGCAGGCTCGGTCGCCCCGGTCACTTCCTTAATAGCCTCCCACTCCGCTGGGGTTACCTCAACCCAGGCCACGCCAAGGTGAGGCCAGCACCCCTCGTCTACAGTCACCCCGAAGAATTCGCAGTAGCGGCAGAGGTCGCGGCGGGCGAAGCCCTCGCCGGTAACTGCCTTTTCGATAGCGCTCAGAAGGTGACTCTTGCCTGACTCGTTCGCGCCGACGATTGTGGTCAGACGCTCGTCTATCCGCACCTCCACATAGGGAAACCACTGGCCGCGGAAATTCTCCCATTCACCTCGCGCCTTAGCGCCCGGCTTTGCCTTGCGGATCCGGTCAAAATTGAACGACTTATAGAAGCGCGCAAAGACCGTCGAAAGATGCATGCCTAGTCCCCCCCAATAGATCGGCGCAGACTGCCCGATGTTCTCTTCTTGTTCAACGCAGTTCGGACACGCGATCCCTCGGTCCAAGACTCTTCTCCGATTCTCATGTCTCCCAGTTCCGCCGTCGTCGAACGCTGGTCGCGAGTTGGGGCTGAGGTCTTCGCGGAGCGAGCCTGATTGGCGATCCAGCGTTAGCCGTCTCAACCTGAAATCGCGGCAACGTTTGCCGACGACTGATCCAATGCCAACCGCAATCGCTCGATTTCCGGGCGACTGTGTTCACGGGCGGCAAGAATCTGGGCCCTTGTCTGCTTGAGTTGCTCAAGACCGAGAACCAGGGCGCCCTGCAGCCGCTTGCGGTCGCCGAGAATATCCTGGTCAATCTGCGCGATATCGCGTGGATCGATCGCGCGTGAGGGATCGAAGACAAAGCGGGCTTCGACGGACCTTCGCCAATTCAACAACTTCTGCGCGGTTTTGGGTCCGAATCCGGGCACACTGTAGAGCTTGTTCCTCTCGACATCGAGCGCTGTTTCGACGCCATACGACTCCAGGACCTGTTTCTTGCCCGGTCCGATGCTCTCGATCTTTGCCGATGAGATTTCAAAGTTGTCCAGGAACCGGTGCAGTTGCGCCTGGCGGCGGTTGCGCTCGAGCTCCGAGATCCTGGCTACCCGTTTGGAAGGTAAGATGTCCCATTCGCGCCTGAGCCCGGCGAGCACCGTTTTTTGCCTGTCGAAGGCATCCGGCCCGGCCCTCTGCATCCACGGGGTTTGCGCGTTTTTCCACTGGGTGGCGGCCTCGCCGGCGATGCGCCGGTATTCCGCAGCCTCGCTGTCCCTGTTCAAGAAACCTCTCAACCCCAGAAAAACCCCCATGGCGATGCCCAGCACCCAGATCTGCGCCATCATTAAGCCAGCGACGCCGACCACTGCGGCCGCTATTCCTGCCCGGAAATTGGTGCGGCGCGCGTGCCCCTTGAGCTTCAAGGCGTTGGGATCTGGTGTCACATTCTTTTCGAGGACGGTCGGCACCGGCCCGGGGTGCGGGATGGCGTCCACCTGCCGCTGGAATCCGGCGATATCGAAAAGCGTAGCCCCGCCGGCGGGAACAACGGTTGAGAAGAGCGGGACGCCCGTGGCGCCTTCCATTTTGCACCAAGGGCACGGCGATGAGCCAAGTGACCAGTGGCTGGAATTGGCGGAGCACTGCTTGAGGTTCGCTTCAAGTTCCGCCAGGGCAGCCACCCATTCCCGGGCCACGGGCCTGCCAGCCGACGTTCCCCTTTGCGAGAAGGCATCCTCAAACATTTTTGCAAGTCGTGGGCCGACGATGGCGAGTTCGGGGGAACTCGGAGGCCTCGCCATTCCAACCGCGGCGGCGTTCGCCCCGTAGGGAAAGCGGTGCTCCTCGATCGCCTTCGAAATCGGCATGTCGCCGGTTCCCGCGTAGCGGCCGGCAAAGGGGTGTTTTCCCATGAACAGCAACAGGAAGGCCATCACGGCCAAACCGAAATTGTCGTGATTGGGCGTCCTCACGATGCCCGAAAACGATCTGCCCTGCAGCTCCGGCGGTGTGAAGGTCTCGATGCCCACCTCGCAAAGATATTGCTGTCCCAGATAGGAGACCTGGAAGCTGTCGCAGTCGATCAGGCGCACGGTAGCGTCCTGCGCCACGAGCACACCGCCGTGGTTCACATCGCCGATGACGCAGGCGTTATCGTGAACGGCCGCAAATGCTCTCGCGGTGTTTGCCGCTACACGTGTCAGAAATCGCCAATCGACCCGCTGAAAGTCGGTTCTGCGGCTTTTGGGGCTGTAGAGCTGATGGATGCTTTTGCGACCGCTGATCTTCGGCATGATCAGCCCGATGGGCTTGCTGTCCTTGGAGCAGACCAGCCCCGTCGGCCAGGCCGTCAGCTTTTCGAGTGAATCGGTCTTGATCTTGCCCATCGCACGGATCTTGTCGATCCTCTGCTGGTCGAGCGGCCGGTGGTAGATCTTGGCGACATGGTTCTTGTGTGCAGTTAGGTCGTAGACGGCGCCCTCGCCGCCCTGGCCGACGATTTCGCCAAGCTTGAGGGCTTCCCCTCGCAGAGTGAACACCTCGCGGACCTTGGCATTCATTTTGCGGCCATCATCGCTTCAGCTGGCGATCTCGTGGCCAGGATCAACGACTTGTCATCATCGGTCCTCTGGCAGATCTGCGGCGAAAGCAGATAAGCCTTCAGTCCATCCGACAGCGTAGAGTCCTCGCCCGCGACTGCCGATCGTCTGACCGCCGGGAACATCGTATCGAAGAAAGGCTGATGGACGCTGCGCGAAGCCTGGTGCAAGACGAGGTTCTCGATACCGTCCGAGAACAGCGCGACCTCGTCAATGCGCCGTGGCGCGAACTCGAATTCGAGGACATCCGCGACATTTGACGACGTGACGAAGTTGGTCGTGTTGGCAAACTCGCCGTGCTGCGGCCAGAACACGTAGGACCATCCGTCTTCACTGCCGTGCGAAACAACCATTGCGCCGTCGCCGACCTGGAAGAACACAGTGCTTGTAGGGCCGAGGATGGCAACCAGCAGCGTGCATGCATAATCGCGCACCTCATGACCGAGTGCGCGCGCATGAGCGGCGATGCGCTCGGCAATTTCGGTCACCCACGCCAACGCTTTTGGCCGGTCGATCTGATCGAGCGCACCGTTCTCTGTGAAGTGCACGAAAATGAGCTCCAGCAGGTTCTGCCCGGCCAGCCAAGACCCAACCTCCGAGTGCGCCGCACTGCCAGCGCCGTCGCAGACAGCGGCCGCGAGGATTGGACCTTCCCTGCCCTCGATCAGGGCATGGACCGAATTATCCTGACAGGGCTTGCCGGCCGTGACATGCGAAGTGCCGATGGCGCTAGCCGACGCTATGCGCCAAGACATCACACCTCAGCCCAACCTGCGGGAGATTGGAGCGCCACGGTCTGTCCGACCTGCGACTGCGAGACGCCTGACAGCGATGCGGAGAGCCATGAGAACAGCTCGCGGAATTTGAGGCCACTTAGCTTCAGCGGCTGGCGTGTGGAGAGCTTGGCAAGGATGTCCATGTTGGCACCCTCGACGCCAACGGCGAAGAACGAAAACGCCTTTGCTGCCTCGCCGGATTTGACCGCGTGTTCGGCAGCAACGATGCTGTCCGTGGGTGCGCCGTCCGTCATAAGAAAGACCCATGGGCGATAATAGGAGATGCCGTTCGCGCGGTATTCATCTTTGCGACGTCGCAACATCTCTAGGCCTTGCTCGATCGCCGCACCCATTGGGGTGTCGCCGCTGGTCACCAGCGTGCTGGGCGTAAACAGGTCAGCGGTCTGGAAAGGCGCGACGATATTGACCGGTCCGAAGGTGACGATCGCGACCTCGACGCGTTTCATCGCCAGGCTGTCGGCCGCGAGCTCGTCCTTAAAGGCGACAAGGCCCTGGTTCAGTGCGTCGATCGGCGCTCCGTTCATCGAATATGACGTGTCGAGCAGAAGGAGGCATGGACAGCGAGGTTCGGGGTTATCCGCGAACTCTGCAGCCCCAAACGGTATCTGATCAAACTGGTTGGACATTTTACTCGCCTTTTCCCCGAAATATCGCTTCCCGCAAGCCCGGGGCTCCCGGCATTCGACAGGTAGCGTCCAAAAATTATTGATACCGGGATTGCAAAGCGCGTCGATGCCCTTGCCCGCCCCAATTTTCAATCCCCTTCCCTATCTACAGATGCTCGGTTTCTGCTGTCAATTGACTTGAGATTTAGCCACCAAAAGTCGATTCGACTTTCGCGCACTGCTCTGTTTTGTATTGTGCAGGGAGGGTGAAATGGTCAGCCAACAACGGATCGGCTGGGGCATCGCGGTTTTCTGCGCTATCGGGTGGGCCATGTCGAGCATCGACGCCAGATCGCCACCCCCCCCGCCCCGCCAGCGGTCCCCGCGGCAACTACCTCCGCGGCGCCTCAGGCACAGCCGAACAAGAGCTCGATCGCCTATGCAAAGCCCGACGCGGTGGCTGCCCAGGAGCCCAACCCCACCACGTTGGTCCGCTGGCTGTACACCACCAAAAACGTCCGTGTCAGGGTCGCGCCTGAAACCGGGGCGCGTATCATCACCACGCTTCCGCTGGGCGACCTGGTCCAGACCAATGGTCAACAAGGTGACTGATACAATGTGAGGGTCTCTGCACGGATCGGATGGATCCATGGCGACTACCTCAGCGAGGCAAAGCCGGTCGATCTGACTTCGACCGCACCGCTCGCGCCAGCGGCTGTATCAGATGACGGCACCGTTTCGGAGCATGCTTCGGGCGATCCTGTCAGAGACCCCGTGGTCGGCATATGCGACTGCCCATACGACCTGATGCGCAATGGGCGTTTGTGCGGGGCCGGAGCGCTTACAGCAGGCCAGGCCGCAGAAGCCCGGTGTGCTACTGGTAGGAGGGCTGCGCCGCCAGCAGCGAGCGGTTGATCCACCCGAATGTGACTTTGTCCTTGCTGACCCGGGCCCAGCGACCATTGATTTCGACCACCGTCAGAGCGGTGCCGGCCGGCACCTGCCTCACCACGGTGCCGCCCATGGAAGGATCCGAACGGATATTCGCGGTCCTGGTCACGACTGCCGTTGGAAATTGCTCGCTTTGCGGCTGCTCGACCGCTGCCGAGGAACCCAGATCGGTTCCCGATGAAGTGCTTGGTGGTTTCTGATCACCAGTGGAGGTGGGCCAGCTATTGCCAATGGGAGCGTTCTGCTGAACCGGCGCTTTGGCTGCTTCCACAAATGGCGGCAGAATCGAAGGGCTGATGTCGCGGCTTGCCGGCGGCAGCGGTTGGGTCTGTCCTAGTTCCTGGCGGACGGTTCGGGGTGCCAATGTCAGGCTTGGCGCAGCGCCGGATTTTGTGTCGGAATTCTGGGCCATCAAGGCCGCCCCAACACCGACGACGCCGATAGCAACCAACGAGACTTGCGCCGCCCGGCTTCCCCTGGCGGCGTGGTAGATCAGGGCCACGAGTGCTGCGATCAATAAGCCCAGAAAAAGAGCTGATTTACCGCTGCGCTTGGAAGCATAGGACATGCCCGAACCGGGAAGACCAACCGTGCTCTGAATGCCGCCACGACCCATGTTCAACGTGGAGCCGGGCTTGCCAAAGGAGGCACTGCTGAGCCCTTTCCCGGTGACGTTCAGGCGAACGCCGGGAATAAGCCTCAATGACTTTCTGTATCTAAACCCCACTGCGCCCCCGCGCGTACTTTGAAGCGAACATTAGCGTTGGGGCACCTACGAAGCAACGTCCGTTTCATAGAACTCGAGGCCAAGCAGTCTATCGATTTGAAAGTCCCGTTCGCGCTTGGCTGGGTTCGTAGCAACGGCCTTCACTTTGGCCGGGCCTTTATCCTACGGCGTCCCGACGTCGATCTGCAGCACTGGAAGCAGTATGTCCTGCTGCGCAAGATATGATTTGAGGGTTTCCTGGAAACGCTCAATGTCTGGCAATACCTTGCGGCCTACACGGATGATTTCATCGCCCTTTGGCTCTTTCGCGAATACAACGTTGATCTTAAGATCCGCCAGGCGACGGTTCAACACGAGAAACCGATCGAGGGTGTTGTTCAGCCCGAAATCAATCGCTACGTCTTCTTCATGTCGCCTCAGTTTCCCGGAAACGAGCGCCGCCCGCAGTTCGAGCGTGCTGGCGTCGAGGTTTGGTTGGTCGATGTCTGACAATCGCGCAGCGTTTGACCTGGTCGAGTTCGAAGATCGGTGGGAGTGTTTTTAGCGGGCAGCTATTCTCTGAACACCGCCATCGGGCCGAAGACCAACAATCGTTATACGAGGCGGATAGATCCTGCGCATCGTCTCAGAAACCGAATGACACCACATAGCTTAACAGCTATATGGATACGGGGGAATCGTTGCTAATCGACGCTCTTTGTTCGCTCCGTTAAACGGAATGGTCCTAGCGTCGCGCGCTTCCCAGCAGCAACCGCGCCATTGGGCCAATGGGGAAGCATGATGGGGCGACACCTCGAAGACATTTCCGACCTGACCGCGGCACGGCAATCCGCGATCGAGCCGCATCGTGATGCGGTCCCGGAGGAGGTGGAGGGCCTGCGCGAGCTTCGGCAGATCGCTGGTAAGGGTCAGGCCGAGATCGCTTCCGCGCTCAACATCAAGCAGCCGTCCGTCTCGAAGATCGAGAACCAGGCGGACATGTATCTCTCGACGCTTAAAAGCTATGTCGAGGCTGTCGGCGGCAAACTCGAACTTGTCGTCAAGCTTCCCAAGCGCCCTGCCCTTCGCATCCACCAACTCGGCGAGGCGATTTCACAACCACGGACTGCTCCAAGCCGGCGCGCCGTAACCCGCGAGGCGAAGCCTCGCCATGGATGAATTGCAGCGCGCCATCTACGTCCTCCACTTCCGGCTGGCCTTCCACACCAAGCAAGGCATCACGTTCCAGGATTGGTTCGTTCAGCTCGCAGGCCATGCCTTTGGCGCGGACTTTGAAGAGGTGCGCCCCTACGGCGCCCAAGGCGATCTCAAAAGCGACGGCCGCCGCGTCAGTACGCGAGCGGTGTTCCAGTGCTATGCCCCCAAGCAGATGACGGACACCAAGTTGATCGCCAAAATCGACGAGGATTTCCATGGTGCCCTCGCCCACTGGGGCGACCAGATGAGCGAATGGATCTTCGTCCACAATGACGGCGACGGCCTCCCTCCGAAGGTGGTCCAGCATATCGACGCGCTTCGCGCCGGCCATCCCGATATCAACATCGAGACCTGGTCCGAGCCGGAACTGCATGCGCTTGTCTTCACACTGGCCCTTCCCGCCATGCAGGCATTGTTCGGCTACGCGCCCTCGATCGCCGTTCTCGACCACCTTGTCCTGAGCGACATCGTCCCGATCATCGACGCGCTCGCCCGGCAGGAGCCCAATCCCAATCCGCCTCTGACGCCGCCCTCTCTTGAGAAGTTGAAGAAGAATGAACTGTCGGACGACAGCGCGGTACTGCTTCAAATGGGCCGTCGCAAGAGCGCGCTCGTCGATACATTTTTCAGCAAGAGCGCGCGGCCTGATCTCGGCGAGCGGATTGCCGAGGCGTTCCGCACGCGATACGCCGAACTCAAAAGCCTGGAGCTCCCGGCGGATTCAATCTTCGGCTACCTGCAGGACTATGCTGGCATGAACGGCGAGCCCAAGCGTCAGGGCGCTGCACTCGCGGTCCTCGCTTATTTCTTCGACAGCTGCGACATCTTCGAAGACCCGGCCGTCCTCGTGGAGGCGTTATGATCCTCCCGACGAAACATGTGCGTCCCGAACGCGCCCTCATCGGTGTCGGTGCCGAAGTGCTAGAGATACTGAAGCGGCCGATGACCATGTCCCGACTCTGGGACGAATTGCGCGGCCGCCGGTCACTGCATACCCCGAACGCGCCGATCGACTATCAGTGGTTCATCCTGTCGCTCGATCTGCTCTTCACGATCGGCGCCGTCGACTATGATCGCGGCCTGGTGCGGAGGTCCGCATCATGATCCGGCGTTTCAGCAGCGATCTCGCGTCCTTCAAGGCCCTGACCTTCAAGCCGGGCCTCAACATCCTGCTTGCCGACAAGAGCGCTGGCGCCAGTGATCGCCAGTCCCGCAACGGCGCGGGCAAGACCAGCTTCGTCGAGTTGGTACATTTCCTGTTCGGTGCGGAAGCCCGCAAGGAGAGCATCTTCCGCTCCCCGGAGCTGGTCGATTGGACCTTCGATGCCGCGGTCGACATCGCCGGCCAGGCGGTGTCTGCCGCCCGCAGCGGTGCAAGACCGAGCCGCATCATGATCAATGGTGACGTCGAGGGCTGGCCTGTCCCGCCGCAGTTCAACCGCGAGGCGGGCCTATATGAGCTCTCCAATGAGAACTGGAAGGCCAATCTCGGCGCCCTGTGGTTCGGCCTGCCCGTCACCACCGGGGACGAAGCCGAGCGTTTCCAGCCATCGTTCCGATCGCTGTTCTCCTATTTCGCGCGCCGCCAGCTCAATGGCGGCTTCCAGCGGCCGATGCAGCATGCGACCGTCCAGCCGCCGTGGAACCAGCAGGTGTCGATCTGCTACCTGCTTGGCCTCGACTGGACCATTCCGGGCAAATTCCAGGAATTGCGCGGGCAGGAAAAGGTCGCTCAGGAGCTGAGAAAAGCCGCCAAGGGCGGCGATCTCGGGCGGTTCTTCGGGCGCGCGGCGGACCTGCGCACCAGACTCACCGTTGCTGAGGCCCGCACTATCCGGCTGCGGCAGCAGCTCATCAATTTCGAGGTCGTGCCCGAATACAAGGAGCTTGAGCGCGAAGCCAATGAGATCACGCGCGAGATCGACGGACTGAATGTCGAGAACGTGGTTGATGGCGACCTGCTCCAGCAGCTTCGCGCCTCCCTCAACGACGAGGCCGCGCCGGATCTCGGCGATGTCACGAAGCTCTATGCTGAAGCCGGGGTGGTGCTCTCCGACATGGTGC
Source organism: Mesorhizobium calcicola (assembly GCF_042682105.1). NCBI lineage: Bacteria > Pseudomonadati > Pseudomonadota > Alphaproteobacteria > Hyphomicrobiales > Phyllobacteriaceae > Mesorhizobium > Mesorhizobium calcicola. Next base: position 326,879 of record NZ_JBHUGY010000027.1, read on the forward strand.
GTCGCCGTTTCGATGAAGTGGAGCGGTTCCACCGGACGATCATTGAAAACCGGCGCGCGCATCTCAGTGCCGAGATCGCTTCGGCCGAAACGCGCATCGCAGAACGCGACCGGCGCACGATCGAACGTGATCGCCGGCGTCGCCAGATCATGACGGTTCTTCGCTCCGGCGGCGCCCTCGAGCACTATACCAGCCTGCGCGAGGAAGCTGGCCGCGCCGAAGCAGAGGTCGAGGGCCTCCGCCAACGCCTTGAGACCGCGGAACGCATCGAGAGCACCAAGGCCGAGCTCGACATAGAGCGCGCCAATCTTACCAAGGCGCTGCGCGACGACATCCACGAGCGCAGCGATATCATCCGCGAGGCGATCCTCGCGTTCGAGGCGCTATCCGAGTCGCTTTATGAGAAGGCCGGGAGCCTGACCATTTCCGAGACTGGGAGCGGCCCGCAGTTTGATGTCCATATCGAAGGGCAGCGCAGCAAGGGCATCACGAACATGCAGATATTCTGCTTCGATCTGATGCTGACCGAGATCAGCCTGCGGCTAGGCCGCGGCCCAGGCTTCCTGTTGCACGACAGCCATCTCTTCGACGGCGTCGACGAGCGCCAGGTCGCCAAAGCGCTTCAACTTGGCGCTGAGCGCGCTGAGGCGGCGGGCTTTCAATACATCGTCACCATGAATTCCGACGCCCTCCCCAAGGAAGGATTCCAACGCGGCTTCAACGTCCAGGACCATGTCATGGACCCCAAGCTCACGGATGCGACCGATACCGGCGGATTGTTCGGCTTGCGCTTCAACTAGACCGCCTCTTCTCCAGAAGCCGGTCGCCGAACACGAATGCCTGTGCCATGACCGGAATCGATGACGACGACGTCCCCTGGGCTGATCCTGCGATCCGGACCGACTATGAAGCGGCTCTCGGCCGCTTCATCCTCGCCTTCAACGAGGTCGATTATTATCTGAGCCAGATCATCGCCTGGGAGCTTGGGGAGAGAAAGTCCCAACACCTACGCTCCTCACTGACGGCAGGCCCCTTTGCGGCGCGGTTGGATACGCTTGAAGCACTGTCGACCACGTCCAGGCTGGGAGGAGTAGCGACTCTGCCGATGAGCCGCCTGCGGTCGCTGAACGCTGACCGGAACCGCCTCGCCCACGGCCATTTTGACCAGAACCCGTTCGACGGTTCCTACAACGTCGTGCTGGCCGCAAAGGCGCATGAATATCCTATCAAACGCATATCTGCCTTGGCAAACGAGCTTGCCACGATCGCCGAGAAGTTTCGCCAAGCCTATCTGGCCCATCATTTCGACGACCCGGACGAGGTAGGGACTGAATGATCACTCGTCGCCCCAGTGACATTTTCAACAATCTTCGATGAGGTCGACGACGCGCCATGTTCATTGAACGCCTGACACTTTCCAATTTCCGTTGTTTCGGGCCTGCCCCGCTCACCATCGATCTCACGCCCGGCCTGACGGCCTTCGTCGGCGTCAACGGCGCGGGCAAGACGGCCGTCATGCAGGCCCTTCAACGCCTATTCGGAATTACCGGCGACCATCGCCGACTGCGGCGTCAGGATTTTCATATTCCGTCCGTCGAAATCGCCGCGCCCCTGCAACGGAGCTTCGTACTGGAAGCGATCGTGGCCTTCCCCGAACTCGATGCCGCCGGTGCGGGCGGAGCAGCAATCCCAGAATTCTTCCACCAGATGGCCGCCGACGAGGCCGGTAGGCTGAAATGCCGCCTGCGCCTCGAGGCGACATGGACGGATGACGGATCGCTCGACGGAACGATCGAGCAGAAATACTGGGCGATCCGGACTTTCGGCGCCTACACCGAAGCAGACTGTACAGAGCTGAAGGCGACCGATCGCGCCCGCATCCAGATGATCTACGTCCCGGCGACGCGCGATGGCGCCTCTCAGGTCACGGCCTTCCTGCGCGGCAGGCTCTGGCGCGCGATCAACTGGTCGCAGGGGGTTCGGGACACGTTTACCGATGCAGGCACGACGCTCAACGGCGCTTTCGCGGGCGAGCCCGCCGTGGATATCATTGCCGCGGCCGTCAGACGGCGCTGGCAGGAGGTTCATACGGCGGGGACCGACACGACGCCGCTCTTCCGCCCGATCGACCTGCGCTTCCAGGAATTCATCCGCAAGGTCGAAGTGGTGTTCCGCCCCGACGAGGCAGGCCGGGAACGCGCCCTCGATGACCTGAGTGATGGTCAACGGTCGCTCTTCCACCTGGCGATGACAGCGGCGATCCTCGATGTCGAGGCCGGGATTGTCGCCGATCCCGCCGCAGCGGGCTTTCAGGACGACGGCGTGCCGCTGCCGGCACTGACCCTCATCGCGGTGGAGGAGCCCGAAAACAATCTCGCGCCCTTCTATCTCTCCCGAATTGTTCGCCAGATCAAAGATCTGACGCGAGGACCGCGCGCCCAGGCCGTCGTCTCCAGTCACTCACCGAGCATTCTCGCCAGAGTCGATCCGACCGAGGTCAGGCATTTCCGGCTCAACCCGGCTGATCGCACTGCACGAGTGCGGCCAATCAGCCTGCCACCCGGTGAGGAGGAAGCGTCCAAGTTCGTCCGGGAAGCAGTGCGGACCTACCCCGAGCTTTATTTCGCGCGCTTTGTCGTGCTCGGCGAAGGCGCGTCCGAAGAGGTCGTTCTGCCGCGTCTTGCTGAGGCTATGGGCTTGGAGATCGACCGTTCCTTCGTCGCGGTGGTTCCGTTGGGCGGCCGGCATGTGAACCACCTCTGGCGGCTGCTGACCGACCTCGATATCCCCTACGCGACCCTGCTCGATCTCGACTGGGGTCGTTCCGGCGGCGGGTGGGGGCGCATAAAGACGACTTGCACGCAGTTGCTCGCCAATGGCGTTCAACCGGCGCAGTTGTTCGGTCCTCACCTGAACGCAGCAGGCACCGTTGTGGTCAACGTCGAGGGCTTCGATGCGCTGGCCCCTGACAATATCGCTGGCCTCAACCAGTGGATGGGCTGGCTGAATCAATTCAACGTCTACTTTTGTACCCCTCTCGATCTAGACTATTCCATGCTTCAGACCTTCCCGGCCGCCTATCAGGTCATTGAGCCGGGTCGGCAGGGTCCATCGCCATTGGGCGATCCGCGCACGGCAGTTCTAGGTGACGACGGTCTGCCGCACCTCTATGGCCCACCCCAGGATGCCTTCCTGCGCTGGTATCGTTATCTGTTTCTCGGGCGGGGCAAACCAAGCACCCATGTCCGCGTCCTGAGCAATCAGGATTCTGCCGTTCTCGCCGCAGGCGCACCACCGGAAATCCGAGCTCTCCTGACCTCGATCGTCGCCCGCCTCACGCCCGCGGCTCCGGCAGGTGCCTGATCATGCCTCTTGTTCGTCCGGACGACTGGCGCCCGCGTGGCATCGACGATCTCGAACCCGCAGCGTGGAATGCGCTCCGGCACGGCGGTTCGGCATGCGTGGTGGCTGGGCCTGGCGCCGGCAAGACCGAATTTCTGGCCCAACGCGCGGTCTATCTCCTCGAAACCGGGATCTGCCATGCGCCGCATCGCGTACTGGCGATCTCATTCAAGACTGACGCCGCCAGCAATCTTGCTGCGCGCGTTCGCCAGCGCTGCCCTCCCGAGCTCGCCAACCGCTTCGTGTCGCTCACCTTCGATTCGTTCTGCAAGAGCCTGGTCGACCGGTTTCTCAACGCCGTCCCGGCCGATTGCCGCCCCACCCGACCCTATGACATCGCCTTTCCCAAGCGGTGGCAGGTCGATCAGTTCCTGACGCTGGCGCGCCTCAACGCGCCGCAGGAATGGCAGGCCGACATCGCTGCCTTCAGTGCAACGGATTTCGAAGCGCGGGTGGTCGGCGGCTATCGACTTCCGCTCGCGCCTCAGGCACCGCAAAGCGCAGCAGAGTTCACCATCGCCCGATGGTGGGCGACGCAGTTGCGGCCTGGCCATCCCTCCTCGCTGACTTTTGTCAGCATCAACCGTCTCGCCGAGCTCCTTCTCCGCGCCAATCCGCATATCCGCAACGCGCTGGTCGCCACCTACCCCTTCGTCTTCGTCGACGAATTCCAGGACACGACTTTCGCGCAATACGACTTCCTGCTCTCGGCCTTCTCCGGTGGACAGACCATCGTCACAGGTGTCGGCGACGACAAGCAGCGGATCATGATATTCGCCGGCGCTCGAAGGGATGCGTTTCAGCGGCTTGAAGCCGATTTCGGTGCAGCCCGTTTCCCTCTGCTTTTCAATTTCCGATCGTCGCCCGATCTCGTTGCCATCCAGCATGTCGTCGCGCGCGCGCTCGATCCGAATGCCGCTCAGACAGTTGCCCGTGCGGCGCGCCAGGTCGATGGCGACGTGGCGCAAGTCTGGCGCAGCCAGACCAAAGCCGCCGAAGCCGCGCATCTCGCCCAATGGCTCGCCAATGACATGGGGACCCGTGGACGATCGCCGCGAGACTATGCGCTCCTCGTCAAGCAAAAATCCGATGATTACGAGCACGAGCTCGCATCACCGTTCGCTGCCCATGGCCTGCGCATCCGCAACGAGAGCCACGCTCTTGGGAAAACCTCGCTTCAGGATCTCCTCTCCGACGACCTCTGTCGCCTCGCGATCGCAATGTTTCGCCTCGGAGCGACACGCCGCGCGCCTGCGGCCTGGCAGTTGGTCTCGTCCAAAGTTCTGGCGCTCCGGGCGGTCGTAGCCGACGACGACATCGGCGCGGCGAAGGTCGAGGCAGACCTGACCGCCTTCCTTGCCGCGCTTCGCGCCGATATGGCGGCGACAGCTCCATCCCGGAATAGCGCCGCTGACTTCGCGACGCGAGTCTTTGAATATCTCGACCTGGCAGCCATCGCCCGAACCTATACCGAATACGGTGTCGGTGACCTCCTCCAAATCATCCTTGAGGCCTTCTGCCTGCATTTCTTCGCGTCGGCCGATGGCGCCGCCGACTGGACCGCCTGTCTGGACGCCTTCGAGGGCGTCAACCAGATCCCGATGATGACCGTGCACAAAAGCAAGGGATTGGAATATGACACGATCGTCTTCGTTGGCCTTGATGACCAAGCCTGGTGGGCACATGTTCCCGGAGATCCCGAGGGAGTAGCGGCCTTCTTCGTCGCCCTCTCGCGCGCCAAGCAGCGCGCCATCTTCGCGTTCTGCCAGGAGCGCGGTGCGCGCAACAATGTCGCCGAGCTCTACCAGCTCCTCACCGACGCCGGCGTGCCGGAGATCGCTATATGAGCGCGGAACCCAATCTCGGCGAGCGCCTAGCTGAATACCTCAAGACGCGCTCCACTCATGAGCAGATGCCGATCGTCGCGGCCGTCGCCGGCATCACGGTCCCGCCGCAGGAGGACAATATCAGCAAGCGCGATCGGGCGCGGATCGGCCTTCAAGGAAAGACCGAGTACGAGCTCGGCGAGATCGCGCGCAAGCTCGGGGCGCATTTCGGGGATTTCGGCCTGGAAGAGGCGGGCTGGGCCGTTCTGGAAAGGGATTGCCCCCGGATCACGGAGATCACCCGGCGCGATGTCGCCAAATGCTTCGGTGACGACCTGTCCGGCGAGCAGAGCGTTGTCGAGCTTGTCAAGCGTCTGTTCCCCATGGGCCTCGTCGGCACCAGCTTTTTCTCGGCCCGACCCCTCGCGGACGAGATCGACCAGCACATGGTCCGCAACTTCGGTGACTGGAGCGTCGAATTTCTCTTCGAGCAGATCGGCGCCCTCACATGCTCCCGCGACCGCTTCGCCCGCCTGATCGAGGCCGCGCTTCATCCCCTCGGGCGACGTGGACCCGGACAGGTCGATCTCGTCACCTCGATCAACGCCGTACTGCGGCGCGACGGATATGAGCTGAAGGTCGACGGCGAGGAATCCGGCTATCCGCTCTATCGTCTCGCGCCGATCGCCCGTGGCGTGGTCGGCGCCCCCAAAAATCTGATCTTCGCCTCCAATGGCCCAAAGCCCGAGATCGGCGTCTCCGACGCCATCAACAACGACATCGTCATCCTCTCCAATGCCGCGAGCTGCCTGGTCTATGATCGCCCCATACGGCGCGACGGCCTCCTTTGGAGCGAACTGGTTGATTGGTGGCGGTCGCAGGATCCGGCATCCGACGAACCCGCCCGCGCGCTCGGCGAGCGATTGCACGCCTCGCTCGCCTCGGATGCCGAACGCACCCTCTTCAGTACCTATTTCAAGATCTACCGGCCACGCCTCGGCGACGCGCTGCCGGCGCTCATCCCGCAGGTCTATCTTCACTACGATCCCGCCGTGGTGAAGCTTCTCCGGCATCGCTCCGGGCTACGCCGGCAGCGCATGGATTTCCTGTTGCTGCTCCCCGGCCATCAGCGTGTCGTCATCGAAGTGGATGGGTCGCAGCATTTCAGCGCCGAAGGGAAACCCTCGCTCACCCTTTATGCGGACATGGTCTCGGCCGATCGCGATCTTCGTCTGGCTGGCTACGAGATCTATCGCTTTGGATCCAACGAACTCGCCGGCGCCAATGCGCCGGCCGAAATCGAAGGCTTCTTCGATCGTCTCTGGGCACTCCACAAACCAATGCCACACAAATCCTGATGCCGACCGCAGGGGCGGTTCGAACGGATGTCATGGACGAAACGAGTCCTTTCGGCTTGGCCGTGAAGGAACTACAGAAGCCCCGCGTTCGGGTTCTCGTCGGAACCGATGCGAAGTCAAGCAAGGCGACAGGAGCAATCCTGCGGACGCACCGTCGATATTGATCGCCTGCGATAAGATCCGACTATAGAGTGGCTAAACAGGCGATTCAGCCGACGGTTACATTTAACTCGTGTCCGAAGTCTCCGCGCCATTATCATCCGTCGCGTCTTCTCCGTCGCGATCAAATTGGGACCCTGGAAAATCGCCGGCCAACAGCCTTTCCTTGCTGAGCAACCCGGCATCCTCGAGCTGCTCCATGTCTGGCAGATCGCGCAAGGTCTCGAACCCGAACTGCGACAGGAACGCCGGCGTGGTGACGAAGGTGTAAGGCGCGCCGGGCGTCGGGCTGCGCGGACCCGAGGCGATGAAGCCGAGTGAGCGGAGCGTTCCGATCAAATCGCGGAGAACCGATCCGCGTTCTCTCCGAAGTCTCGATTTCGTGCGCTCGCGCGGCGACAACAGACGACATCCTGCACGTCGCGCAAGCCAGTATCACGTGACATCGGCATATCCCGCGCGCTTGGCCTGACGCACTGCTGGATCGAGCGCCGCATGCCCAGACAGGCTATGGCGGCACATCGAGCCGGAGCGCTTACGTGCGGACCACCACGTCACCTCGATGCCTCCTTGCGGCGGCCGTGCGGGAAAGCCTGAAGAACGAAACTGGGCCAAGCAGCCGCAAAGCCGCGACAAGACGAGCATCCCGGAGAAACAAACAGAACGGGGAATGATATGACGACAAGATCACGACTGGACCAGCGCAGACGATGCTATCGGTCGAAACGCTCATTCGTCGTCGTGGTGTGCGCGTCATTATCTCCTTTCGTTTCCGCCGCGAACTTCTCTAAGATGCTGTGCGGCTGCGCGCGCTGGTTTGCCGCGGGCAGCGTGATGCTCCGGCCGTGTCCACCAATGGCCGTCGCCGCACACCGGTTTCGCGGGAGTCAAGCCGCCGGTGTGCTGGTCGTCCTCGACGCCGACACGCTCGATCCAGGCCAAGTGCGTCGCTCTCTCCACCGCTATGTCCGCTGCTGCTCGCTCTACAACCGCCTGACGCTTTCCTCGACAAGATGGCGTCACGCAGATGGAGCTGGCGCGAGAGCTTCGACAGTCAGGCCGCCAAGACCTGAGGGTGAGCTGCGCAGGGCGTCACCTTGCCATGACGGCAAGGGACTCACCGCCGACGACGTCGTCGTCGTCGCTGAAGCGCCATCTCGACAACTCGTTGTTCGCAAGGTTGCCAAGTCGCCGCGCAGATTGACTGGCTTCAAGCGGTCGACAAGTCGACCGTGGAGATCACGCCGCGACGAATGCCGACCTGCCGACGTGCTGATCCCGGCCTTCGCGCTTTACCAGCGCGGCTTCATGGGCGAGGGACTGTCATTCCTGTCGGCGGCGATCATCGTCGTTTCCAGTGCCATCTACTATGCCGACACCGGCATGAAGACGAAGGAGAATTTCTTCAAGGGATTCCCCGTCGTCTGGAACATGGTGGTTTTCACGCTGTTCGTCATCGAACCGGGACAGTGGGTTTCGTTCGCGGTGGTGGTGGTGGCCGGCATTCTGACTTTCGTGCCGATCAACTTCATCCATCCGGTGCGGGTGGTGCGGCTGCGGCGCATCAATCTCGCGATGACGCTTTTGTGGTGCGCTTTCGGCGCGCTGGCGCTGGCGCAGGCGGCACTCGCCGCCTTCTATGATCAGATCGGCGTGCTGGGCGAGCAGGTCGGCACCTTCACCAAGATCGGCATCACCATTACCGGGCTCTATCTTGCCAGCATCGGTGGCATCATGCAGTTCTTTCCAAATCTCGGTGCCAAGAAGGCCTGATCAGCTACTCCTCAAGGAAGCCCAGCCCATGTCCAAAGCGATCCGCATCCACG